>JAUMXX010000054.1 GCA_030535285.1 bacterium | reverse complement strand
TAACGATAATTTCCGGCTGCATCGAGAGCCTTGACGATTCGCAACTCCTTAATATCTCTTGAAACGGTTGCTTGAGTAACGTTAAATCCCTTCTCTTTTAACGCATCCTGTAATTCTTCTTGGGTAATAATAATTTGACTTGAAATTAATTCTAAAATCACTTTTTGTCTTTTCTTTTTCATAAACACACCTCGATAAATCACTTAATTTTATTTGCAAGCAATTTATAAAATGAATTATCGCTTATTTTAATAAACTTTGCCTCTATATCCGCCTTAGAAACCTGAATTTTAACGCCGTTTGGAACCTCAATTGCTAAATCACCATCTACAAATAAAAAGGCTTTTTCCAAACTGTTCTCAACTGTGCTCAACTGAACCGTTTTATCGGAATTTATAATAACCGGACGAGACGAAAGAGAATACGGGCAGATAGGTGTAATAAGAATACAGTTAACTGTAGGATCAACCACCGAGCCGCCCGCTGACATCGAATAGGCGGTAGAACCGGTTGGCGTTGCCAAAATAATTCCATCGGCACGGTATGAAACAACATCATTGTCATAACAGACGTTTACATCAATCAACCTTGAAGGAGTTTCCTTTGAAAGCACAACATCATTTAAACAATAAACATTATTGCACTCATTCATACAGGAATTGACCGCAAGCATCATTCTGCTCTCAACAGTGTAACTGCCGGTTTTAAGTGCAAACAGTTTATCCAATTGATCATATTCAAGTCCCGCTAAAAAACCGATTCTTCCGGCATTTATACCCAAAACTGGTTTATCAAACAGTGCGGCACGTTTTGCGGCACGTATAATTGTCCCGTCACCGCCGACCGCAATAACCAGATCACAATTTTTATACAAAGCATTATCACATTCCGGATCGAAATTTACAATGTTATCAATCCCACATTCACGCAAAATTTCTACCGTTCTCTCGACAATCGAATCAACGGTTAATTTGTTTGCATTAGCGATTAACAAAACCTTCGAAAAACTCTTCACGAAAATATTCATCCCTTTCTCTCATAACATTAACACGTACATTTTTTAGGTTGTAAAACCTGACAGTTTATCTATCTAATTCTAAATGTGACATTTCAACAACCTGTTGTGCTGAAATCTCAGATAAAAAAGCAGGATTTTGAGATTTAGCAATAAGTGCCAAATATTCAATATTACCCTCAGGTCCCTTGATGGGTGAAAAATCAATTTGCTCAACTGAAAAACCGGATTTAAGCATCATATTTGTAACATTTTCAACTACCTCTACATGCACCGATTTATCGCGCACCACGCCTTTTTTGCCAACCTTCTCACGACCCGCCTCAAACTGCGGCTTAATTAGGCAAACCGCCTTTGCATCGAACTTCATGAATTTATAAAGTACAGGCAAAATAAGCGACAAGGAGATAAATGATACGTCAACAGATGCAAAATCAAGCGGCAGGTTAATTTCTTTCTCGGTTATATATCTGAAATTAGTGCGTTCCAAATTTATTATACGATTATCCGTACGCAGTTTCCAAGCGAGTTGACCGTAACCAACATCAACCGCAAAAACCTTTTCAGCACCATTTTGCAGCATACAATCACTAAAACCGCCGGTAGAAGCACCAATATCGGCGCAGATACATCCATCAAGTTTTATTTGAAAACTATTGATTGCTTTTTCAAGTTTTAAACCGCCGCGGCTTACATATTTTAAGGGATTTCCTCTAACCTCTAATATATCGTCCTTTTTCAACGACATTCCGGGCTTATCGGCCTTTTGATTATTAACGTATACCTCCCCCGCCATAATCAAAGCCTTAGCTTTTTCCCTGCTATCACAAAACCCTTTTTCAAAAACCGCCGTATCAAGTCTTAATTTATCCATTACTGCCACTCACCACTAATAAGGTCAACTATCGAAAACACGTCAAGTCCGTAACGCTTACGAACGGAAGAAATACTTGCCTGCTGCACAAAACCGTTTACGCCCATTAATTTATATTTTCCTTTGAAACTGTTATGTAATAGTTTTGACCCTAACTGCTGAGCAATTCCTCCGTTAATAATTCCTTCTTCAAAAAAGTATACTTTTTTATACTTTAATACTTGATTAAGTAATTCGTCCGAGAACTCATTGATAAGATTTAATTTTATAATTGAAATCACTTTTCCGGATTCTTTTAAAATATCAGCCGCTTTAGCAACCTCAGCAAACATTGTACCGTATACTACAACGGCAATATCGCTGCCGCCAATAATATCAAATGCATTACCGCTGTATTCAAAGTCCTTAATATATTCCGGTTCGCTGCCGCGCGGATACCTGATTGCCGCAACCCCGACGGGATTTGAAAGTCTCTCGCACAACATAGCCCGAAGTTCGTTATAATTTGACGGTGCATAAATTTTTACATTCGGAATAGTCGATAAGAAAGCAACATCAAAAAGACCCTGATGGGTTTCTCCATCCTCACCGACAATTCCGGCGCGGTCGACACACAACGTAACCGGCAAATTGGCAATTGCCACATCATGCAAGACCTGATCATAACCACGCTGTAAAAACGATGAATACACCGCAAAGACCGGCTTTTGTCCCGTTTTGGCAAGTCCGGCTGCAAAGGTAACCGCATGTTCTTCGGCAATACCCACGTCAAAAAACCTGGTACTATACATTCTTGAAAAATCATTAAGACCGGTCCCTGACGTCATTGCAGCAGTAATTGCACAAACCTTTCGGTCAGTTTTTGCAATCTTACACATTTCCTGCCCAAAAATATAGGAAAAATCCTGCTGACTCACAGAAATTTTATCACCCGTCTCAATATCAAACGGAGAAATACCATGAAATACATCGGGGTTGTTCTCTGCATAAGTATATCCCTTACCCTTTTTTGTAATCGTATGAATAACAACAGGTCGATTACTGTTTTTTGCAATTTCAAAGATATTTGTTAACTGTGAGATATCATGACCGTTAACAGGTCCGAGATATTTCAACCCAAGTCCTTCAAAAATATTACTGTTATAAATAGCATTTTTAAGCATGTTTTTCGATCTGAGCAAACCGCCTCTCAGACGGTCGCCGACATAAGGAATTTTAAGCACCATATTCTCAATCATATGCTTAAAACGGTGATATGAAATCTTATTTCTTATTAAGTTAAGTTGGCGTGACAGAGCACCCACATTTCTCGAAATAGACATCCCGTTATCATTAAGTACGATTATCAAATTACATTTATCTCTGCCAACACTGTTAAAAGCCTCATAAACCATACCTCCCGTCAGTGCACCGTCACCGATAACAACTACGACATAATCGGACCTGCCATTAAGAGCATTACCTTTGCAAATGCCGTATCCTGCCGAAACTGAACTGCTGCTGTGTCCGGTAATTATCGGATCGTGCTCGCTTTCTGAAGGTTTCATGAATCCGGATATACCGTTCTCGGTACGCAGTGAACAGAACCGATCATATCTGCCGGTCAGTAATTTATGTGTGTAACATTGATGCCCCACATCAAAAATAATTGAATCGTCGGGTGAGTTAAAAGCACGGTGAATTGCGACGGTTAATTCTACAACGCCCAAATTTGATGCGAGGTGACCCCCGTTATCAGCAACCACCTTGAGCATGTGTTCCCGAATCTCACAACAAAGTTCATTTAATTGTTTATCATTTAAATTATCCAAATCACGTGGATTCTTAATTTTTTCTAAGACACTACTCAGTACTATCAATCCTTTAAAAATTTTAAGTTAATATAATTTAATGATCTCTTAACACCAAAAAATCAGCCAACTCAATAAGCCGGTCAGCACTCTTCCCAAAAACGTCAAGCGACTGTTTTGCCGCCTGAGTAAGCTCAAGCACCAGTTTTTTGGAATGTTCGATACCATAAAACGCAACAAATGTTGATTTATGATTGTCCGCATCACTGCCCACCGGCTTGCCCAATTTTTGAGAGTCACCAACAACATCAAGAATATCATCAACAATTTGAAAAGCAAGACCAATATTATCAGCGTATTCTTTTGCAGCACCTACTTTTTCCTCATCAGCACCGGGAAGAATACATCCAATAGAGCATGCCGCCTTCAACAAAGCACCTGTTTTAAGACTATACATTTTCTTAATAGTATCAATATCAACGACTTTATTTTCGCTTTCAAGATCAATAACCTGACCGCCAATCATTCCCTGAACGCCTGCCATCTCGGCTAAAACCGAAATAGCCTTAAGCACACTTCGGGCCGGGAATCTGCACTTTGACGCCAACTCAAAAGCAAGTGTTAATAACCCATCCCCTGCCAATAGTGCCAGATCCTCACCAAAAGCTATATGACATGAGGGTTTTCCCCTGCGTGTATCATCATTATCCATACAGGGCAAATCATCATGTATAAGTGAATATGTATGTATCATTTCAACAGCACAAGCAAAATCAACAGCGGTATCTAGATCTCCGCCACAGATTTTACAAAATTCGAGCAACAATGCCGGACGCAAACGTTTCCCGCCTGACAGTAAACTGTATTTCATCGCATCAAGGATACGTCCATATTGATTGTCGGTATTCGAAAAGACGGTTTCAAATCTTTCATCAATCAACCGACCGTATTGTGCTAACATTTTTTCAACCGACATTATTATTACCTTCCAAATCTGACAGTTTGGTGATGCTTTGCCTTGCCGATTTAAGTTTTTTATCGCAAAGCACCGAGAGTTTCATTCCCTCTTCATATAATTTCAACGCATCGTCAATCGGACAACCACCATTGTTTAATAGTTGAACTATTTCTTCAAGCCGCCTAAGCATATCTTCAAAACTCTGTTTATTATCCATTAATTATCTTCCCCCTCAAGCACACGGCAACTTACATCACCGTCTTTTAAAGTCAGTGAAACAACATCTCCTGCAGACAGTTGTGATTTACTTGAAACTGTATTCCCGCTTTTTTTAACAACCGCATATCCCCGTGATAAAACACCTAACGGATTCAGCATTTTTAGCCGATCAACACAGTTTTTAAACCGCATTTCATCTTTAGAAAGCAGCAATTCGAAACTCTTGCAAAAATCCGAAAAAAGATAGTCAAAACGCTGCGAGACACCTTCAAACAATCTTTCGGGACTGCCGAAAACAGTCGATTTTTTATAACCGTCTAAGACAGCTTCATACCCGCTGATTTTACCGTTTATAAGACTGTTTAATGCACCTTTCAATGAAGATATATATTGTAACAACTCTAAACTGTCGGGCACACACAGTTCTGCAGCGGCAGAAGGTGTTGGTGCTCTTAAATCTGCAACAAAATCACAAATTGTATAGTCAGTTTCATGCCCTACCGCCGAGACAACCGGAACAGGTGACCTGCTAATAACCCTTGCAAGTTGTTCATCATTAAAAGCAGCCAGATCCTCAGCCGAACCTCCGCCTCGACCCACAATTATCAGATCAACATCGTCACGCTTATATACAGAATATAACGCATTTATAATGCTCTCGGCAGCATATTCGCCTTGCACAGATACAGAACACAGCAAAATTTCGCATATCGGATATCTTCTCTCGGTAATGGATAGAATATCCCTCACTGCAGCACCGTTTTCAGAGGTTAGAACTGCAATTTTTTTAGGATAGGATGGCAAAGGGCGTTTTAGTTTTTCATCAAAAAGGCCCTCTGAACTGAGTTTTTTCTTAACCTGTTCAAACGCCAACGCCAATGCACCGACACCATCGGGTTGCATCTGCGTAACATACAACTGATATGTACCGTCCCTTTCATAAATAGAAACCCTGCCTCTGCAAATAACGCTCATATCATTCTCGGGCACAAATCTCAGTCTTGCTGCATCATTACGAAACAACGCACAACGAATAACTGCATCTTGATCCTTAAGTGAAAAATACATATGTCCGCTTGAATAATTACATTTAAAGTTTGAAATTTCGCCTTTAACATAGATATTCGATATGTTTTGATCACCGTCAAGCAATGATTTTACATACCTGTTAAGTTGCGAAACAGACATAACACTATAACTCATAAACACCTCGATGCTAATACGGCAACACCAACAGCATTATCTGACGAAAGTTCCGGTGACGCAAAATATGTATTGAACCTTTCAGAAAGATTTTTTCTGATAATTGAGTTCGCAGACACACCGCCTGCGAACACTATGGGAATGTCGCCATATTGGCTAACTAAATTCTCGGTCATTTTTTCAATAGTTTTAGAAGCGAATTCTATCACATACCTCGCAACAGTTTCTTTGGACTCGCCCGAATCTAATAGCATTTTGCATTGATTTTCGACACCCGAAACACAGCAGTCAGCACCTTTAATCTTGACCTTTATATTGTTGCTTAATTGAACAGTTTGTGATAATTCATCAATATACCTGCCGGACGGAAACGGTAGTCCTAATAATTTTCCAACCCGATCAATCGCCTGTCCCAATTTCAAATCAAGGGACTTCGCGATAACGTCACATTTAAATCCGTTATCATCAGGTTGGACCAAAACGGCTTCGGTCGTACCACCCGACAAATGAAAAGCAATGAATCTTTGATCAAACAATTCCATCATTCCGCTGGAAAAAATTGCGGCAGAAATATGACCGTCCTGATGTGAAAACCCTTTATAATCAACCTTTAAAATCTCAGCGACACTTTTCGCTAACAACTCACCCACGAGAAAGCAGGGCATATAACTATCCTGCTGTGACCGTGGCCGCGTTGAAACACCGACTCCGCAAATTTTATCGTCAAAATCGTTAAATAATCTTTTGATAATTTCGGGGAGTCTTTTCGTATGCAAAAACAATGCCTCGCTTTGCCTTAATCCCAGGCTTCCATCAGGAACATCAAGTAACTGCCTTTCGGAAATCACCCTGCCGGATTTATTATCATACAATGCGGCTGAAGTTGTGTAATTGCTGGTATCAAGTCCTAAATAAAACGACATTTTAATTACCCTGTGCCTTAATTAAAGACCCCAGCAAACCGTTAACAAATGCGGAATCCTCTTTTGATGAATACTTCTTGCACAAATCAACCGCCTCGTTAATTGAAACCGCGGCAGGAACATCTTCAACATTCTTAATTTCATAGATTGCAAGCCTTAGCACAGCCAAAGCAACCTTAGAAATTCTTGATAAGGTCCATCCGGAGAGAAAACTTTCAATATCACTGTCAATCGAATCAACGCAACTGAAGACACCTCTGAAAACATCTAAAGCATATTCATCGTTAATTAAATCTCTGGCCTCAATTGCATTAGCAATTATCTCCTCAATCTCGGCGTCAGAGAAGTTTTTTTCAAATATTAAAATAAACGCCTGTTCGCGTGCTTTTTTTCTGGTCATAATGCACCTGCTTTATAATTTGATTTTGCATAATTATACATAATATAGTTTACCCCAATATTCGTTGTTTTTCAAGACAATTTTAAAATAATTGAATTTAACATGATTTAACAAAAAATTGACCGAAGCCAAAACCCCGGTCAATTGTAAAAAATCGTATTAACTTAACTCCCCTAATGAAGCCGCCTTCAGATATGCATTTATGAAACCGTCTAAATCGCCATCCATAACCGCCGAAATATTACCGTTTTCATATCCGGTCCTATGATCTTTTGCAAGGGTATACGGCATAAATACATATGATCTGATCTGCGAGCCCCAGGCGATTTCCTTTTGAACACCTTTTATATCCTCAATCTTCTCAAGATGCTCACGTTCCTTGATTTCAATAAGTTTGGATCTCAGCATTTTCATCGCAACCTCACGATTCTGAT
>JAUMXX010000135.1:1005-1876 GCA_030535285.1 bacterium | reverse complement strand
GAAACTCACTTATTGAAGATGGTAAATGCACAGACGCCTTGGATGAGGTATTGCTAAAGATTATCCGTTCCAAACAAAAGAAACTTAAAGTTATTTACAAGGAGGTTTAATTATGGAGAAGTTTATATATGATGAAAGCAATGGCCTTTGGTACGAATTACAAGGCGACTATTACATCCCTTGTTTAAAACTACCGGAACAAGAAACCAAAGAAATCGGTATTTGGGGTTTGCGCCATTTGGATTATCTCAAACAACATCGTAGCATACCACGGGTAAGGGCTTAATGTATATATGTTCTTTTCAGCCAATACCGCAAACGAATCAGCGAATTCCTTCCATCTTGGGAAAGCCATTATCAACGCAGGAAGAACAAGGGCATACATTGCCAATATCGCATACACGTAAAAAAGAAACATCCCTACAAAGTAGGTTACAAAAGCGTCCGATTTTCGCGTTTTTAACATACACTCAAGTTTGCCCATTATTTGCCAATTTTCTTCATCGGATAAATTTTCTGCGCTTAGTTCTTCAAACAGCTTCATAAAAACACCCCTTTGTATTTTTATGCTATCATAAAACAATTTCGTTGTCAAGATAACCCATTGTATAAATAAAAACCGAGCAAGGTCTACCCTGCTCGGTTTAATTGTTTTATGAAAATAAATGTCGGTAATAGTCGGTGTCAAGCGCCAATTTGCAATAACGGATTTTATTACGCACCTTGGCTTTCATATTCTTAACGTAATCCTTTGGTAGTTTTACCGATTTATCTGTTTGGGTAAATTTACCCTTACTCGAAATATAGGTACCGTATTCGGTCTTCCAATCGTAATTAGAATTGAACACAAGTGCCTCAGCATCGGAAAAAA
>JAUMXX010000135.1:0-995 GCA_030535285.1 bacterium | reverse complement strand
CGACCCGGGAAAAGTCTTGAATCAAACTCAGTTCCAAACAAGTTTGAAAGAGTCGGTAAAATATCAAAGCTAGAGGTTGGTGCATCCACAACAATAGGTTCTTTGTCTTCTAAAGAACCACACCAAATAATAAGACGTGAATGGTCTCTTTCAAAATAGTTGTTAACTTCATAACCGTAAAGCTCCGAAAGTTTTGGCATATTGCCGAGTTTTCCACCTTTGTCCAAACCATACGGAAAATGGTCGGTAGCAAGGCAAATCACGGTATCGTCAGCGATTCCCTTCTCTTCCAAGGTTTTCACCAAATGTTCCAACGCCTTTTCAAGCTCCATATTAGCAGCAAGATAACCCTTAACATCATCGGAATACGGTAGATTTTGAACAGCTTCCCAGTTCTTTTTTGTCATCGCATTACCCGAACGGCTATATCCGCTGTGACCGCTTACCGTCATATAATACGCGTTAAATGGTTGCTTATCAATATAAAGCGGCAAAGTACCTGCTATCATATCCAAATCGCTTTGTGGCCATTCCCATTTAACGTATTTTTCCATTCCATTGCCATAGCCCATAAAGCCTTCGCTATAGCCAAGGTTGTTATGGGTAACATTTCGCGAATAATAAGTATAAGTATTATTATGAAAAGCTTGTCCGTAATAACCCAATCTGTCAAGCTGACTGCCCATTGTCATATAATTGAGATTATCTTCGGTATTTTTAAAGGATTTACCGCCCGCTGTCGGCAACATACCAAAAATATTTTGATATTCACCGCCCGTAGTACCTGCACTACTCGGCTGATAATAATCGGTAAAATTAATACCTTTGGTAGCAAGTCGGTAAAGGGTCGGAGTGAGTTTGGGGTCAATTACTTCGGCGGTAAAAGCTTCGGCCGTTAGCATAATTAAATTCTTACCCTTAAAAATGCCTGTATATTCATTTTGACGGGAAGCTTCAAGTGAACTTACATATTTATTAAGCTCGCCAATTTTTCC
>JAUMXX010000134.1 GCA_030535285.1 bacterium | reverse complement strand
ACATTTCTTGGATGGGGAATGATTGCATTACACTAACCTGGAGTAATTCTGATATATACACACTTCTTGCGAACTTCAAATTATTTAAAAACATTTGCAGCATACCTTTTATAAAGAAATATGCTGATTTGCAATCATTTGTACAAAATTATCTGCGAAAAAAAGGATTTGAAATTCCTTCACAAATATCGCTCTCAAACGCTGCAAAATTGTTGGGTATTTCAATTGAAAATCTGGAACTGCACCGTGCTGTAGATGACAGTGCGCTGGCTGCAGAAATTTTACGCAAAACCTTCAACAGAAGACAGTTGCTATCACACGTTATCGACACCGAAAACAGTGATTATTTTGCCAGATTATTATTTAAACCGTATTATATTTCTAATATCAACAGTCCACTGATTAACAAAAATGATTTGCGTTTTCGCTGTGCTGCCTGTAACCGATTCGGAAGGCAAACTACGCCCTGGAAATTTAAAAACCGAACCTTTAAGGCTAAATTTTATTGTAAGAGATGCGACTCTCATTTTTACGGAAATATTGCCTTTAAAAAACTTTTTGACAGGGTAGTAACGGCTAAACATTATAGCACTCCAATATTACCTCAAAACGATAATTCATCTGTTTCAGGCGCTACCAAACCTGCTCATTCAAAAAAAGTCATTAAATAAGAATAGAATTAAAAAACTTCTCTTATATCTTTAATAATTAAGTATAATCGGAGTGATTATTTTGTTAAAGACAATTTCTGAGGTTGTTTGGGGTCTGCCTACTGTTATAATAATGGTCTCACTGGGCATTTTTTTATCGGTAAAATGCTCTTTTTTTCAAATAACACACATTTTTGAAGTGTTCAGGAAAACAATTGGAAGTTTGAAGAAAAACGGTTCTGGCGGATTTAAAGCCATGTGTATGGCACTCGGCTCTACAATCGGAGTCGGAAATATCGTCGGTGTTGCATCTGCCATTACAATTGCAGGTCCCGGAACAATATTCTGGATATGGGTATCGGGTTTTTTGGGAATGATCACAAAATTTGTAGAAATTTGCATATCTGTTCATTACTCAACTGTTAACAGTAAAGGCGAGAGGGTAGGGGGACCGATGTACAATATTATCTACGGTCTGCCCCGTAAATTTAAATTTTTATCAATCATTTTTTCATCTTCATGCCTGCTTGCTTCCTTTGGAATCGGTAATATGGCACAAATTAACGCTGTTTCTGACAACCTGGAATTTGCCTTTAACATGCCTAAAATACTGTCTGCTTTTTTAGTTTTGATTCCTATAGTTTTTCTTATATTTGGCAGTAACAAACGGCTTTCAAATTTTTGCGCATTTTTTGTTCCTGTTATGTCTTCAGTCTATATTTTAGGAACGCTTTTTATAATTTTCAGCAATGCAAGCAATTTTATTCCTGCAATAAAAAGTATTTTTTCCTCGGCTTTTTCAATCAAATCATTTTCCGGAGGTTTGTTAGCAAGTCAATTCCTTAAGGCTGTTCGAACCGGACTAAGCAGAGGCATTTTTACAAACGAAGCCGGTATGGGAAGTTCACCGATTGCACACGCATCGGCTGAAAATGCCGATCCTGTAACACAGGGTTTCTGGGGAATTTTTGAGGTGTTTGTTGACACCGTTATCGTCTGCACGGTTACCGCACTTTGTGTGCTGTGCTCGGGATTTGTTGACCTTACAAGCGGTGCAACTGTCGACTGCGAGGCCTCCGCACTTGTAAACCTCTGCTTTGACCGCTTTTTTGGTCGTGCGGGGGGCGTTTTTATTGCTCTTTCCATTCTTTTTTTCGCCTTTGCTTCGGTGCTTGGGTGGTCTTATTACGGCGCAGCTGCATGGGAATATCTGTTTGGCGGCAAAACGGCTGTTTACAAAGTAATATTTACAGCGTTTGTTTTGCTTGGCACAAACAT
>JAUMXX010000053.1 GCA_030535285.1 bacterium | reverse complement strand
GCGGCTGTTAACCGCAGGGTCGTTGGTTCGAGTCCAACTTGGGGAGCCAAAAGAACAAAGGGACTGTTTCGACAGTCCCTTTGTTCTTTTGTTTGTGTTAAACACTTTCTTTGTTATATGATATTGACAAACTATAAAATGTTGTTTATAATCTATTTTAGAAAATATAATAAAAATGTTTCCTAAAATAGTTTTTGGAAGGTGTACTTATGAACGATAGATTTTTTTCTGAAAGTATTCAATATCAAGCAGTTCTATCTAATTTAGAACAAAATAATGGACAATTAAAATGTGCTTTTTGTGGTAAGAATCTTACATCAAAATCTGAATGCCATTTTGACCATATATTAGCATATGCAAAAGGCGGAAAATCGACTTTAGAGAATTGTCAAATATTGTGTATGGATTGTAATTTATCAAAAAGCGATAAAGAGATGCATGACTTTTTGTTAGAGGAAAAGGCGAAAAGATTTATGTCTGGTGAAAACATTAATAGTGATATAAGCACTACACCTCAGCCAACGGTAATTATAAACGAGAAAATGACAAAAGAAAAATTTGATACGATAGTGGGGGAGTTTATAAAGAAAAAAGGCGACATAAAAAAAGTTGATTTTACAAGAGATAAAAATGGATTACCCTCTGTTGCATATGTTACAAAATATTATGGTTCAATGAACGGATTAAAGTTGGCTTTCGGAATAAAACTTGATGTTGTTTGGACTAGAGAAAATATTTGGGAGCGTTTAGTCGAATACTCAAAAATAAATCCCGAATTTAAGCAAGCCGATTTAGTAAAAGCAAACAATCTTCCATCGTTGCCCTGTATTTTATCTTATTATCCTGAATACAAAAACTTCAGCGACGTTAAAATAGCTCTTGGTTTAGATTTGAACTATGAACTATGGTCAAAAGAAAAAGTTGTTGTTGCATGTAAAAAATATCTGAAAACACATGATAAAATCACACAGAGAGATTTACGAAAAGAAAATGGCTTGCCCACAACAAAAGTAATATATAATTTCTTTGGTACTATGCAACGATTTCAAGAAGAAATAGGTTCTATAGTTTCAAAGAGGCAAGAATTTATCTCCAAAGAAGAAATTTTAGCAGCTACAGAAGAAATAGTGAGCAAATCTGGTGCAATGTTTGAATCAAGAACTGCATTCCTTGAAATGTTTCCATATAGTTTATCAGTAATTATTCATCGCTTTGGTTCTTTTGATTCTTTTGTTGAGGAGGCAAATATCAAACTTTTAAACACAAAGAAAGCTAAATACACAAAGCAAGAAGTTGATAATATCGTACTTGCATATTTGAAAGATGGGAACTCTATACCGACATCGGCAAAACAATTGTCTACGCTTAATTTGCCATCGTCTTCAACAATTTTGAGATTCTACGATGATTGGAAAGAACCATTTGTTGTTTTTTCGAAAATGATAAGCTTTACAAGCAAATAAATGATATAGATACGCTCTTGTAAAATAGTAAATTATGAAAGGTAGTTATTTGTGGAACTTAAATCTTTCTACGGAAAAAAAGTAAAGATTACTTGTGTAGATGGCAAAGTATTTATTGGTGTTGTAAACGATTATTTTTATCCCGATGAAAACAACTTAGGTGAAGAAAGTATAGTAGTAGATACTATCAGTAGTGATATTATTGAGTTTGTTGAAAACGATATTGGAAACATATCTATATTATAATGTTGTAGAAAACAGGTTTTTTGATCAGTTCTTTTTCGGACACGAATGACACATGAATCACCCTTCAACTGAACATTAATGGTTCAGATTTGAGGGGTGATTCATCCCGAACCCAAACCCACACCCGAACCGGAGTCAGAGTCAGAGTATCCCAGCAGTCCTCAGACCGGTGATACAACAAATCTTCATCTTTGGATTGCTCTTCTGTTTGTAAGTGGCGGCGGAATCTTCGGCACCACACTTTACGGCAGAAAGAGAAAGGATGAAAACTAAACAGTTCTTATTGACATTCAACCCCTATCGAATAGTCGATAGGGGTTGAAATTTACAAAAACTACTCTTATATTTTTAGTTAAAGAGTTGCATTTTGTGGCTGTCTTGTTTTTTTGACAGGAGGGTTTCGTTTTTTATTGAAAAATATTGACGTAAAAAGGGAAGTATGATATAATTAACCGAAATAGATTGCAATATTCAAGGGAACCAGCTGACTGTAGAGGACGCTAGCTCCCTTATGTTTTTATGGCAGTAAAAATGATTAAGTATTAAAAGGAGATAAGACTATGGAAGTACAACTCCAGGAACTTATTGAGCAGATTAAAAAAGATGGCGTGGCCGCTGGCGAGGAAGAGGCCAAGACAATAGTTGATGCTGCGAAGGTAAAAGCTGAAAAAATTGTTGCGGATGCACAGGCGCAGGCAGATAAAATTCTGGCTGACGCAAAGGCTGAAAATGAGAGGATTACAAAATCAAGCGAGGATGCCATTCGTCAGGCAGGCCGTAATCTGCTGATTTCTTTCAGAGAAAGTGTAACAAGAGAAATTAAGACGATCACGGCAGAAAACGTTACCGCCGTATATTCATCAGATGCACTTGCAGGGCTGATTATACGTGTTGTTGAAGGTTGGGCAAAAGAGCCTGACGCTGAGGACATCGCAGTGATTTTAAATACCGATGACCTTAAAATGTTAGAAGAAACCTTGCTTGCGGCTCTTAAGGTAAAAATGTTAAAGGGTATCACGCTGAGGGCAAACGATAATTTTGACGGCGGTTTTCGTATTGCGGTAAATAATGGCAGTGTTTATTATGATTATTCTGCTGAAGCGGTTGTGGATATGCTTTCTAATTATCTTAGTCCCAAGGTTACCAAGCTTTTGAAAGAGGCGTAAATATATGGCTGAATATTATTTAATTTCGCAGTTGCCGTCACTGGACGGGATAAGTGAAAATGCTCCGCTTCCGATTACACAAGAGCACTTTACACAGTTGTGCGATCGTTTTTTAGGAACAAAAGCACAGGACAAGATAAAGAAACTCACGCTGTCCCCACCGAAGAATTATGAGAGTTCGGGTTCTGATTTAATTGATGCTTGGAATGAAAGTGAGCGGAATTTACGGTTTGCACTCTGTAAAGTTCGTGCAGAAAAAATGAAAAAGCCTTTTGATACTCAAAACATGATTTTGCCTTTGGAACATATAAAAGTGGCAGGCACGGCAATAGAGGTAGAAAATCCGATGGAAGCTGAAAAAATTCTGAATCGTTATCGCTTGGAAATCTTAGAAACGCTCAGACCGATGGACAGTTTCTCAGAGGATTATATTTTCTATTACGGACTCAGATTAAAACTACTTTTGAGGATAAGGCAGTTTAACACTGAGGTTGGCGAGAAGGCATACAGGAAAATTTACAACTCCATTTTAAATGGAGACAGGTTGGAGGCAATATAATGACCGGAAATATTGGAAGGGTTGTAAGCATTAACGGAAACTTGGTGTCGGTCGAGTTTGACGGTAATGTTTCCATGAATGAGATATGCTTTGTTAGGGTTGGTGATACCGCCCTGAAAAGCGAGGTTATCCGTATTAAAGGAAATATCGCACAAATACAGGTTTACGAAATGACCGATGGAATTAAATGCGGAGATGAAGTAGAGTTTACGGGAGATATGCTTTCAGCAGATCTTGGGCCCGGTTTGCTCGGTCAGATATATGACGGACTGCAAAATCCGCTTCCCGTCTTAGCGGAACAGGCGGGCTGGTTTTTAGAGCGCGGAATTTACTCAGACGGACTTAACACCGATAAAAAGTGGAAGTTTACTCCTACTGCTAATGTCGGCGATGTTGTTCGTGCGGGTGAGTATATAGGAACTGTGCCCGAAGGTCCGTTTATACATAAAATTTTCATTCCATTTTATTTGATTGGAAACTATACGGTTAAAGCAATTGCCCAAGAGGGCGAATATACCGTAAAAGATACAGTTGCAGTCATAGTCGATGAGCGCGGTAGAGAGATCTCGGTGGCTATGTCTTTCAAGTGGCCGGTTAAACGGGCGGTAAAATGCTATAGCGAAAGATTGGCACCCGCTCATACAATGGAAACAAAGGTGCGTCTTATTGACTCCTTTTTCCCTGTAGCCAAGGGCGGCACCTATTGCACGCCCGGACCGTTCGGTGCAGGTAAGACCGTATTGCAACATACTACCTCGAAGTATGCCGATGTGGATATTGTAATAATTGCCGCCTGCGGTGAGCGTGCCGGTGAGGTAGTTGAAACATTAACAGAATTCCCCGAACTGACCGACCCCAAAACCGGTCGTTCGCTTATGGAAAGAACCATTATTATCTGTAACACTTCTTCTATGCCGGTTGCTTCCCGTGAAGCGTCGGTATACACCTCGGTAACGCTTGCCGAGTATTATCGTCAGATGGGACTAAATGTTCTGCTGTTGGCAGATTCAACATCACGTTGGGCGCAAGCACTTCGTGAAATGTCGGGCAGACTTGAGGAAATCCCCGGTGAAGAGGCGTTTCCCGCATATCTGGAATCATATATTGCGGCATTTTATGAGCGAGCAGGTTATGTTCGTTTGCCCGACGGCAGTACCGGTTCTGTTACAATCGGCGGAACAGTTTCTCCTGCAGGCGGCAACTTCGAAGAACCGGTAACACAGGCAACATTAAAGGTAGTCGGTGCTTTTCACGGTCTTTCACGTGAGCGTTCCGATGCAAGAAAGTATCCTGCTATTGATCCTCTAATTTCCTGGTCGAAATATAAAAGTGTTATTGATAGTAAAAAGTCGGAATTTTGTAAAGATATTCTTCATCACGGTGACGAAATCGGTTCAATGATGAAGGTTGTCGGTGAAGAGGGTACCTCGCTTTCTGACTATATTACTTATTTAAAATCTGAAATGCTTGATGCTGTTTATCTGCAGCAGAATTCATTTGATCCCATTGATGCTAACTGCAGCACTTTACGTCAGCGTTATGTTACCGATAAGCTAATTTATGTTTTAGGCAGTGATTATGGGGTGGATAGTAAAGATGATGCCCGTGCTTTCTTTAACCGTATGCGCCAGAAATTCATCGACTGGAATTATAGCGAGTTTGAGAGCGAAGCGTTTAAAAAAGCAGAATCTGAGATTGATGAATTGTATCGCAAGGGGAGCGGTAAATTAGCCGCACCGGTTGAAAAACTATTAAAGGACGGTGAGTGAGAATGAATAAAGTTTACAATCGAATAGAATCTATCACCGGCAATGTTATCACCGTTCGAGCAGACGGTGTTGCGTACAAGGAATTGGCTCAGATTAACACACGTTTCGGCAAATCCTTGGCTCAGGTCAATAAAATCGAGGGCGATATCGTCTCCCTGCAGGTATTTGCTGGCGGTCAGGGGGTTTCCACAGGCGATGAGGTGCGCTTTCTCGGTCACGAAATGCGGGTATCCTTTAGTGAAGATCTGTTAGGCCGTATATTTAACGGTTCGGGAGAACCCAGAGATAAGGGTCCGGCACTAAATGAAAACTTGAAATCTATTGGTGGCCCCTCTGTAAATCCCACGAAACGTATTCTTGCTAACCGAATGATGAGAACCAATATTCCTATGATAGATATGTTTAACACGCTGGTGGTATCTCAAAAGTTGCCTATCTTCTCAATTTCGGGTGAACCGTACAATCAACTTCTTGCCCGTATTGCGATGCAGGCAGATGCGGATGTTATCGTGCTCGGCGGCATGGGACTTAAATATGACGATTTTCTTTATTTTAAGGATGAACTTTCAAAAGGCGGGGCACTGAGCAAAACCGTTATGTTTATTCATACTGCTTCTGATCCGACCGTTGAATGTATGATGATTCCCGATATGGTGTTGGCGGTAGCAGAACAGTTTGCACTGCAAAACAAGGATGTATTGGTGCTACTCACCGATATGACCAACTTTGCTGACGCCATGAAAGAAATTGCCATTACTCAGGAACAGGTTCCTTCTAACCGTGGATATCCCGGTGACCTTTATTCTCAGCTTGCAGCCCGTTACGAAAAGGCGGTTGATTTTGCAGATTCGGGTTCGGTTACTGTTTTGGCGGTTACAACTATGCCCGGTGATGATGTAACACATCCCGTTCCCGACAATACCGGCTATATTACAGAAGGCCAGTATTATCTGAAGGGCGGTCGAATTGAACCGTTTGGTTCTCTTTCCCGACTCAAGCAAAACGTAAACGGCAAAACAAGAAAAGACCATCGAGCGCTTATGGATGCAATGATACGTCTGTTTTCATCCTATAAGGAAACGCTTGAAAAGAAAAATATGGGCTTTTCAATGAACAGTTGGGATGAGAAATTGCTGAAATACGGTGAACTTTTTGAAAACAGACTAATGGATCTGTCGGTCAATTTGTCGCTTGAAGGTGCACTCGATTTAGGTTGGGAAATCTTAGCTGAGTGTTTTGAGAAGGATGAAACCGGAATAAAGTCAGACCTTGCTGATGAGTTCTGGCCTGAAGGTTAGGGAGGGCTGTAGTTTGGCAAAAATCAAACTAACTAAAAATGAGTTAAAGGTACAAAAAGACACACTCAAAATGTACCGCAGATATTTGCCTACTTTGACACTGAAAAAGCAACAACTCCAATCGGAGATCCGCACAATTGAAGCCAAGGCTAAGGCAGTCAGAAAGCAAAGAGAAGCACTTGAAAAAGGCTTTGAAGATTGGATTGCTGTTTTTAGCGATAAGGATGCCTTCCCTGAAGGAATCATAACGGTCAGCAATATCCGTAAGGGAAGAGGAAATATTGCGGGCGTTGATATTCCTACATTTGAGGGTGCGGATTTTCAAAGAGGGGACTATGATTTATACGAAACACCTCTTTGGGTTGATATTGCTGCAAACCATATAGAGAAGGCGATAGCGCTCGATTTAGAGGCAGAGGTGTTGGATGAACAGGTTAGGCTTTTAGAGAAGGAACTTCTTTCTACTTCACAAAGGGTCAACCTGTTTGAAAAGGTCAAAATTCCAAATACACAGGCAAATATTAAGAAAATATCTATTTATATGGCAGACCAGCAGGTCAGCGCCGTGGTACGTTCAAAAATTTCTAAACGAAAGATAGCCCTTCGTAATGCTGAGGCTTCCGAAAAGGAGGTTTATTCATTATGATAGTGCCTATGAAAAAAGTGTCCCTCATTATTATGGGAGACAAGAAGCAAGGAGCACTTAAAAAGCTTCGCAAATTAGGAATTATCCACATTGAGATTACCGAAGGCTCGGGTGAAAAACTGGGCGAACTCAGAGAGCGTATTGCCTTGCTTGAAAGCGCGATTTTCACTATCGGAAAAGCAAAAAACGCTGAGCAGAAAGATATAAAGCCGATTGATGCTTTGTCCGTAGCAGCCGAAATTGCAACCCTTGATGAAGAGAAAAAGCAGTGTCAGGCTGAAAAGATTGCTCTGAATTGTGAACTTGACCGTCTGAAAAGTTGGGGTGAAGTTGATCCAAACAGTATAAGCAGTTTAGCTTCAAAGGGATATGAGTTGCTATTTTACGAGATGCCGGAATCCGAATATGAAGCGTTGCCTGACGGCATAAAAACCGTAAGGATGGGTACAAATAAATCTTCGGTAAAGTTTATGTTGCTCAAATCTAATACGGTGGATGAGGAGAAAATCATTTCTTCATTAAGCGGTTACCGTTTCACATTACCGCAAATGTCCACTGAAAAGATGGAGCAAAAAATTTCCGAACTGAGTGCTCGCATTGATCAAATAGATGCGCAGACGGCATCCTATGTCTGTTACGCCGATAGCATAAAAAGAGCAATTAAGACTACCACAAAGGAGATAGAATTTGAGACCTATGCTACCGGTATGGAGGATGAAAATCTTTCTCCCGATAATAGTCAAGGGGTTTTAGTTTCCTATTTTAAAGGATATATCGAAACAGAAAATCTTGACAGACTAAAACAAACGGCAGTCAATAATTCGTGGGGACTTATCGTCGAAGAACCTTGTGAAGCTGACAATGTTCCCACCAAGCTAAAGAACAACAAATTTGTAAGTCTTATTTATCCTTTGACCGACTTTCTGGGCACCGTTCCCGGATATTTTGAGTATGACATTTCGGGTTGGTTTTTGGCGTTTATACTCATATTCTTCGGAATTAT
>JAUMXX010000133.1 GCA_030535285.1 bacterium | reverse complement strand
AGCAACATAAAACATAGACCGCTTGTTATGGTTATGTCAAGTTTTGATAATCCTAAACTGGAAAGCGAGGCACTTAATGCAGGCGCAGCATACTACTTTATCAAACCGTTTGATTTTTCAATTCTGGCAGAACGAATATTTCAAATATCAAACTGGAACAATAAAATACCACCTATCACACAACAAAACGAAATAACAGATTCTGATTTAGAATTAATGATTACCGAAATTATTCATCAAATCGGTGTTCCGGCACACATAAAAGGTTACCATTATCTACGTGAGGCAATTATGCTTTCAGTAAGAAATTCTGATATGATTAACTCTATAACGAAGTTACTCTATCCGACAGTTGCGAAAAAACATTCAACAACGTCATCACGTGTTGAACGCGCGATAAGACACGCTATTGAGGTTGCGTGGGACAGAGGAGATATTGATGTGCTCAACTCCTATTTTGGATATACCATTCATAACAATCGCGGTAAACCGACTAACAGTGAATTTATCGCTATGATTTCTGATAAATTGCGGCTAAGATTAAAAGCGGTATAATACTTTTACGACCAACCATATAATCGGTTGACACCAACGTTTTTGATGTGTCACGATTTATTGGTTGGTTTTTTATTTTGATTTTTAAAAAGAGTTGAATTGTTTTTTTAAATCTGCTATAATTAACTGGCAAATTGCAAAATCAATTATTTAAAACTGTGTTAGTATAGTTTTATCAAATTTTTTTATAAAGGAAGTGAGTGTATGAGCCCCGAGCCCAACCCTGTGAGTTGGATGGTTAAAATTAAATATATACGGGGATTTTACGCTCAGAAATAAAATCTCCGTGAAGGAGGTTTTTTATGATTAATTTTTACAAAACGATTGACTCTAAAATTGAAAGAATCGATGAACATGAAAACGGTTGCTGGATAAATATCACACTTCCGACTGCCGCTGAAAAAGCCTGGATTACTGATACTTTGGGAATTCCTTTTGAATTTTTAAAGGCTTCTTTAGACGAAGAAGAATCCTCACACATTGAAGTTGAAGGTAAAATGGTACTTATTATTATAGACGTACCCTTTGCTGAAAAATTTGATGACAACATTATGTATACCACAATGCCGATAGGTATTGTTATGACGCCCGACAATATTGTTACAATTTCTACCCGTGACAATCCGATAATCAGAGAATTTGCCGACGGGCTCATAAAGAATGTTCAGACCGAGCTTCGCACCAGGTTTGTTTTCCAAATTTTGCTTAGAATGGCAACCCATTACCTGCTGCATCTTAAGCAAATTGATAAACGTTCTACCCAACTTGAAAAACAGTTAAGACGTTCTATGCGTAATAAGGAGTTAATCCATCTGCTCGATTTGGAGAAGTCACTTGTTTATTTTCAAACATCTATTAAATCTAATGAGTTGACTCTTGAAAAGATCACCAAAAGTAAAGCAATAAAACTTTATGAGGAAGATCAGGAATTGCTTGAGGATGTTATGATTGAAATCAAGCAGGCAATTGAAATGTCTAACATCTATTTAAGCATTCTCTCCGGCACGATGGATGCCTTTGCTTCCGTAATTTCTAATAATCTGAACATTGTTATGAAGGTTCTGACCTCTATAACCATCTTAATGGCTATACCGACAATGGTATTTAGTTTTTACGGAATGAACATTGGTGCTGAATTTGGCAGTCTGCCCGGCGGCCGAACCGTTGTTATACCACTCTTGGTTGCATTTGGGATTACTGCTATATCAGCAATTTTTCTGAAAATTAAAGGAATGTTTAAATAACCCTTGATTTCGTCATAATACTGTTGTATAATACAACTCGTTGGGTTTGTTTTAACTGTTTTTTACAATATGCAAATCCAAATAAAATAGCCGGAATGATGGAATTGGCAGACGTGCTGGACTCAAAATCCAGTGGTAGCGATACCGTGCG
>JAUMXX010000052.1 GCA_030535285.1 bacterium | reverse complement strand
CCTTGCAACCTCCCGGCGTATCGGATCAAAACAAGAAAGGGTTATTGCTTCAGGGGTGTCGTCAATGATTAAATCAACACCTGTCGCAATTTCCAAAGCTTTTATGTTCCTTCCCTCACGTCCGATGATTCTTCCCTTCATTTCATCGTTGGGAAGCTCAACAACCGAAATTGTTGCTTCGGAGGAATGATCGGCTGCACAACGCTGTATTGCCTGCGAAATCAACTCACGGGCACACTTGTCAGCCTCCTCTTTAATCTGTTGTTCATACTCTCGAACCTTAACAGCTTTATCGTGTTCGAGTTCACCCTCAAGTAAACTTAAAAGTTGCTTCTTGGCCTGATCTTCAGTCAAGCCCGAAATTCTTTCAAGCATTTCGAACTGACTTTTCTTTATTTGATCAACCTCATCAAGTTTCTTCTCAACTTCTTTTACCTTGGTATTCAATTTTTCTTCTTTTGCTTCAATATTGTCTATCTTACGGTCAAGCGATTCCTCTTTTTGCTGAAGCCTGCGCTCCTGCCTTTGCACCTCACCGCGGCGCTCACGTAAATCCTTTTCCGTCTCTGTACGCAAAGCATGAATTTCATCCTTCGCTTCCAATATGCTCTCTTTCTTCTTGGCTTCGGCAGTCTTCATAGCTTCAGACAATATACGCTTTGCCTCATCCTCTGCCGACCCGATGGTTGCCTCGGCTATCTTACGACGATGTGCAGAACCCATTATAAATCCTAAAACTGCCAGCACTACCGCAGCAACCCCGAAGATAACATAAAACAATACTTCTTCGGGCATCTTGAAATGCACCTCCTTTTATAATAAATCGCTGTTTTTTTATCAGGTCGCGAATTCACCTTGCATAAATATTGGTAGTAACATTCAAAATAATAGTTCGCCATAACTATTAAATATAAGCCTACTACATCAAAATATTTTATATTCTTATTGACTTTATGTCAAGTAAAAGTTGTATATATTGTATAATGACAACCGCCGCCAACACAGTATTCTGTATTTTTGTTGAAAAATGTCAGACTAATTATTAAACTGCTTGATTATTTTTACGCATTTCGTTATAATTATAAAGTTATCAATAAAGTAAGGTGGAATTCTCATGAATTATTGTACTGCATCAAGAGAAGAACTCGAAAAAGAATTTTGCAGGATAAAAAAAGAGTACGATGAATTTTGTGATAAAAAGATGTCATTAGATATGTCACGCGGAAAGCCAAACCCGGAACAAATGGATGTCAGCAGCGAACTTTTTAGCTGTGTATCTATTGAACGCGGTTTCCAAAACGAAACCGGAATAGACTGCAGAAATTACGGCGGGCTCGACGGATTATCAGAACTGAAAAAACTTTTTTCGCAACTAATGGGTGTTGACACCTCACAAATCATCGTTGGGGGCAACTCCTCACTTAATATGATGTTTGACACCGTTGCCCAAGCAATGACCCACGGCTTTGGCGGTGAAAAACCCTGGTTGCTTCAAGAAAAAGTTAAATTTATCTGCCCCGTTCCGGGATATGACAGACATTTTGCAATTTGCGAGCATTTCGGTATTGAAATGATAAATGTCAAACTAAACAGTGACGGTCCTGATATGGATAGCGTTGAACAACTTGTTAAGGACCCCTGTGTTAAAGGTATGTGGTGTGTTCCTAAATACTCTAATCCCGACGGAATTACATATAGCGACGAAATTGTAAAACGAATTGCCGCCCTAAAACCCGCTGCAAAGGATTTTCGCGTTTTTTGGGACAATGCCTATGCCATCCACCATATTAACGGAAAAACCGACACTTTGTTAGACATCTATTCCGAATGTATAAAAAGAGGAAATGAAGATCTTGTTATCATATTTACCTCTACATCCAAAATAACCTTCCCGGGTGCCGGTGTTGCGGCGGAAGCTGCCAGTCCTCAAAATGTTACAGAAATAAAAAAGAGGATGAGTTTTCAGACCATTGGGCCCGATAAACTCAACCAATTACGCCATGCAAGAATATTTACCGATATTGAAAAACTATATCAACACATGGACAGACACGCCGCCATCTTGAAACCTAAGTTTGAAATTGTACTACAGACACTCAATCAACAGCTTTCGAATCTCGAAATTGCAAAATGGACAAATCCGACAGGCGGATATTTCATAAGTTTATATGTGCTTAACGGCTGTGCAAAAAGAACTGTCGAACTGTGTAAACAAGCAGGTCTGATTCTGACCCCCGCAGGCGCCACCTTCCCCTACGGAACAGACCCCGATGATAACAATATACGGCTTGCACCTACATTTCCGATGATGGATGAACTTATTTGTGCCAGTAAATTGTTATGTGTGGCAATTAAACTTGCCGCTTTAGAGCATTTGCTTGAAAAACAGTAATTTATATTGACTTGTCAGTTTTATTTCTATATAATTAACTACGGTGTTACAATTTTTGTCCCACCTATTAGACATTAACAACTATTTGGAGGTTTGGTTAAATGAAGCGTACCGGAAAACCGGTGTTTTTTATAGTTGCAATCCTTCTCATCGCTCTGACTATTACCGCATTTACAGGTTTTGCAAGCTATTACGGAGACACTAAAAACACTTACATCAAAGGTTCCGAAGATATACGTTGGGGTATTGATATCAGCGGCGGTGTTGAGGCTATATTCTCACCCGATGTTGATACCGATATTACAAAAAGTATGATGGATGCCGCAAAGGAAATTATCGAAACCAGACTTGTTAATAAAAACATAACCGATTATGAAGTCTTTGCAGACTACACTAATCATCAGGTTATTGTTCGTTTTCCATGGAGTTCTGAGGAAGAAGATTTTAATCCTCAGGCAGCAGTTGCTGAACTCGGCGAAACCGCCCTGCTCACATTCTGCGAGGGTGAAGATAACGAAAAGGTTATTTTGACCGGTTCCGAACATGTTAAATCTGCCACCGCAGGCGTTGATGAAAAAGGAAATTATATCGTTTCATTAGACCTTACCGGTTCAGGTAAAACTGCATTTGCCGAGGCAACAACAAGACTTGTCGGACAAACAATTTCAATATGGCTCGATGATGCATTGATTTCTGCTCCGACTGTTAATGAAGCAATCAACGACGGAAAAGCAATGATTTCGGGTAACTTTGATGCTAAATCGGCAAACGAACTTGCCGACAAAATAAACGCCGGTTCACTTCCGTTTGCACTCTCGGTTGACGACTCGAAACTCAATGTCGTAAGTCCTACCCTCGGTGCTGAAGCACTTGATATTATGACCCTTGCCGGTGGAATTGCCTTTATTCTCATCTGCATTACGATTATTCTTAAATACCGGCTATGCGGTGTGGTCGCTTCAATTTCATTAATCGGACAAATCGGATTGATGATAGCCTGCATTTCAGGTTATTTCCCCGGAACCGACAGTTTTACACTCACTATCCCCGGTATCGCCGGTATTATTCTTTCAATCGGTATGGGTGTTGATGCTAACGTTATCACCTCTGAAAGAATTAAAGACGAATTCAGAAAAGGAAAAACTATTGACGGTGCTATTGCTGCCGGCTACTCGGAAGGATGGAACGCAATTTTTGACGGCAACATTACAATTGTTATTATCGCCTTCATCTTGATGGGTGCATTTGGCTCAGCCGACAGTATTTTGGCTCAAGCTTACAATAAAATAATGCCCTTCTTCAGTTCAACAATAACCGGTTCTGTATATTCTTTCGGTTACTCACTGTTGATCGGTATTATCGCTAACTTTATTATGGGTGTTTGGTGCTCAAAACTTATGACAAAGAGCATTTCAAGGTTCAAGATTTTCAGAAATCCCTGGTTATATGGAGGTACTAAAGAAAATGTTTAAATTTAAAAAAGGTACTTTTCATAATATTGATTTTTGTAAACACTTTAAAAAATTCTTTATTTTTTCAGCGTCGCTTATTTTAATCGGTATAATTGCCACGGTAATTTTCGGGGTTAAACTTGATATAAACTTTAAAGGCGGCACACGCATAACCTACTCTTATTCAGGTAATATAAACTTTGATGACGCAGCGGCAGCTGTACAGGATACTATTAGTGTTCCTGTTAATGTCACAAAAAGCACAAGTTTTACAGGAGATTCAACAAAGCTCGTTATAACCCTTGTTGAAGATAAGTCTTTGTCAACCGAATCTCAAACCTCAATAACCACCGCGCTTCAAGAAAAATATCCGGACAATAACATTGAATTTGCAGAAATAAACTCTGTTAATGCTTCAATGGGTAAAAGCTTCTTTATTAAAAGCTTAGCCGCTGTGGCACTGGCCGGTGTACTTGTTATTCTGTATATCAGTATAAGATTCAGAAATATTGGCGGTTTCTCAGCCGGTGTGAGCGCATTTATTGCTCTTATTCACGACATATTAATGGCTTTCTTGTTCTGTAATATACTTCGCATTGATATTGACTCAAATTTCATTGCCGTTGTTTTAACAATCCTCGGTTATTCGCTCAACGATACGGTTGTTATCTACGACAGAATCAGAGAAAACAAAAAACTGTTCTCACAACTTTCAACCAGAGAATTAACAAACAAAAGTATCAACGAAACTTTGGGCAGATCCATTACTACAGCCTTTGCAACCTTCCTGGCAATACTGACTGTTGGCGTTGTCTGCGAAATTGCAGGACTTACTTCATTAAGAAGTTTTGTTATTCCGATGCTAATAGGCGGTATCCTATCAGGAAGTTATTCCACCATCTGCATTGCCGGTCCGCTGTGGGTTCTTTGGAGTGAATATTCCGAAAAACGCCGCGCTAAAAAAAGTTTCAAAAAGAAAAACAGAAAGAACGCTTAGTTTTTACTGATTATTAATTTTCTTAAATTTTTAAACATCCGATATTGTCTTCAAATCAATACCGGATGTTTTTATTTTTTACTTCCGTGCCAATTATTGCAACTAAATAAAAATTTCACGTTTTTACGGTTTAATTTGACAATACACAAAATATGCGGTATAATACCCTTTGGTTTAATATATATATTATTTTCGGCAATAATACTAACTATAAAACATACCTATTTTAAGGAGTGCCTGACTTGGATAAATACATTATCAATGGCGGCAACTATCTAAACGGAAGTATTAAAATCAGTGGCGCAAAAAACGCTGCTGTTGCTATCCTTCCCGCTGTTTTACTCTGTGATGAAACCTGCCGCATTGAAAATATCCCCTGCATTTCAGATGTAAATTTAATAATAAACATTCTTAAAAGCATCGGTTCTTCCATTAAGGTTATTAATAAAAACACTTTAGAAATCAACTGCAAAAATGTAGGTTCTTATACCTTGTCCTCTGCTCAGACTTCGGGTATGCGTGCATCAAGTTATTTTATCGGTGCTTTACTCGGCAGATTTAACAGAGCAAGGGTTGCACCTCCCGGCGGCTGTGATTTCGGTGTACGTCCTATTGACCAACATATTAAGGGTTTTGAGGCTCTCGGTGCCCGTGTTATCTACGATAATGCTATGGTTGACGCTAAGGCAACCGAATTAGTCGGAAGTTCTATTTATCTGGACAAGGTTTCGGTCGGCGCAACAATTAATATAATGCTTGCCGCCGTTAAGGCAAAGGGGTTAACAATTATTGAAAATGCCGCAAAGGAGCCCCACGTCGTTGACCTTGCAACATTTTTAAACTCAATGGGCGCGGACATTATGGGTGCCGGTACAAATGTTATAAAAATACGCGGTGTTGATTATCTGCACAGCTCAACCTACAGCATCATTCCCGACCAGATTGAAGCCGGAACTTATATGGCAGCAGTTGCCGCCGCAGGCGGAAATGTAGTTATTGAAAACGTAATTCCAAAGCATCTTGAATCAATCATTTCAAAACTGACAGAAGCAGGAGTTACTATCGAAGAATATGAAGAATCGGTTCGGGTTGTCTCAGATAAAAAACTTGTGGCAACTAATCTTTTAACCATGCCACATCCGGGATTTCCTACAGATATGCAACCGCAAATGACGACACTTCTCGCTCTGGCTGATGGTGTGAGCATAGTTAATGAAGGCGTATGGGACAACCGTTTCAGATATATCAACCAACTAATTTTGATGGGTGCTGATATTACTGTTGACGGTAAAACAGCAATTGTAAAGGGTGTTAAACACTTTAACAGCGCACCGGTTTGTGCAACCGACCTTCGTGCAGGTGCCGCCTTGGTTATTGCAGCGCTGGCAACCGAAGGGGTGTCCGAAATAAGCAATATTCATTATATTGAGCGCGGATATGAAGATATCATTGAAAAATTAAAAAATGTTGGCGCCGATATTAAACGCATATACGTTCCGGATCCCAATAAAGTAGATATTGCCTTATAATTTAACGGCTGCTTATATAGCAGCCGTTTGTTTTAAAACTTTTTTACGCAAAAGATTGCTTTTGACAATTTATAATTAATTAGAATAATCTGGTGATTTTATGGCAAGGATTTTTCCGATATTCAGCGGAAGCCGTGGCAACTGTACATATGTAGGAAGCGGCAACGGCGGTTTGCTGATTGATTCAGGCGCAGGCGCGAAAAGAATAATCGAGTCGCTGAAGCAAAATGACATTTCTCCTGAGGAAATCAAAGCAATTTTAATAACTCATGAACACCATGACCATGTGAGTGGTTTGAAGGCCTTGATAAATGCATTAAACATACCAGTGTATGCCTCGGAGCAAACACTTGCTGCATTAATTAATTCTGACAAAATAGCAAAATCTACACCGCTTAATGTAATAACTAACACGGTTGAAATCCACGATATACTTGTTAAAAGGTTTGAAACGAGTCATGACTGCGCAGGCTCAAGCGGTTATGTTTTCTCGCTGCGCGACAACACTAAAATTGCAGTATGTACAGACCTGGGCAGCGTAACTCAGACTGTACGTGATGCACTCTTGGGTTGTAACGTTGTAATGCTTGAATCAAATCACGACATTAACCTTTTGCAAAACGGGCCCTACCCTTTACAGTTGAAACAGCGAATCGCAAGCGATTCGGGTCACCTTTCCAACACCTGTTGTGCCCGAGAACTTCCGGCACTGGTCAATTCCGGTGCTACCCAATTTATACTTGCCCACTTAAGTCAAGACAATAATAACCCAAATATTGCACACTCTTGCGCCACGGCAACACTGCTCGACAACAAGATGTATGAAAATCGGGACTACATGCTTTACATAGCATCGCAAAACTATAATAAAATGATAATTTGTTAGGTGTTACAATGATAAAAATCTCACTAATAAGTGTTGGCAGTTTAAAAGAAAATTATTATAATGATGCTGCCAAAGAATATGAAAAGCGTCTGTCTAAATACTGTACTCTCAATTGCATTGAAATTGAACCGACTAAACTTAACAATTCGCCCTCCCTATCCGAGATTGAGGCCGCCCTTAAAATTGAAGGTCAGAAAATCATTCAAAAAATTCCGCGTTCTGCCTTCATTGTTTCATTATGTATAGAAGGAAAACAGTTAAGCAGTGACGCCTTTGCTTCTACCCTTGAAAATCTACCGCATCAGGGCTACTCAAACATCTGCTTTGTTATCGGAAGTTCCTACGGACTCGACAAAGAAATCAAATTAAAATCAAATCTTAGACTCTCAATATCACCCATGACATTCCCACACAGATTGGCTCGAATTATGCTTCTTGAACAGTTGTATCGCTGCTTTAAAATATCCGAAGGTTCGAATTATCATAAATAGTTAAAATTTTACTTGACCTTGTCGCACAGGTATGTTATACTATTTCTACCTCTGCGAGGGTCTTTTTTTTTGAGAGGATCCTATCGGGCGTTTCATTACTGCTTTGCAGTGTTCGATATTGAGGGAGGCTGTATTTACAGATACAAAAAATTCCGTAAAACGGGAGGTGCCGTTATGAGAGTAAAAATTACTTTGGCTTGTGGCGAATGCAAACAACGCAACTACAACACAATGAAAAACAAGAAAAACGACCCCGACAGGCTTGAAATGAACAAGTACTGTAGATTCTGCAAAAAACATACCCTTCACAAGGAAACTAAATAAGGAGGAATAACAAATGAAAGTGTTCAGCAAAATCCTTAAAGTTATTACCCTTGTTGTTGGTATCGGTGTTCTTGCTGCATTCTTTACCCAGTTTGCAACAATTATCTCCGGAACTTCAGGATCAATTTCTGTTACCGGTTCACAACTTGCTTTTGGTGCAAAAATTTCGACCGAAGCTTCTGCAACTGTAGATTTAGCTAAGTCATCTGACATTCTTTTGTGCCTTCTTCTCACAGTTTTAGCAGTTG
>JAUMXX010000132.1 GCA_030535285.1 bacterium | reverse complement strand
TAATTCAAAGAAGTTCTCAATAATAAAATCACCGATGGATTCAATGTGAACCTTTTTGCCGTTAACAAGCCGTGATAGTGGTGATTTGAAGAAAATAAGGACAATCGGAAGACAAATTCCAAAATACACGATATTCGATGTGTTGAACGGAATTTTGATAGCAATCGAACCGATCAGCAAAAGCAGGGAGGTGTAAAGGGCGATACCGCATAGACCGTTATGGCTGAAAAGCGCGTTTCCGAAGTCACGTTTTTTGATACTCGAAAAAACATTTAAGAACATAGCGCAAATAATTAGCGCAATACCGATACCGACCGAGGCAATTATAAGCAAAATTGCAGACGACATAATTTCAATCGGCTTTTCCTCGAAACCAAGCGCTTTAAACATTGGATTAAGCAACTCTTCGTTTCCAAAAACGCTCCCGAAAATTGTACCGAAAATTGCACCCGATATACCGCAGGGTATCAAGATTTTGCCGAGCTGCATTTTCATTTTAAAATACATGAAAATTCCGGCTAAACTGAGGATAACACCTTGTCCTAAATCGGCAAACATAATTCCGTAGATAATCGTATATATAACCGAAACAAAAAATGTTGGGTCAATTTCGTTATATCTTGGAGTACCGTATATATCAACAAAAAAGGTAAATGGTTTTGTTAAGAAATTATTTTTTGTTTTAGTTGGGGGTGTAACGCCGTTTACTTCCTTGTAGTTATCAAAACTTATATCAAATTCGGAAGATTTTTTAAACAATGAAAGGAAATAAGATTTTGATTTTTTTGGAACCCAGCCCATTAAAATAAAATCATTATTAAACTTTGACGCATACTGTCTACAGTTAAATGCTTCAAATTTATACTTGATCTGTGTGTATAATTGAAGATATTCTTTCATATTTTCTTTTAAAGAATTTTCGGTCTGCTGTTGTAGTTGGTCCAACTTGTTTTTATAGGACGCTAACTGTACACGTAGTTTTTCCAGAGCCTGTGAAGGTGTTCCGGAATCCTCTTTCAAGAAGAGTCTTTCAAAGAACAAAGAAGCAAAAATTCTATCAACATCCCGGATTTTATTTGCAGGCGCAATATATAACCCCCAATAATGATCATCGTCATATGAGCAGGGATAGAAAATAACATCAACTTCTTTGTTGTAGTGTTTTAGTTTTTCAAACCCCTCAAACGAAAGACGCCCGAATCTTACCTTAATAAAGCTGCAGTTAAAAATCTCGCTTAGATCAAGTTTCATTTTTGTGAAATGTTCAAGGTGGGTAATAGAGCGTTGTGCCTCTTCAATGTCTTTGATAAGCGCATTCTTTTTGTTGTTTACGGTGTGAATATAGTCATAAAGTTGTTCAACCGAAACATCAAGTTCTGAATCGTTGAAAGATTTGTTACTGTCAATAATTTTAGGTTCAATGTTGTAATATTCAAGGACTTCGGTAATTTTGTTGAGTTTTAGTTGGTAGGGGTTTTCTTCCTTAATATTTGAAAGACCATCAATATTTCCTAAAACATCCGAAGCATAAACAGGCTGAAAACATCCTGATTCAATGCAGTTTAGTATTGCATTGTCAAGAGTCTCATATGGACCTGAAATATTAACAAGTTCCATTTTTTCAATTGCCAAATAAATCACACTCCTAAGGCGTCGGAATTATAAGTCTTATTAAAAGCAATTCGACTAATTTTCCTTAATAATTAAATTCTTCAGTATGGTTTTTTGGGGAATATTATACCGCACGCCCTCAATTATTCTGAAAATGTTTTCAAGTTCTGTTTGTTTTGTCAGAAGATAGGCTGTCATTACAACCGCCGGATTGCTTGAATAGTGTATTTTCTTAACGACGAAGTTATTAACAATCGAGTGGCAGATGAACTCAAGTTCTTTATCGGGTTTGGTTGTAATGAAATTCTTAAAGTGACGCTTGTTTTTGAGAATTGAAAACATCTCT
>JAUMXX010000131.1 GCA_030535285.1 bacterium | reverse complement strand
AGTATGACATTTCGGGTTGGTTTTTGGCGTTTATACTCATATTCTTCGGAATTATCTTTGGTGACGGCGGATACGGTCTGCTGCTTTGCACTGTTGCGGCGATACCGATTATAAAATCGCTCATTACCAAAAAGCAGATCTCTCCGACCATTTTGCTTGTAGGACTTTTCGGTCTTTCAATAGTTCTTTGGGGTACCTTTACATGTACTTGGTTCGGGCTATCTGTTAAGCAGATACCCGAGTGGCTGAAAAGCTTATCAATACCTGTAATTTCAAATGTTTATGCAGATAAGATATGGTATCCTTTTTGGACCAACGGAGCAGCAGGACTGACTACGTCTCAAAATCTGCAGATATTCTGCTTCTCGCTGGCACTGATACAGTTGACAGTAGCCCACATAAAAGGTGTTATGAGAAACAAAGAGTCAATTAAAATGCTCGGTGATATCGGTGCGATATTACAGCTTTTAGGCATCTATTATTTGGTACTCAGCCTTGTTGTAAATGCCGAGGTGTTTAGTTTTGGGCTCGTAATAGGCGGTATTCCCGTAGGAACGGTTGCTATCGCATTAATAGGATTTGGTTTTGTGCTTAGTTTCGTATTTTCAAACTATGAAGGAAGCATCATAAAATCCATTCTTACAAGCCTTGTCAATATAGTATCAGTTTTGCTTGGTGTGGTAAATGTGTTCTCTGATATCGTTTCGTATATACGGCTTTGGGCTGTTGGCCTTGCCGGTGCCGCAATTTCCGCTACCGTAAACGAACTGGCAGGACCATTGCTTGGCAACTTTATGTTTATGATACTTGCCATTATCCTTCTTGTATTTGGACACGGATTGAATATGATTTTAAATGTTCTGTCTGTTATTGTTCACGGAATCAGGCTTAACACATTAGAGTTCTCCTCGCATTTAGATATGTCGTGGAGTGGGCATAAATTCAAACCATTTAAAGAATAAATTGATTAAAAGGAGAATCATTATGAATTTAGGATTATTAGCAACAGCACTGACCATGGGTATTGCCGCAATCGGTTCGGCTATTGGTATCGGTATTGCAGGGCAGGCTTCCATCGGTGCCTGGAAAAAGTGCTACATGAGCAACAAAGCAGCGCCCTTTATTCTTACCGTTTTTGCCGGTGCTCCGCTTACACAGACCATTTACGGCTTTCTTTTGATGCAACAGATGAAGGCATCGTCTGCCGATCCCGCCTTTTTGCTGGGTCTTGGAATCGCATCCGGTGTTGCTATGGCGTTTTCGGCTGTTTTCCAAGGCAAAGCAGGTGCCGCAGGTGCAGATGCATTGGCTGAAACAGGCAAAGGCTTTTCACAGTACATTACCGTTGTCGGTCTTTGTGAAACCGTTGCATTGTTCGCACTTGTCTTCAGCATGGTAGCATTAGGATAATTTGACAAAACGCTATACAGTTTACAGTGTAGTTTTTTATCAAGGTGTACGGGATATATACTGTAACAATCCAATGCCGTAAAAACAGCAGCAAGTTGGTTGACAAGAAAAATTGAATTATATAAACCTTGCAAAATGAAAATTACGGTTTTGCATTGCTATTTGCTTGATTTTATGGTACAATTAATCGACAAATTATGATATATATCGGCAGTAAAATTACTTATTTGTTAGTTATATACTGTGATTTCGGTTTATACTGTTGTTTTTTGTCGCGCAGGGAAAACAATGGGGGTTGGGTTAAATGTCGACTAATAACGGAAAAATCATTCAGCTTATTAAGTCTGCAATTACCGGTGAAAAGTATGACTTTTTGGGGCAACTTGATTTTTCAGAGATTTTGTCATTTGCAAGGAAACACAAAATTGTACCTTTGATTTATCACGGCTTAGTAAACTGCGGTTTTTTCGATGAAGCAAAGAACTTGATGCAAGAAGTACTGTTTTATATCCAAATAAATGAATTTCAAAAACTATTTTTAAAAGAGATTAA
>JAUMXX010000051.1 GCA_030535285.1 bacterium | reverse complement strand
AACGAACCCGCCTCATCAATAAGATCAATAGCTTTATCAGGTAAATATCTATCCGAAATATACCTCGCAGAAAGGGTGACAGCCGCCTCAATTGCCTCGTCGGTAATTGTCACCTTATGATGCGCCTCATATCTGTCACGCAAACCCTTTAATATTTCAATCGCATCAGTTTCACTCGGTTCACCGACAACAACGGGTTGAAAACGTCGCTCAAGCGCCGCATCCTTCTCAATATTCTTGCGATATTCGTCCAAAGTCGTTGCTCCGACAACCTGGAAATCGCCCCTCGCTAACGAAGGTTTTAATATATTTGCCGCATCTGTTGAACCCTCAGCTGAACCAGCTCCGACAATAGTATGAATCTCATCAATAAATAAAATAAGGTTGTCTGCGGTGCGCACCTCGTCAATAACAGATTTTATTCTTTCTTCAAAATCTCCTCTGTATTTGGTCCCTGCCACCATTCCGGTAAGATCAAGCAAAACAAGTCTCTTATCACGCAAAAACTCGGGTGCGCTTCCCTCTGCAATTTTCAATGCCAGCCCTTCAACAATTGCGGTTTTACCCACACCGGGTTCACCAATAAGACAGGGATTATTCTTGTTGCGGCGACACAGTATTTGTACCACTCGTTCAATTTCTGTGTTCCTTCCGATTACAGGATCAATTTTACCCTTACGCGCTTCCTCGGTCAGATCACGGCCAAACTGATTAAGTGTAGGCGTTGAGTTGTTTCCCTTGCCTTTATTCGAAAACTTTTTGTCGGCATTATGATTTGCGTACTTGCCTGAAATATCAACTCCGGCTATTTGCATTGCCTTTTCGGTTATTACATCAATATCTCCGCCAAGTTCGTTTATAAATCTAATCGCGTAGTTGTCACCCTCACTTAGAATACCTATCAAAATATGCTCTGTCCCCGTAAAAGAGTTGCCCATTTCCCGCGTTCCCGCAACCGAAATTTCGATTATTCTTTTTGCACGAGGAGTAAACTTTTCGGGTGTCAACTGAATTTCAGAACCATAACCTACTGTTTTTTTAATTATACCTTCCAAGTTGTCGGAATTAACACCGTTTGACTCTAAAATTTGCGCTGCCATACAATCCTTCACCAAGGTTAAACCAAGAAGTAAATGCTCACTTCCTACATAGGTGTGCCCAAGTTTTTCAGCAGATACAATTGCCATATTCAAAGCATCGTTTGCTTTTTGTGTAAATCCACCGAAATTATATTTCATAAAAATCACCATCTCCTTTATTCAAAATAAAACGCGATATTACCTTCCGATTCAAAACACTGTGCCATAGTTTTCAGTGTTATTTCAGACCGCTTCTGATAATTTCAGCGCGTTTTTGGTCACGCTTATCTGCATCAACTTCACCCTGAAGCGCCAACATTCCCGGCTGTGTTTCGATCAAAAGTTTTATAGGCAGATTTTTATCGGTTAGTTTAATATATTTTAATCTTTGCCCTAGCATAATTTTCGAAATATGTTTCATCATCTCTGCACTGGTTAAAATTCTGGCATTTTGCAAAACACCCAAAGAACGAAAAACACTGTCCTGTATTGTCACATCATCAAAACGCTTTATTGCCTGTTCCTCTCTGCTTATAATTTGCTGTGTTATTGACAAAAGGTTTTCAAGTGCCGCCTTTTCAGAAATACCCAATGTTACCTGATTTGAAACCTGGTATAATGCTGCCTGTGACCCACTTCCCTCGCCGTAAAGTCCACGTATTGTTAATCCAATTTTCGAGGCGTTTTCTGCCAGAATTGAAATTTCTCCCAAACTCTCAAGTGCCGGCAGATGCAGCATAACACTTGCTCGCAATCCGGTTCCCAAATTTGTGGGACATTCGGTTAAATACCCAAGTTTTTCATTAAATGCTATCGGTAACTTTTCTGAAAGTAAATTATCAATTTTATCAGCAATATCATACGCCTCTTGCAGTGCAAGGGATGGCCTGATTACTTGGATTCTAAGGTGATCCTCCTCGCAGATCATAACGCTGATCGTTTCATCCTCGCTCACTACAAGTATTCTTCCGTTGCGATTTGAGGCAAAATCCGGACTGATGATATGGCGTTCAACCATAGCACGTGCCGTAATGTCATCAATCTCGTCCATTTTAATAACATTCAACCTCTTACTAAACTCATCAGAGGCAGACATCAAAGCATCAACAACTTTTTCATTTATTTCTTGTAACTGCACAACACTCATTCTTGACGGAAAAGGAATACCTTCAAGGTTCCTTGCAAGTCTTATTCTCGTGCTTACAGTAATAGAATCACCGCTGTCACAATACCACTTACCCATAATTATGACCACCGTTCCTTTCTGTATACTTCCGGCATAGCATTAACAAAACTATGCCCTGTTTTAAAACCTCACAATAGGCACTAAAAACAGTATGTTTGAATTTTTAAATTAATATCAAATATTATCGTCGGTTTCCAGTTGCTTAATTTCATCACGCAGTTTGGCTGCCTGTTCAAATTTTTCTTCTGAAACTGCCCTTTTTAAATCACTTTTTAATTGTTCAAGTTTTGATTTGATTCTAATCTCCGACGGAGCATTAGCCGGGATTTTTCCAATGTGTTTTGTCTTCCCGTGAAGTCTCTGCAACGAAGGAAACAACTGCTCACTGAAAATTGTATAACAATTACTGCATCCCATCTTACCCGTTTGTGCGATATCAGAAAATGCCGCTTTGCAGCACTGACATCTCATATTCGGTTTTGAAGAATCTATTGAATAACTATCTCCAAACAGACCTGCAAGCATATTAACAAGCCCGTTTTGAGAAAACTGTGAATATCCGCTTTGGGCCGCACAACTACTACACAAATTCTTTTCTACAACCACACCGTTGACCGAACTTCTGATATGCGTTGTTGCTATATTCATTTTACATTGATCACATAACATTTTTATTCCTCCTACAGCAAAACAATAAACATCTGTTTTATAATAGCTGCCCTGATTATATCACGTTGAGTTACCGGAACTTGTCGCATTACCGCACCCGAAACCGCCGCCAGCATAACCTTTGCGGTATCAGCGTTAATTAATTTCGAATGAAGGCAGTTTTCAATAAGTATTCTAACCGTAACCTCATCAATTCTGTCACCCACCGAGTTTATAATGTGCATTAAAGCTGATGAACGATTCATTTTAATCCTCGTTACCCTGATGTATCCTCCACCACCGCGTCGGCTTTCAATTATGAACCCCTGCTCAGGAGTAAACCTCGATGACAAAACATAATTTATCTGACTCGGCACACAACCTATCAGTGCTGCAAGTTCATTCCTTTGTATATTTGCCGAATTCTCACTTGAAGCATCTATCATTTCAATTATTTTCTGTGTTATGATATCACTCATCCTCATATTTATAACCTCCCCCTTATTTATGCTATCGAGCAATACATAATAAATAAAATCAGAGTTAACAGATACCGCTTGAATGATAAAAATCGTGTTTCTTTTGCTTGCGACTTTGATACTCCGTCTTTTTTCATAGTACATTTTTAAGTATAAATGAAAGTCAGAGAAAGTCAAGGTCAGAAAAGGTCTAATTTGTGTTTGTATCAAGGTAAAAGGTCATAGTTTCTTCGGTTTTCTCATAATTTCTCAATTTTTCTTCCGTTTTATTACTTTTTTATTTTGTCTTCTTTCCTTATAATCCCCGCTTCATCAAACAAAGTTTCTACTTCTATCTGCATTTTTTGTTCAGCTATATTAACGGGGAATTCATCATTATTCTTCCTCATTATTCCACTCCCTTTAATACTATAATCCACGTGATGTAAAAAAATATTCACCAATATTACTTTACAACATAGAATGTTGATGAGGGTTAGAAAGGAGGAGTAATAATGTGTAATAACGGGTTCGGTTCTAACAATTGTTGCTGGATAATCATTCTTTTGATTATCGTGTTCTGTTGCTGTGGAAACGATAACGATTGCAACTGCAATAGGTGTGGCTAATTTTCACGCGATAGAGTAGTTCTCCTTGGTGCTTTGCGACTAGATGAACGCCGAAGCTTTAAAAGCTTCGGCGTTCGCTTTTTAATTTCTTTGTCGATTAATTCCACTTGACATAAAAATTGCGTGTGTTATACTAAAATTGCTTCCAAAGGGGTGATAAAATTGGATGGCAATTTAAAGACGGTAACAACCAACCGCAAGGCTTTTCACGACTATTTCATTGAAGAAAGTTTTGAAGCAGGTATCGAACTAGTCGGCACTGAAGTTAAGTCTATGCGACAAGGTAATGTCAATCTTAAGGATGCCTGGTGCGACATCGTAAAAGGTGAGATTTTTGTAAAAGGTATGCATATTAGTCCTTATGAGAAGGGTAATGTTTTTAACCGTGACCCTAACCGGCCGAGGAAACTTTTGCTTCATAAGCGTGAAATTCTTCGTCTTTTCGGCACTGTAAAACAACAAGGGTTAACGTTAATCCCGTTATCAGTTTATTTCAAGGGCTCCCTTATAAAGATTCAGCTTGGCTTGTGTCGCGGTAAAAAACTTCACGATAAACGTGAGGATATGGCAAGGCGTGACAGTGCACGGGAAATTGACCGTGCAATGAAAGAACGGATTAAAGGCGGTTGACATTAGGTTTTTATTGCCGGTCATTAGCCTTTTTTTAAATGGGGGCGTAAAGGTTTCGACAGGGATTTTGAAGTACGATAAGCGAGTAGCGGTCGTGGGCACGCTTTAAAAACCACAACTTATAAATTAAACAACAATAAAACTGTTGCTTACGCAGCCTAATTAGGCTGCCGTCTGACCAAAGAGTACCGCGGCTTTGCAAAGGCGTCGATCAGCGGTGAACGTGAGTTAGGGCTCGGCTCATCCCTTTCCATGATTTTTGAGCCTTACGGACTTATACGTTTGATAATTGTCGTATAACAACGGAATTTGAACAATTATCTACACTCGAAGAAAGTTGTATGGACAAATTTTTGGACAGGGGTTCGACTCCCCTCGCCTCCACCATTGAAATCTTATCCGAACCCAAGCGGTTCGAATTTGGGGCATTATGCTCCACCAAAAGCACTCAGATGAACACCTACTTTTATGGCGGCGGCTTCGCCGTCAAGGTCATACTCTGATCAAAACAGAAAACCGCCATCTTAGACTTATATCTAAGGTGGCGGTTTTGTTATGTCCATAAAGAAGTAATAAACATTGGTGAAGCATTGTCACTTTTTTAAAACCGCAGAAAGTGAACTGCGGTTTTAGTTTACCCTTTTTAATTTGCCATGTTTTATGACTGTTTATAGATATTGCAAACCTCTTCGGTACTGCCTATCATCTTAATCTTTCCTTTTTCCAGCCACATTACTTTATTACAAAGACGCTCAATTTGATCTAAAGAATGGGATACGATTATAACTGTAGTGCCTCCGCTCATCAACCTTGCGATTTTCTCCTCGCACTTCTCCTGAAATCTGAAATCACCAACAGACAAAATCTCATCAACAATAAGTATTTCAGGTTGAGTTATTGTTGCAATTGCAAAAGCAACTCTCGCTACCATTCCCGAAGAATAGTTCTTCATGGGAACATCCAAAAATTCCTGCATCTCAGAAAATTCAACAATTTCATTGAACTTTTCATTCATCATTTTTCTTGAGAATCCTAAAACCGAACCATTCAGATAAATGTTTTCACGGGCGGTTAAATCCATATCAAATCCTGCACCAAGCTCAATCAACGGTGCAATAGAACCATAACATACCGCACTGCCTTTTGTGGGTTTTAAGATTCCCGATATTATCTTAAGCAACGTGCTCTTGCCCGAACCGTTTAATCCGACAATTCCGAAAACATCGCCCTTTTCAATATTAAACGAAACATTATTTAATGCTATAAAATCTTCATAGTTAAGCTCCCGTTTGAAAAATTTTATAACATACTCTTTTATGCTGTCAATTTTATATTTGCTCATGTTGAAATGCATTTCAACATTTTTTACCTGTACTGCAATATTCTCCATAAAAATCCCTATACCCTTTCCCAAACAACAATCACATAAAAAACCACTGTTCAGATAGTCATTGTAACCTAATAACAGGTATGACGGAATTAACAAACCAAAACATTCCCGTTATTCTTTAGCGGATTCTCAGACCGCAACCGATTTAATAACCAAACAAAAGTATTAGATATATAGCACAAATTTGTTTTGGGTTTTTCTTAAAAAAAGCACCCCGATCAACAATGAAACTACACCACACACGATGCAAATCAAGTTTAACCGTAAACTCGGAAAATTCCCAAAAACAACAACATCTCTAAAATATTTTACATAGTAATATATTGGATTACATCTTAACAACATTAATATTTTGGGGTTGGTTATTAACTCCACCGGATATATAATCGGTGTTAAATACATCAACGCAGTCAACAAAACACCATACAGATGCATAATATCACGAAAGAATACGCAAACTGCACTCAGCAACAAACTTACACCTAACGAAAATACAAACATATAAATAATCGGTATCGGGAGCAGGAATATCGTCGTCCAATTATTAAGCGGAAGTATCTGTCCGGTTGTAAAGTAATTCCATACATATACGATCAACAATGCAATTAGCGAGAACAACATATTAATGCATGCAAACAGGGTTTTTTCCAATGGGAATATATACTTCGGAATATAAACCTTTTTTATAAGTGGCGCATTACTCAATATTGACATCAACGAAGTGTTGGTAGCCTCAGAAAAAAAGTTGAAAATCAAAAATCCGCTAAGATAGTAGATTAAAAAACTCACGCCCAATTGCGACTGGTCGAAACGCATCAGCTGTGTGAAAACTATAGACAAAACTATCATCATAAATAACGGATTCAGCACACTCCATAATATTCCCAACACAGAACGCCTGTATTTAACCTTAAAATCACGGGCTGTTAAGTCCGCAAGAAGAAAACGATATCTTAAAAAAACAGATAATAAAGCTTTCACAACCATACTCCTTATTATTACTAAAACATCACCGGCAAAAGCAAACATGAAAATCGGGAAAACATTCTCTCACCGCTAAAACACATACATAACTTTTGCGCGCCTTGGGTTACCCTTACACAAACCTAAAGGCAACGCCTTTATAACGCATACGCGTTGTCGCACCAAGGGTGCGGCGGGTTTGTGTCGAAATATTTTATTGGTAACACCCGATTTATTAAATTACAGAATCATTTTAACACAATTTTAGTAAAAAGTGAATATTAAAATACAAAAAAACTGTTATTACAACTCAGCTTTGACTTGCATGCCAAAAAATATTACGCTTTTAATTTATAAAACAAATAATTAAAAGCAGGTACATCTAAATCAACGTACCTGCTCTTATTTCGTTTTTAATAAGAATAATCGCTTGCCTTTTGCTTGTTTTTCTTTTTCTCTGATAACAGTTTTATCTGGAAAACAAAATTTGCTATGGCAATTATTGTAGCAATCGCTAAAATAGCAATATGTAGATAATACAGATTGCCAAGTTTCAAGGTCTTTGTAACAAAGAATCCAACAAGACCGACACAACCCCAGATTACCTCAAATACCTTCGGCACCATTGTATCATACATAAATAAAGCAAAACCGATTGTTAATGCAGTAATGAGCAATGACACAGCCGGGAAAGTAACCTCATCATTAACATTATAGTCATACCCGATTTCCTGTTCAAAATACTCATCTATCTCATCGTCATCAATATTTGTATCATCATAATCAAACCAAACATACCCTTGAATAGATGCTTTTTCTTCCTGACCTTTTGAATCAATGTGACTGTAATACGGAATAAATGTCAATACTGTTTGCAACACAATCAATAAAAGCACAACTATATTCAAACACTGAACTAAACCATTTGTAATTTTCATATAATCACATCTTTCGTCAAATAATATACGATGAAATTTACAACAAAATTTACCATATGTAACAATTTGTATTATACCACAAGTATCTAACATGTCAAGATTTTTATGATACATTAAACATTTTTTACGACATTAATTTAACCATTACAGCTTTTTGTGCATGTAAACGATTTTCTGCCTCTTCAAATATTTCTTTTGCGTGCGCCTCAAACACGTCTGCCGAAATTTCTTCTTCACGATGTGCCGGCAAACAATGCAGTACCATTGCATCTTGTTTTGCAACACTCATTAATTGGTCATCAATCTTAAAAGATTTAAACACGGCTTCCCTGATAGCTTTTTCTTCCTCTTGCCCCATAGACGCCCAAACATCAGTAATAACCACATCTGCAGATTTAGCCGCCACCATGGGATCCCGTGTCATTTCAAACTTATCCCCGTACTGTTTAGCAAAATCAGTG
>JAUMXX010000130.1 GCA_030535285.1 bacterium | reverse complement strand
CATTTTTCCAAACCAACGTGTCACCATTGACCTGACCTGCATTTACCATTTGAGCTATAACACTTAAATTGAATGGACCGCTTGCTTGTCCGTTTACTGCGATATAATATGCAACGGTTGGAATAGGTGGCGGTGTAGTACCTGTCGGTTGGTTTATTCCACCCATCATATTGTTCATTGCGCCTGCAATGTTTTGACCGACAGCACCGCCGACAGCCATACTCGCCATCATAGCCGCCATATTAAAACCATCGCCGTTACCGCTAATACTAACATCTCCCGCACCGTTAGCACCCATTTGTCCGAGTGCATTTGCACCTGCGACACCAACTTCGGCTTGCTTTTCTACTTGGAACGCACCTATATTAGTAGATTGTGTGGCCTTATGTTGTGCGTACTGTCCTTCCTCACGCTGAATACGGAGCGTTTCTTCGTAGTGTTCAGCTTCTATACGCTGTTTTGCGGCAATATCTCTAATCTTCGCTTCAGCCTCTGCTTTGACAGTCGCACCTGCAATTTCTTTAGTTACACCCATAAGCTGACGATAACCTTCGCTTGATTTGTCAAGTTCTATTGCAGACAAATCCACACCCGAAACTGTTACCCCAAAGGTTTCCTTAAAACGCTCACCAATGTCATATTCTACGACATCGTTTATTTGAGAGGTTTTCGTTTCAATCTGTACTAACGGAATATCATTTGTAGCGGGTGCATTTGCCACAACATCTTTTACATAGCGACAAACTGCATCTCTAACTTGCAACTGAAAATCAGAAAGATTAAAATCGCTAAGTCTATGTAATTTTATAAATTCACGGTAATCACTAATTTTAAAGCTGATTGTTCCTCTAACAGAAACAGGTACACCAAAATCCTCAAATCTCGGATCATAAACATCAAAAAACGGTACACCGAATTTCACTTGAATAATTTGCGCAAGGTTGATGAAATAAACCTCTGCCTGAAAGGGTGTCCCGCCTTCATAAGCAAGACCAACGATATTAGCTAAGATAGGTAAATTTGCAGTTTTTATAGTCTGATCGAAAGGCCCAACTATAAAATCCTGCATAGTTCCATCTTTTTGTTTGTAGACAAATACCGCAACCTCGCCATCTTTTACACGTAAGGACGATCCCCAACGGATGGCATTTTCACGGTTATTGTTACCTTGCTGTGAGCCGGACGGGTGCCATTTCCATATCAGATAAGATGGTTCATCACATCGTATCTCATCCATAAAGCCGCCGGCCTTTGGTTTACCGAATAACGACATATAAACTCCTCGCTTTCAATTACTTTTTATTCTTTTTGTTTGTAATGCCATATGTGGCAGCCAAAATTATTGCATCGAAGATTATATCTAAGCCTGCAAATTGTCCGCTGAACAAACGAACCAAGTTAAATATAAGAAGCAACACCAATACAACTGCGAAAACGGGATTAGGCATAAACTTAAAGTAAGTTGTTATCATATTTCCGACAGAAGCGGTAGTATGAGATATTTTTTCTTTATTGATTGCTTTTTCAGTTTTCTCATAAATATCTTCAATTTGAGCAAATGCAGGATCGCTTTGTAACGTAATCTGTGCTTTTTGATATGCCTGCTCAAATTTTGCAACCCACGCTTCAAATATGTTTTTGTCTGCTTCACCACTTATGTTAGAAGAAGCCAAAATCATAAATTCAACAATATCTTCCTTAGAATTGGGAATGGGATAGTTTCTTATCATTGAAGCCTTTTCTTCTGAATTTTTGGCTCTATGCAAATCCCAATAAAATTGTTGTAACGATACGGTCGCTTTAGTACCTCTTATTTCATAGTCACAAGCAGGACAGTTGGTCACAAAAGCATCTATGATTTCTCCGCAGTTAGGACATTTATGTATTTCGCCATCATAAACCGTCTTACGTTCAGAGCTTTCGGTTTTGTGAGTTGTAACTGTCTGTCCGCAGTTCGTACAGAATTTAGCTCC
>JAUMXX010000129.1 GCA_030535285.1 bacterium | reverse complement strand
CATTTTTCCAAACCAACGTGTCACCATTGACCTGACCTGCATTTACCATTTGAGCGATAGTATTCAAATTGTAAGGACCGGTTGCTTGACCGTTTATCGCAATATGATATACTACAGTCGGAACGGGTGGAGGTGTAGTACCCATTTGTTGGTTTATTCCACCCATCATATTATTCATTGCACCCGCAATGTTTTGACCAACGGCACCGCCGACAGCCATACTTGCCATCATAGCTGCCATATTAAAACCATCGCCATTACTGCCGATGCTAACATCTCCTGCACCATTAGCTCCCATTTGTCCGAGTGCATTTGCACCAGCCACACCAACCTCTGCTTGCTTTTCCACTTGGAAGGCACCGATATTCGTAGACTGCGTAGCCTTATGCTGTGCGTACTGACCTTCCTCACGCTGAATACGGAGCGTCTCCTCGTAATGCTCGGCTTCAATACGTTGTTTTGCGGCAATATCTCTAATCTTCGCTTCGGCTTCTGCTTTAACAGTAGCACCCGCAATTTCTTTTGTTACACCCATAAGCTGACGATAACCTTCGCTTGATTTGTCAAGCTCTATTGCAGATAAATCCACCCCCGAAACTGTTACACCAAAGGTTTCCTTAAAACGCTCACCGACGTCGTACTCTATGACATCATTAATTTGCGAGGTTTTCGTTTCGATTTGCACTAACGGAATATCATTTGTAGCGGGCGCATTTGCCACAACATCTTTTACATACCGACAAACTGCATCTCTGATTTGCAACTGAAAATCTGAAAGATTAAAATTACTAAGTCTATGTAATTTAATAAATTCACGGTAATCGCTAATCTTAAAGCTGATTGTTCCTCTAACAGAAACGGGTACACCAAAATCCTCGAATCTCGGATCATAAACATCAAAGAACGGCACACCGAATTTCACTTGAATGATTTGAGCAAGGTTGATGAAATAAACCTCTGCTTGAAAGGGCGTTCCGCCTTCATAGGCAAGACCAACGATATTTGCTAAGATAGGAAGATTGGCAGTTTTTATAGTCTGATCGAAAGGACCAACTATAAAATCCTGCATAGTTCCATCTTTTTGTTTGTAAACAAATACCGCAACCTCTCCATCCTTTACACGCAGAGATGAACCCCAACGGATAGCATTTTCACGGTTATTGTTACCTTGTTGTGAGCCGGATGGGTGCCATTTCCATATTAGATAAGACGGTTCATCACATCGTATCTCATCCATAAAGCCGCCGGCCTTTGGTTTCCCGAATAACGACATATAAACTCCTCACTTTCAATTACTTTTTATTTTTCTTATTTGTAATGCCGTATGTAGCAGCCAAAATTATTGCATCAAAGATTATGTCTAAACCTGCAAAATCTCCGCTGAACAAGCGAACCAAATTAAATATAAGAAGCAAAATCAAGACAACCGCAAAAACGGGATTGGGCATAAACTTAAAGTAAGTTGTTATCATATTTCCCACAGAAGCAGTTGTATGAGATAATTTTTCCTTGTTGATCGCTTTTTCAGTTTTCTCATATATATCTTCAATTTGAGCAAATGCAGGATCGTTTTGTAAAGTAATCTGTGCTTTCTGATAAGCTTGTTCGAATTTTGCAACCCACGCTTCAAATATGTTTTTGTCCGCTTCGCCGCTTATGTTAGAAGAAGCCAAAATCATAAACTCAACAATATCTTCCTTAGAATTGGGAATGGGATAGTTCCTTATCATAGAAGCCTTTTCTTCTGAATTTTTAGCTCTATGCAAATCCCAATAAAATTGTTGTAACGATACCGTCGTTTTAGAGCCTCTTATTTCATAGTCACAAGCGGGACAGTTGGTTACAAAAGCATCAATGATTTCTCCGCAGTTAGGGCATTTATGTATTTCACCATCATAAACCGTCTTGCGCTCAGAGTTTTCGGTTTTGTGAGTTGTAACTGTCTGTCCGCAGTTCGTACAGAATTTAGCTCC
>JAUMXX010000128.1 GCA_030535285.1 bacterium | reverse complement strand
AAAGAAAATATTGAAGGGGCAGGTACAACTACTAATATTAATATAATTAATAATAATTTTTGCTAAAATTGTTGATAGATCGGGCTTAATATGATATAATATCAAAATAATATTATATGCTATTTTGCAGAAAAAGGAAGTCGGTTATGCGGGTTTTGGGGATTGATCCCGGATATGCAATCATAGGGTACGGTGTTGTTGATTATCGGTGTAATCGGTTTTCACCTGTTTCCTTCGGTGCAGTCACAACTGCTGCAACCGAAAAATTTTCAGTTCGGCTTGAGAAGATCTATGACGGAATAAATGAGATAATCAATACATACAAACCTGATGCGATGTCGATTGAAAAGTTGTTTTTTAACACAAATACTAAAACTGCTATTGATGTTGCCCAGGCGAGAGGAGTTATATTACTTGCCGCGAAAAAGAACAATGTCCCGGTCTTTGAATATACTCCTTTGCAGGTGAAACAATCTGTTACGGGTTACGGACGTGCCGAGAAGAAACAGATTATGGAAATGACAAGGATTTTACTTAACTTGGATAAGGTGCCGAAGCCGGATGATACTGCTGATGCACTTGCGTTGGCTGTATGTCATTCGCACCACTCAGGTTCTGCGCTTGGCAAAATTAATTTACTTTAATTTTATTTTATTGGAGGCTAGTGGTATGATCTATTCACTTAGAGGAACATTATTGTTCGTTGATACTGGCAGTCTTGTGATTGAATGTGGCGGCGTCGGATATAAATGTCTAACCACTCTAAATACCTTGTCATCACTGCCTCAAAAAGGCAACGAGGTTTTTATCTATACATATATGAACGTTAAGGAAGATGCGGTTGAACTCTTTGGGTTTTCTGACCAAGAGGAACTTGAGTGTTTCAAATTGATAACCTCGGTTAACGGCGTTGGTCCTAAAATAGGCCTTGCTATTTTATCGGATTTTACACCTGATAAAGTTCGGCTATATATTGCAACGGGTGATTCGAAAGCGTTAACTCGTGCAACCGGCGTCGGCGCAAAACTTGCTCAGAGGATAGTCTTAGAATTAAAGGACAAGGTCGGGAAAACCATTGGTGATTCCGTTGCGGTAACCACATCGGATTTTTCGGACACTGCGTCTCACAGTAAAGCCGGTGAAGCTGTATTTGCCTTGGTATCTTTGGGGTACTCCAAAAGTGAGGCCTCGCTTGCAGTCGGAAGGGTGGATCAGTCATTACAGGTCGAGGATATGATCAAACAAGCGCTTAAAATTTTAGCTGGGCAGGTGTTATAATTGTCTGAAATGGATTTTGAAAACAGAATTGTCACTCCGGAATATACCGGTCGGGATGAAGAAACTGATTTTTCACTTCGTCCCAAAACACTGGATGAATACATTGGTCAACAAAAGGTTAAAGAAAATCTTTCTATTTATATTCAGGCAGCATTACAGCGCAACGAGCCGTTAGATCATTGTTTACTTTACGGTCCTCCGGGACTTGGTAAAACAACCTTATCGGGTATTATTGCAAACACGATGGGGGTTAATTTAAGAATAACTTCCGGTCCGGCAATTGAAAAACAGGGCGATCTTGCTGCTTTGTTAACAAATTTAAATGAGGGCGATGTCCTGTTTATTGATGAAATCCATCGACTTTCAAAGTCGGTAGAGGAAGTTTTATATCCTGCGATGGAAGACTATGCCCTTGATATTATAATAGGTAAAGGACCTTCCGCAAAATCTATCAGACTTGATTTGCCAAAGTTTACTTTAATAGGTGCAACCACACGTGCAGGACTATTGACAGCACCACTTCGTGATCGCTTCGGTGTTCTTTTAAGACTGGAGCTTTACACAAACGAAGAGCTGAAAACTATCATAAGCCGTTCTGCCGGAATCCTTGACGTGGAAATAGATGACGGTGGTGCTGAGGAAATCGCCAGTCGTTCCCGCGGGACACCGCGTATTGCAAACAGACTTTTAAAACGTGTGCGAGATTACGCACAGGTT
>JAUMXX010000127.1 GCA_030535285.1 bacterium | reverse complement strand
TTCTAACATAAACCAAAAGGCGTTAGCCTTTGTAAAGCGTTAGCGTTGTCGCACTCTTAGTGCGACAGGTTTATGTTTCAATGTTCTCTCAGGTGTCAAAATCTTTGATTTTGGTTACACCGTGAGGTTATTATAACACTATTATTCCAATATATCAATTTTTATTGCAGTAATTTATTTTAATTCAAATTAACAACAACTGTTTAATAAACAAAAACTTCCGATTGTTACATCGGAAGTTTAAAAACAAATACAGTTTTAGTTTATTTAAAAGCTTCTTCAACCGCAACCGCACAAGCAACTGTTGCACCAACCATGGGGTTGTTGCCCATTCCCATAAGTCCCATCATCTCAACATGAGCCGGAACAGATGAAGAGCCGGCGAACTGTGCATCACCATGCATCCTACCCATCGAATCAGTGAGACCATAGGAAGCAGGACCTGCAGCAACATTATCGGGATGCAGAGTACGACCTGTACCACCGCCCGAAGCAACAGAGAAATAATTAACGTCGTTTTCCATAGCCCACTTTTTATAGGTACCGGCAACTAGGTGTTGGAATCTTGTAGGATTAGTTGAGTTACCGGTGATAGAAACATCAACGCCCTCCTGCTTCATAATAGCAACGCCCTCAAGAACATCGTTAGCGCCATAGCAGCGGACTGCGGCACGCTCTCCGTCCGAGTATGCTTTTTCCTTGACAATCTTAAGGTCACCTGTGAAGAAATCGTACTCAGTCTCAACATAGGTAAATCCGTTAATTCTTGAAATAATCATAGCAGCGTCTTTTCCAAGGCCGTTAAGAATAACTCGAAGGGGTTCCTTACGAACCTTGTTTGCTGTACGTGCAATACCGATAGCACCTTCAGCGGCGGCAAAGGATTCATGTCCTGCTAAGAAGGCAAAACACTTTGTTTCTTCCTTTAAAAGCATTGCACCGAGATTTCCGTGTCCGAGTCCGACGTTTCTTTGTTCAGCAACAGAACCGGGTATACAAAACGCCTGCAGTCCGATTCCGATTGCGGCAGCAGCGTCAGATGCGGTTTTAACACCACTCTTTATTGCAACGGCGACACCCAAAGTATACGCCCAAACAGCATTTTCAAAAGCGATAGGCTGAACACCTTTAACAATCGCTTCAACATCTATATTATTTGAAAGACAGAGTTCTTTTGCCGACTCCAAACTGTCAATACCGTACTGAGCAAGGCATTTTTCAATTTTAGGCATTCTTCTGTCTTTACCTTCAAACTTCACATCATTAGCCATTATATTAACCTCCTATCCGATTATTCTTCACGCGGATCGATATACTTAGCAGCATTATCGAATCTTCCGTATGTACCGATATTTTTAGAATATGCCTCATCAGGAGTCATACCATGACGGATATCTTCAAGCATTTTACCAACCCTGACAAACTGATACCCGATAACCTCATTATCAGAATCCAGTGCCATTTTGGTAACATAACCCTCAGCCATTTCCATGTATCTAACACCTTTAACACGGGTTGAATACATAGTTCCTACCTGTGAACGTAAACCTTTACCAAGGTCCTCCAGACCGGCGCCAATCGGCAGACCGTCCTCAGAGAAAGCAGACTGTGTACGACCGTAAACGAACTGAAGGAAGATTTCCCTCATAGCAACGTTAATTGCATCACAGACCAAATCGGTGTTAAGACATTCTAAAAGAGTTTTTCCGGGAAGGATCTCGGAAGCCATTGCGGCAGAATGGGTCATTCCGCTACAACCGATAGTTTCCACGAGAGCCTCTTCAACCACACCATTTTTAATGTTGAGTGTAAGTTTACATGTTCCCTGTTGCGGTGCGCACCAACCGATTCCGTGAGAAAGACCTGAAATATCTTTAATCTCATACGCCTTTACCCACTTTCCCTCTTCGGGGATGGGTGCAGGGCCGTGGTTAGGACCTTTTGCAACCGAACACATTTTTTCGATTTCATGTGAATAGTTCATAGTTTCTCTCCTTTCAAATACAACATAGAT
>JAUMXX010000126.1 GCA_030535285.1 bacterium | reverse complement strand
GTGGGTATCCCGATATAATCCATCCTTGTTGCAGGATTTTTAATCTTCTCAAGTCGATCATAGGTTTCACCGAGGATTACATCCTCGATATGTTTAAGTCCCGTAAGTGTTCTGCCCTGACGGATTTCATATATACGCTGTTCAACCGAATCAAGCAACACACTTGCTTCGGCAGCCCCCGAGCTTGCCTCATCAATTATGTCTTTTGAAACACCAATCAAAGACCGCAAATAAAATCGTTCTCTGACAATATTAGCATACGTAACGATATTGGCAGAAGTCGGCACCGACTCAACAAGTTTGGTCAAATATGCCTTTCCCCCAACATCCTCATATGCGTTTTCATGTTTTAAGGTTTCTAAAACAGTAACGAAATCTATTAAACTGTTTTTTGCCTGCATAAGCAACAGTACTTCGAAAATTTTCCTGTTTTGAGGTATATAGAAATATTCCGGTTTGAGTCTGTCGAGCACCAAATTAATACTCGGCGGATCGATCAAAACAGCCCCTAATACCGATTGCTCTGCTTCATTTGAAAACGGAAGTCCCTTCCCGTCAAAACCTGAATTTGCAGAATAGTCCGTCATTTTTTCACCTGCTTTATTCCTGAACTTTTATAATAACCTCAGCCGTAATTTTAGATTGAAATTTAACCTGAGCAGTATATTCACCATACATTTTTATATCGGCAATATCTATCTTTCTCTTATCAACAGTTACACCGAATTTGTTTGCAATTTCTGCCGCAATTTCCTTAGCCGTTACGGCACCGAACAACTTACCGTTAGAACCGGCTTTTGCATGAACAACTATTTCCTTGCCGTTAATTTTTGCAGCACATTCCGAAGCCGCTTTTATGTCCTCCGCCTTATGATGCTCAATAGCGGCATTACGGTTTTTCAACTCATTCATTGCGGTTGCGTTTGCCTCGACTGCAAGTTTTCTGGGGAAGAGAAAATTCCTGGCATATCCATCCGAAACATTAATCAATTCACCCTTTTTCCCCTGTCCTTTTACATCAACATTTAAAATTACCTTCATGTGCTCGTGATTCCTTTCTTAACTTATTACAAACTTCAACCGTCCTCTACAGACTCGACACAAATAAGCCTATTTGTTATTTTTATACTTATCAATAGCCTCTTTCAACATCGTGCGGGCTTTGCCAAAATCATTTGTTTTTAACTGACACGCAGCCATAATCCTATGACCGCCGCCACCCAAAGACTCCATTATTAACTGAACATTAATATTCCCCAGTGACCTTGCCGAAATATTAATCTCCTCACCGTTGAGAAACAACACAAAAGAGCCCAGCACTCCGCTTATACCCAACAATTCGTCTGCGGCCTGCGCCGTTGCAATTCTGGAATTTTCATCCGTAACCCTGTTTTCTGCAATCGCACAATCACCGTAAAGTTCTGCGGTTGCAACAATGTTTGCCCTTTGACGATATGACGGCATAGAACCGGAAAACAACTTTTTGACCGTAATCGGATCTGCTCCCCTGTTGCGCAGGAAAGCGGAGGCCTGAAAGGTGCTGACACCGGTATGAAGAACAAAATTCCTGGTGTCAAGCATAATACCCGATAAAAGTGCCTCAGCCTGTACTTGTCCCACACTTCGAGGATTAATATACTGCAGCAATTCACACACCATTTCACAAGCTGAAGAGGCCGCCGTTTCATTGTAAAATAGTACGGTTTTTTCTATAAAATCTACACACTTCAGATGGTGATCTATTACGACAACCTTTTCACAGTCATCATACACAACCCGACTGTCAAGGAACATCGGTCTGTGAACATCAACAACTATCAAAAGTGTCCCGCTGCTTATTCGAGATAAAACCGACTCGCCGTCAATTAAATTAAGTTCCACATTCATATTCTTAATTCGGTTAACCAGTGGCATTGCCATAGAAGTATCTGTATCCATGACAATATAAGTTTCCTTATCCATAGCCCTAATTGCACTATGTAACCCAAACGCCGCCCCGAACGAATCAAGATCTGCAA
>JAUMXX010000050.1 GCA_030535285.1 bacterium | reverse complement strand
CGTATAATTATTAGTGAGCAGTTGCTGTATCAATTCTTTTCGGAATTTATATAAGCCCACATCGTTATTGGCTAAAATCAATATTTTTTTCATTAAAGATCCAACCTTGCTTTTTAATGTAAAACTATAATTTTCGGATCGGAACTCCTACATAAATTCCGGGTTGATTAATATTTTTTGTGACGACCGCGCCTGCACCTATAGTACAATTATCGCAGATATTTATATTATTAATAACCGTTGCGCCTGCGCCGATCATGGTGTTTTTTCCGATGCTTACTGTTCCGCACAGATGAGCACCGACCGAGATGTGTGTGAAATCAGCTATGCGATTATCATGGTCTATTGAACTGCAGGTATTCACAATAACGCCGTCGCCTATCACTGTTGTTGTGTTTATCACAGCCCCCGCCATAACCGCTGTGCCTTTTCCTATTGTGACCTTTTCTGAAATAACAGCGTCGGGGTGTATCAAATTGATTATTTTCGCACCATTCAAATCAAGTTCCTTAAATATTTTTTCCCTGGCGACGTTATCCCCGATAGCAACAAAAAAACACGCTTTGGTTATATATTTACAGTAATCACTCACTTTACCTATGACAGATTCGTCATTCTCTTTTATATCGTCCAGAAAGTAAATCTCGGCATAACCGGATCTCTTTGCGATATCTGCCAAAACGCGACCGTGACCGCCCGCGCCGATTATTATAAGTTTTTTAACCATTTATATACTCCTTTTCTGCGGTTCCGGTAAAAAACTCCACTGTCACATTGTTTTGTTGCGAAATACCTTCACGTTTAATGACTTTTAAAAGTGTTACAAGGATGATCTTGACATCGCCCCAAAATGTGATATTATCGACATATTTTACATCATTGTCAAACTTTTGCTCCCAGGTTATACAGTTGCGGCCGTTAATTTGCGCTAAACCCGAAAGTCCCGGACGGACCTCGTGCCGACGCTTTTGATCCTTAGTGTAAAGAGGCAGGTACTGTACCAGTAACGGTCTCGGCCCTATTACCGCCATGTCACCCATAAAGATGTTGAAAAGTTCAGGCAACTCATCGAGTGAAGTTGACCTGAGAAATTTGCCGTACTTTGTGAGTCTTATATCGTCGGGCAGAAGATTTCCGCTTTCATCCTTTTCGCAGGTCATTGTACGAAATTTTATAAGTTTAAAAATCTTCTCATTCTTGCCCGGTCGTAGTTGTGTAAAGAACGGATTTCCCTTCATTGTAACCGCGCCGATAATTGTCAGAATCAATAAAACAGGGGACAGTAAGATTATTGCAAAAAGTGATAAAAAGAAGTCGAGGGGGCGCTTTATGTATCTGGCGTACATCTGTGTAACTCCTTAAAACATACTCTTAATTATGTTAATGATGATATCTTGTTCCTGCTCGGTCATTTTTATATCGCTGGGGAGGCAAAGTCCCCGTTTGAAGATTTCCTCACCAACCGAGGTCTCACCGACACATATAAAATCGTTTTTATTAAAAACAGGTTGCATGTGCATGGGTTTCCAGATGGGACGAGCCTCAACATTGGCGTCATTAAGTTTATTGATAATATCCATTGGTTTAACCGCACAATCTTTATCGATCAGCACACAGGAAAGCCAGAAGTTCGGCTTCGTATCTTTGAGATACGGATTCATCGTTAAGGGTAATCCTGCGAGGCCTTGCTCATATTTGCGGTAAACTTTTTCTTTCAGTGCCCGATGCTCCTCCAGGTGAATAAGCTGACCTCGTCCTATTCCCGCTACCACATTTGACATTCGATAGTTATAACCTATCTCTTCATGCTGATACCACGGAGCAGGTTCCCTTGCCTGAGTAGCCAAGAATAGAGCTTTGTCCCGAACTGCTTTATCGGCAGTTATTAACATTCCTCCGCCTGACGTGGTAATGATTTTATTACCGTTAAAACTAACAACGTTATAGTTGCCTAAAGTGCCGCACTGTCGGCCTTTGTATGTAGCCGAAAGCGCTTCGGCGGCATCCTCAACAATTACGGCGTTGTGTTTTTCGCAAATGTTCAATATTTCATCCATCTTAGCCGGTGAGCCGTAAAGATGGGCGAGTACAACAACTTTTGTATCGGGATACTTACGGAAAGCTTTTTCGAGAGCAACGGGGTCCATATTCCAAGAGTCAAATTCAGAATCAACAAACACTTGTTTTGCACCCTCGTAGGATACCGGATTTACGGTAGCCGCAAAGGTTGTATCGGAACAGAACACTATATCCCCCGATTTGACACCGGCAAGTTTTATTGCAAGATGTAATGCTGCTGTACCTGCTGACAGGGCAAGGCAGTGATATGTATTATCAGAATTTTTTTCCAAATATGCTGCCATTTCATTTTCAAAGCCATCGCAGTTAAATCCAAGCGGAGCAACCCAGTTTTTATCGAACGCTTCTTTGACATACTGCATTTCTTCGCCATGCATGGTTGGAGTTGACAGTAATATACGTTTTTCAAATCTCATAAAGGTATCCTTTTGTTATAAGTTTTTTTGCACCCTAAAGGCAGGTGAGCATACTAACACAATTCTATCGTAATCATATAGATTATTATATATGTTTTAATGCCTTATGTCAATGAAGTTTAAACACAATATATCAATAAGAGTAGAAATTTTCGAGGTTTAATTTTCATATTTTGATAGTTTTTTTTATAATGTTGTTTGAACAACCCGGACATGTGTTACTTAAGCTGAGTAGCAGTCATATTAGTATATGGATAAAAGTTACTACTGCCATCTGTACAGTTGATACAAGCGTGGTTCAAACGGAAATCAAAAATGGTACGCTGCTACTATCCGAAACACATTAGTTTTTGGGGGTGTAATGTCAGTTTACACTTACAGATTTGCAAAGTTGATGAACAATCATTTGAGTGGAAAAATTTTCGGTTTTATTTCAGCAGTTTTTTACGATTAGTGCGTAAATAGTATCATGTCTTTCTAAAATATTTTTTTGCACTTTTTTGCATTTAACTCTTGACTTTTCAATGAAATTTGATATGCTTCTTATGGAAATATAATCGAGCCGGATATGGAAGATATGTGTCTATATTGAATTACACCAAATTTCCTGAGAATCACAAGTTTAGAGGTTTTGCAGCGAAGAATTGATAGTTGGATAACAGTGTTGTATTGTTGGGTGTAATTTTAATAAAAACTTTTTATTGATTTTGTGAGAAAAATATTCAGTAATGAGGTTTTAATACAGGCATATAGCGTTATTTTCCGGGATCCAAGAAATGTTTGTTGAAATTCAACGAGCGGTTCACAGAGGTGAATCAAAAATGACAGAAAAATTCAAAGATCCTTTGTTTGTGACAAAAGCGGTATTACCCGAGTTTGACAATTATGTTGAAAAAATAAAGCCAATATGGGAAAATAATTGGCTTACTAACAATGGGCCTATTCACGATAGGTTGGAACTCAGGTTAAAACAATATCTGAAGGCTGAGAATCTGACGCTTTTTACTAACGGTCACCTTGCGTTAGACAGCGCGGTAAAGGCACTGAATTTGAGCGGTGAAGTAATTACGACACCCTTTACGTTTGTGTCTACGGCACATGCTGTCAGAATGAATAATTTACAACCGGTGTTTTGTGATATTAAATTGAGTGATTATACAATAGATGAAGATAAAATTGAACAATTGATAACCGAAAAAACTTCGGCAATAATACCCGTGCATGTTTACGGTCATCCTTGTAATGTAGAAAAGATACAGCAGATAGCTGACAGATACGGGTTAAAGGTTATTTATGATGCGGCGCATGCTTTCGGTGTAGAGTATGATCAAAAGCCTATTTCCCGATTTGGCGATATCTCGATGTTTTCTTTTCATGCAACCAAGGTTTTTAACACAATTGAAGGCGGCGCTTTGACGTTCCGGAACGCTGAGTACAAGCACAAGTTGGATCTTTTGAAAAACTTCGGAATAGAGGGTCCCGAGAGTGTGAGTATGGTTGCGCTTAATGCAAAAATGAATGAATTTCAGGCTGCGATGGGTTTGGCAAACCTGGAGCATATTGAGCAAAATTTTGCTAACAGAAAGTGTGTATATAATACATACAAAACAAGATTAAGCAATGTGCCGGGATTAAAGTTTCCGGACATATCGGGCAATGTTTTGTATAATTATTCATATGTTCCTATTCTGGTTGATGAAAGGTTGTTCGGAAAAACAAGGGATGGATTGTTTGACAGATTAGGCGATTATAATATTTTTCCAAGAAAATATTTTTATCCTTTAATTACACATATTCAGGCGTATAGTGACTGTGTATCGAGGCTTGATAATGCAGAGTATGTGTCAGAAAGGATCCTTTGTTTGCCTATTTACGCAGATATGGAGGTCTGGGTTGCCCAAAAGGTTTGCGAAATAATTATTGAAATATACAACAGTTAATCATAGGTTAGGTGAATGAAAATGAGTGTTCCGAAGGTCAGTGTTATAATACCGTCATATAACCATCGTGATTACATTGGTAAAGCAATCAAAAGCGTTTTGATGCAGGATTATAATGACTTCGAGGTGATTATTGCCGACGACTGTTCTGCAGATGATTCGGTTGAGGTTATTAAACAATACACTGATGAGCGAATTAAGACCTTTTTTTTATCTGAAAATATCGGTGCAACTCAAATACTGAAATTTCTGATTAATAATTCAGCCGGTGAGTATATTGCACTTATTAATTCTGATGATGAGTGGTGTGAGGGCAAACTTTCAAAGCAGGTTGAGTTTTTAGAAAACAACAGCGATTATGCGGCATGTTTTACCTGGGCAAGCTTTATTGACGGCGAGGGTAATCCTATAGTTGATGACGATATATTAAATTTAGATGTTTTTTGTGAGCACAACCGATCACGGTTTGAATGGTTGAACCGGTTTTATTATTACGGGAACTGTATCTGCCATCCGAGTATGCTGATAAGAAAATCGGTTTATGAGGAGATTGGTTATTATAATGATGCCTACCGTCAACTGCCCGATTTTGAATATTGGGTGAGGCTTTGCTCTAAATATTCTATTCATATACTGCCCGAAGTTTTGGTTAAGCATCGCAGATTATACGGAGCAAACGAAAACACCAGTATCAGCAGTACGCAGAACAGTTTGCGGCTTTACAGTGAAACGGTAAATATTTACAAAAATATGTTTGCTCAGCTTGATGACAGCGATATTATTAATATCTTTAAAAATAATTTTATAAATAAAGATGCGTCAACAGCAGAAGAGATAATATGTGAAAAATACTTTTTGCTTGCCAATAATCCCGCAATCGGTAGTCTACTTAAGAATCAAGCAATACAGTTTTTTATGGACAACTACAAAGATGAGAACGTTGCAAGGTGTTTTAGAGAAAAATATAATTATACCGTAAAAGATTTTTTTACCGATAATGTCATTTCTATTGAAGGTTTTGAACATGTGTTTAAGAAAAACGATTTTAGTTTTTGTTCAACAGTGTTTTATTATTACCAAGGTTTTGCGGCTGAAAATTCAACCGTTGTTCGTCCGTCTATTGATCAGGGCGGAACTTTTAAATTGAATTTTACAGTTTTAAAGGATTGCAAAATGCTCAGGATCGATCCGATTGAAAATTATATGATGGTTGTTAAATCGGCAAAAGCATTTGTGGATAAAAGAGAAACCGAGATTCAGCCTGTAAATTGTGAGCAGTTTGATTCGAAACAATATTTTCTGAATACAGATCCTCAATATATAATGACGGGGGAATTTAAAAAGGGCAGTAGAATTGAAGTTTTGCTCGAAGTGGATTTTATTGCCGATTCGGAGTTTTACGAATTAAACCGCGAAGGTCTTATAAAGGAAATTTCGGATACAAGCTATCCGCAGGCATCTTTGATTGATTTGTATAAATTTAAGAATATGGAAATTGAAAGGCTTAGTCATGAACTTGATATTTCAAGGCGCGAGACCGAGAAGGTTATTGCAGATTTCAAGAATTCGGTTAGTTGGCGAATAACAAAACCGATAAGAACAGTCAAAAATATTTTAAGCAAAAAAGCAGGTAGAGAATAGAACGCTACAAGCAAAGAAATTATATGGTTTATTATTAAGGGGGAATTAATTTGTCTATATATGATACAAGTGTGTTTGAAGCAAATCCGGTTGCAGATGAAAAGTTTGTTATAAAAGGGGAAAAGTTCCGAATAACAGTTTTGACTGCAAAGTTATTACGTCTTGAGTACAGTGAAGACGGTGTTTTTGAAGACAGGGCGACCCGTGCTGTATTAAATCGTAATTTTGACAAACCCGAGTTTAAAGTTATTGATAACGGTGATACACTCGAAGTTATTACAGAGTTTATGCATCTTTATTATGATAAAAAGCCCTTTTCTAAAAACGGTTTATGGGCTATGATCGGAAATCACTATTGGTGTTACGAATACGAGTTTTTTACCCACGGAGGAACTGTCAGGACTTTGGATGGAGTGGACGGTGCCATCAATATGGGTGACGGTCTTATCTCTAATACTAATTTTTCGTTGTTGGATGACAGTGAGACAATTGCAATCGAGGATAACGGATGGGCGGTTCCCGGACTCAAGAATCATACCGATATCTATCTGTTCGGTTATTCAAAAAACTATGAGGAGTGCATTAAAGCATTTTATAAATTAAGCGGTAATGTTCCTATGCTTCCGCGTTTTGCGTTGGGAAATTGGTGGAGCAGATACCATAAATATACCGACAGTGAATACCGCGCTCTTATGACAAGGTTTGAAGAAGAAAACATTCCCTTCTCGGTTGCGGTTATGGATATGGATTGGCACATAACCGAACCCCCTGCACAGTATGGCGGCGGTTGGACCGGTTATACCTGGGATAAGGAGTTGTTCCCCGATCATGAAGACTTCCTTAATTGGTTGCATAATCGCGGAATGCGGGTAACCTTAAATCTTCATCCGCGTGACGGTATTAGAGCATTTGAGGATTGCTATGAAGCAATTGCAGTTGATATGGGGGTTGATCCTAATAGCCACAAGGCAATTGAGTTTGATGTCGCCAACGAGAAATTTATGGACGCGTATTTTAGATGTGTCCACAATCCTATGGAGGAAAAAGGCGTAGATTTTTGGTGGATTGATTGGCAACAGACAGGCGGAACTTCGGTTGAAGATTATGATGTTCTTTGGATGCTAAATCACTATCATTTTATTGATAATGCACGCACAGGAAAGAAGCCTTTGATTCTGTCGAGATATTCGGGCATCGGAAGTCATCGTTATCCGATAGGATTTTCGGGTGATACATATATTTCGTGGGCAAGTCTTCAGTTCCAGCCCTTTTTCACCTCGACAGCAGCCAACGTGGGTTATAGTTGGTGGAGCCATGATATAGGTGGGCATCATCAGGGTATTAAGGATAACGAGTTGCAGACCCGTTGGTTGCAACTTGGTGTATTTTCACCGATATTGAGGCTACACAGTACATTAAATGACTTTAATTCCCGTGAGCCGTGGAACTATCCGGTTGAAAACAGACTTATTATGGAGAAGTTTTTAAGACTTCGTCATAAATTAATCCCCTATCTTTATACGATGAATTATAGAAATAGTGTTGACGGGATCCCCCTTGTAAGACCCATGTACCATGTTTATCCGTGTGAGGAAAAAGCCTTTGCACGTCAATGTGAGTACTTTTTCGGTTCGGAATTGATTGTTAACCCGGTTACAACACCTGTTGATAAGGAAACCATGGTGGCAAAGACAACAGTTTGGTTGCCCGAAGGTATTTGGATTGATGTTTTCAACGGACGAATCTATGATGGAAACAGAGATATTGATATGTTCCGTAACATTTGGGAAATACCGGTCCTTGCAAAAACCGGCGCTATTGTTCCGATGGCGCAGGATTCAACTATCGGTTCAGATACTTCAAATCCTCAGGCATTTGAAATTAATGTATTTGGGGGTGCAGACGGTTCGTTTGTTCTGTATGAGGATAACGATATGATTAAAAACATGTTGAAATCGGTACAGACTCAATTTGTTTTTGAATGGGGAAAACAGTCGACATTCAAAATTTGTCGTGCTGACGGCGACACCTCTATAATTCCGCAAAAACGTGACTACAAACTGAATTTCTATGCGTTTGAAAACAGTGATGAAATTAGTGTCACTGTTAATGGCGAAAGATATGAGTTTGATTGCGGTTATGATAATATTAAAAATATTATTACGGTTGAATTTAAAAACATTTCACCCGAAGATGAGGTTGTTGTAACCGTATCCGGCACCGGACAATTGCCTGAAAACTGTACTGAAAAGGCAATCTTTGATCTTATAAATGCAACACAAATGCCGTACAATTTAAAAGAACAGGTTTACAGAACGGTTATAAGTTCAGATGATATATTTGAGTTGAGCGTGATGCTTGATAAAATGCTTAATAATATTGACTTTAAAATGGCAATCCTTGAAAATTTGATTGCACGACGTTAAAAAATAATACTACTTTTAAGGAATAAGAAGGTTCAAATGAGTAATTTTGGTAGTTTCGTCAATAACGGGACAGAGTTTAGATTTAATGATTATCGGCTTAAACGGCCAATGCTTAATTATCTTTGGAATCAGTGTATTCTTTCGGGGGTCAACAACCTCGGAGGAGGAGTTGGTT
>JAUMXX010000125.1 GCA_030535285.1 bacterium | reverse complement strand
TTCTATCCACCTTTCAGCTTACATAAAAGCGAAGTCCTTAATTACCCGTCAATTCAATTTCTGCAATGATTTCGCCTGTTTCAAGGTCAATTCTTCTGTATGCTTTAATATATTGATTTTCGCCTTTGTAATTTTTTTCAGTTTTACCCTCGGCAAAAACATAATATTTACCCGTGTTTGAGTAATTGTACTCTTTTGCAAAACCATTTTGTGACACGTATCTCCACAAAATCCTGCCATCCGAGCCCAGTGAAATTATTGAATTGTCGTTTTCAAAAATAAGCTTGTTGTCAACAACTTTTATTGTATCGATTTCTGCAACAAATACCGGTTCTGATATAATTTCGCCGCTGTCTTTGTCAAAAATAAGAACTTCACCTTGGTCATAAACGTACAGCTTGTCATTATGCAAAACAAAACGGCTTCCGTAATTAAACTCTTTTTGCCACAGCTCGTCGCCATTGATGGATATATATTTTATTTTATCTTTTCCGTCTTCAACAAATGCAGTCTTTTTTAATATATAATGAGAAAAACTATCATCAAATTCTGCTTGATAATATGACTCGCCACCGTCAAAAGAAACACTTGGCTCTCCGCCAAAAACATTAAACAACCATTTTTCGTTCACTGTTCCTGCCTGAACTGTTCTGCTGAATGTATAAAACTCTTCAACTTCGTTGCTTTCGGTATGAATATCAAAATCCTCTGAAAAAATACTGTTAATTATTGTTTTTATCTCACTAAAGGAATAATTATGTGTTTTCACCGGCTTGCAGTTTTTGATTATTGCATATTCAGCATGAGAACCGTCTGTGCGCTCAAACATGCTTACACCACCATATTCCCCAATAAACCAAACGTGGTCGCCTGCGACAAATCGTGTCCCGTCGTCGGGATATTTTCCGGTCAGTGCGATTCTTGTTACAGCTTTGTCATTATAATAATCAGCATGGTTTACAGTTATTAAAAACTCATTGCTGTTTTCAGACGGAAGAAGTGAATTAACCGTTCCCTCGGCAACTGTTTCAATGTCTTCGAACACTTTAGATCCTCGAAGAAGAAACTCCGCATCTGCATAAATAGCGCCAAAAACGTGTCCGCCATTAGAAACTCGCCAGTTGAAATAAGAGTTTTTTAACTCGTTTTCATATGTATTTTCTTCGTCTATATACTCATCCTCTAAGGAATTTGCAACATCCACGGCCTGATTGGTGGTTGGTTCTCCGCTAAAGACCAGCAGCAAGGCAACTAATATCAAAAGTGCAACGCCTATGCCGATTATAAGTTTTTTTGTTACATCATTATTTGATTTGCTTGAAGATATTTTTCCAATCTTTGCCCCGCATTTGTCACAAAAGACCGAATCTTCCCGCAGTTCATTCCCGCATTTTAAACAAAACATCGTTTTCTCCTTAGTAGTTTCAATACAAAACATTATTTGATATTTTATATTAAATAATGTTTTTTGCTAACTATGTATTATATCATCTTTTATTATAAAAATCAACCCCAAAAGGATGACGTGTCCGTGTGTGCATGGCAGACCGCAATCGCCAGTGCATCGGCGGTGTCATCGGGCTTTGGAACCTCGCTCAGCCCTAAAATCGCTTTGGTCATTTGCTGCACCTGCCCCTTTTCTGCCCTGCCGTAGCCGACAACAGCCTGCTTTACCTGAAGGGGGGTATATTCAAAAATAGGGATATTGTGATTTTTTGCAGCAAGGACCAGCACACCCCTTGCCTGGGCAACATTGATGGCGGTTTTTTGGTTGTTGTAGAAGAAAAGCTCCTCAATTGCCATGGCGTCGGGTTTTACACGCTCGATAATTTCGGACAGCTCGTCATAAATTGATTTCAGCCGGTCAAACATATTCTCTCTGGCTTCGGTGGTGATGGCGCCATATTCAACGGTCTTAAAATGATTGCCCTCATAGTCTATTATTCCCACGCCAACAATGGCATATCCGGGGTCAATTCCAAGTATTCTCATAGGATTTATCCTTTCGCATTTTATACATATTAAATACTATAATTGCAT
>JAUMXX010000049.1 GCA_030535285.1 bacterium | reverse complement strand
TATTTGCAAATTTTTTCACTTGGAGATATACTGTTATTGTATAACTTTTTTGTTATTTCCATTATATTTTAATCAGGTGATATTTTGAGTTGTTTTGAAAATCTTTTAAATAACTGCTCTGGGTGTCGCTTATGCGATCTGCACAAAACCCGAAATAACATCGTTTTCGGGTCAGGTAATAAAGACTCATCAATAATGTTCATAGGCGAGGCACCGGGTGAAAATGAAGATCTGTCCGGAAAGCCTTTTATGGGTCGGTCGGGACGGCTACTCGACCGCATGTTATCACAGATCGGACTTTCCCGCGACAATATTTTTATTGCAAATATTGTTAAATGCAGACCTCCGCTTAACCGAAACCCAAACAAAACGGAAATTTCGAAATGCATCCCCTATCTTTTTAAACAAATTGAAATTATTAACCCAAAAATAATAGTGTGTCTGGGCAGGGTTGCTGCCTGCGAAATTATATCAAAAGATTTTAAGGTTACTTCTCAGCACGGGCAATGGATATGCAAAAACCAAAGAATGTATATGGGTACCTTCCATCCCGCCGCACTTCTAAGAAACCCCAACAACATACCTTTTGCCGAGCAGGACTTTTTTGAAATTAAAAAGCAACTTATCAGGTAATCATTTTTATTTATTGCCCTCCAACATAAAAATTATAAATCATTCTGTTTTTCCCTTTTACCATTCCGTTTATAAACGCACAATAATTTAAAGGAGATTTGCTAATGTCGAAAGATTCAACTAATGCAAACGAAACTGCAAGCACCTCTAAAAAACCGACAAACAAAAAACCGAACAACCGAGTTGTTGAACTGTTATATAAAACCTTTACACTTTTAAAATCTAACGGTTTTAAGGATACAATCTCAAAAATTCTTGGCTGGTTTGAAACAAAGCAAATTATAAACAGTATCTCACGCGATATTTCTTTGCAACAACGAAATTTTGAGGAAAGTTATAATTTTAAAAACGATATCAAAATCAGTATAGTTGTTCCTCTGTATAATACGCCGAAGGATTTTCTTGCTGAGATGATATGTTCGGTTCAAAATCAGACCTATAAAAACTGGGAACTCTGCCTTGCCGACGGAAGTAGTGATGATTTTGGTTTTGTCGGTGATATCTGCCGAAAGTTTGCCGACAAGGATAATCGAATCATTTATAGAAAATTACATAAAAACGAAGGTATTTCGGCAAACACAAACCAAAGTATAAAAATGTCATCAGGTGAATATATAGCACTTTTCGACCACGATGACATACTCCACCCTTCAGCCCTGTTTGAATGTATGAAGGCAATCGACCAACAATCTGCCGAGTATGTCTACACCGATGAAGCCGTATTTATGGGCAACTCACTAAAAAACATATTCGCCTGCCACTACAAGCCCGATTTTGCAAAGGACAACCTGTTAACAAATAACTATATCTGTCACTTTTCGGTTTTTAAAAAATCACTCATTGAAAAAGTCGGGTATTTCCGCGATGAATACAACGGCAGTCAGGACCACGATATGATTCTGCGGCTTACCGATGCCGCGAAAACAATCGTACACGTACCCAAAATTTTATACTTCTGGCGATCACACCCCGATTCTGTTGCGATGGACATAAGTCACAAAACCTACGCCATTAATGCCGGAATCAATGCGGTACACGATTTTCTCGATTCCAAGTTGATTATAGCTTCTGTTGTAAGTTCACAGTTATTCCCTACCATTTACTATATTGAATATGAACTTAAAAACCATACTACCGTTTCTATTGTTATTACCAACCAGAACAACTATTGTAATCTAAAACGTTGCATTAATTCGATCTTAGAACTTTCAACCTACTCAAATTTTGAAATTATAATAATTGACACCGGCAGTTGTGAATCCGACATCCTTAAATACTACAACCATTTGTGTCAACACAAAAATATTAATATTATATACTCCGACAATCAGTTAAACTATTCGACAGTAAATGAATATGTAAATAAACATTGCAATAATGATTACTTATTATTCTTAAACTCCGACACACAGATAATCACTCCTGATTGGATAGAGCAACTGTTAATGTTTACCCAGCGTGATGATGTGGGTGCAACGGGAGCAAAAATATACTCAGGCAATAACGTTTGGCACGCCGGTATTATCTTAGGGTTGGGTCCGGACCGAATTGCCGGATACAGCTGTCTCGGGATAAATCGTGATGACCCGGGATATTCCGGAAGAGCCTCTTATGCCCAAAACGTCAGTGCAGTCAGTTGTGCCTGCTTAATGGTTAAAAGGTCCGACTTTATCGACGTTGGTGGGTTTGATCAAGAGTTCAGCGAAAAATTAAACGAGGTTGATTTCTGTCTGAAACTGCGTCAAAAAGGACTTTTGAATATATTCAATGCCTTTTGCGAACTTAACATTTTCAACTGTGAAAACGACAGGGTAAAAAAAGATACGCTCGAAAAATGCTCCCCCGACGAAAAAGAAAGCTTCCAAAATAAATGGGAAAACCTGCTTAAAAATGACCCGTTCTATAATCCTAATTTTTCGCTTGACCAAAGTTACAAGCTAAAACGGACTAACTGATTTCAGACAAAAAAGGTGAAAGAGGTTGAAACCTCTTTCACCTTTTTTCTGTTTATAATCATAATAATTTAAACAGCGCTATCTTAATCTACATTCCGTTTTCCCTTGAAAAATATTGCTATCCTTAAAAACTTTGGAGACTTATCAAAATAACGGTCAATTAATAACCCCATCAAACTGATAATCGGTGAATTAATTGCTGTCGTGACAATTGTACCCAACCCTATGCTGTGAAAGGATGAATTACCGATTGTTGACCAATCAAAAGAACCGTCTTTTCCAAACAGGACAACAGCCAGTACAATAGTCAATACCAACAAACTTATATCAAATATCCACTTCATAACATTTATATTGACATGAAAACGGTCAGATGCTTCTGCTACAAACAATTCGTAGACCTGCAGCGGCATATAGGTACGGAAAAAACATGCAACTCCAAATGCCGTACAAATATCACCTACAACAAGCATAACCCAACGAATCCATACAGCGTTAACTTCTATTCCGCCCAATATCCATAAAAAGAAATTTAATATATATCCATATATAACCGCAACTGCAAAGGCAAACAAATAGCGCCAATTAAACCTGCGAACTATTGCGCAAAGTAAAACCAAAATGAATCCTTGTATAATATATTCAATAACTCCAACACTTAACAGTTTACTAAATGGTGCAATTGCATCAAACACAACAAATGCAGGAGCCGCGATCATAGAAACACCAAGATTTGCTTTACTGCATATAGCAACGCCCAGTGCGACAAATATGTTTCCGAAAAGCCACAGCAATTCACCTGCATTGCTAATTTTTTTCATAATCGTAACACCTCATAAAAAAGCTATTTTTTGGGGAGCAGCTTTATATAAACCCAAAGTTCTTAAATGTTTTGTCTATGAGTTCGAACCACTGCATATCACTTATAGTTGGTCGGCACAGCCGATACTGTAAACTGAAACTTGTCAAAAATTTCGGACAGATAAAAGAATGAAAAGTGAAGAGTGGGGAGATAAAAAGTAAAATCGACAAGCTTCTATCGAAACTTGTCGATTTTGGCGGAGAGAGAGGGATTCGAACCCTCGGTACGGTATTAGCGTACACACGATTTCCAATCGTGCGCCTTAGACCAGCTCAGCCATCTCTCCAATCAATATGATAATACCGACTATATGCAGTATTTCTCAATCAAAGAATAAACGTCATCCTCTGTTACACAGTACAAAGAATTCCATTCAACTGCCGCCATGGCACCGAGCAAACTCTTTCCGTTTACGCAAAAATCGTTGCCATCAACAAGTTTTACATCGCCCGGAATACTTTCAGCTATTTTTACAAAATCTCTGATGTCAGCTGTAGTTACCAATTCAATTTTATACTTACGCAAACTAATCACTCCTATTATATTAGATCCGATTCTAAACAATAATAGAACACTAAAACATTATACTAACTAACTGTTGAAAAATCAACACCTAAATGATTTTATTTTAGAATATTTACGGTTCTGTTTTTATCATTTTGTCCATGATTATATAATTTACGATTATCAAGTGCCCAGATTTTATTACTGAAACTACCGATCTCGGTTTCGAATACCGCATCTGCCATTTCATACATTCTGGCATCCATAAGGTCAAGTTCGCTTAAGACCTCAGCCTCAATAAATGCCGGACGTACTGCTGCGCCAAACTCCGGCTCACCGTGATGCGACAGAAGCATATGCTGAAGCATTATTTTCTTTGTTTCATCAATTTTGGTTATCTCTGCCGCCTTCTCAACCATTATTGCACCTTTGGCTAAATGGCCAACAAGATTTCCCTCGACGGTATATCCGGTTACAATCCCGGCCGGTGAAAGCTGAAACTCAGAAATTTTGGCTATATCGTGCAAAATGGCACCCGCCAGTAACAGTTCACGATTAATAAAAGGATAAATATTGCAAACACCCTCTGCGAGTCGAACAATCGACAAGGTGTGATACAAAAGACCGCCCCTTAAGGCATGATGAAGTTTAAAGGCCGCCGGAATAAAAATCAATTTTTCCTTATTCTCATTGAGCATAAAACTAACTATTGATTTTAAATCAGCATCCGAGAAATTGTTAACTAAATCCAAAATTTGCTCAAACATCACAGTTCCGTCAAACTCTGAACTTTTAACGAAATCAGCCGGATTAACATTATCCTGCGGAATACTTTTCCGGATACGTTCAATCTTCATTTGATCGGCACCGTTGTACTTTGAAACAAGTCCACGAACCTTTACAATTTCCCCAACATCGTATACCCCATGAATATCGGGATCATATTCCCAAATTTTAGCCGAAATTTCACCGCTTGAATCAGACAGCATAAGATCAAGATACGGCATACCCTTTGCGGTGGTGCGCTTCTCACAGGAAGATATCAAACAAAATCCATCTGACAAACCGCTGTTTTTATCAATTATGAAATTCATAAAAATCACCTATCCCTTATCTATCAAAAATGTATCGACAGCTATCTCAAAAAAATCGGCCTTACACGCTTTAACTTTAATGGCGTGAATCTTCACGCCATTTTAAAACTATCTGTATATAATATCCTCACGGGCAGGTCCGTTAGAGACCATCGTAATCGGAAATCCTATCTCTTTCTCAACAAATTCTATATAATTTCTGCAGTTTTGAGGAAGTTCTTCATACTTTCTTATTCCCGAAACATCACACTTCCAACCCGGCAAAACTTCTAAAACCGGCTTTGCCTTTTCAAGTAACGGAGTTACAGGAAATTCTTTTGTCACCTTTCCGTCAATTTCGTATCCTACGCAAACCGGAATCTCATCAAGATATCCAAGTGCATCAATTACGGTAAAGACTACCTGTGTTGTGCCCTGAACCTCACATCCGTACCTTGTTGCAACTGCGTCGAACCATCCCATTCTGCGCGGTCTGCCGGTTGTTGCCCCGTATTCACCACCATCGCCGCCATGCCGACGCATTAACTCAGCTTCTTCGCCGAAAATTTCACTAACAAAAGCACCTGCTCCGACAGCTGAAGAATATGCTTTAACTACAGTAATGATTTCTTTAATTGAACAGGGCGAAACCCCTGCGCCGATTGTACCGTAGCCTGCAAGTGTCGAAGATGATGTTACCATGGGATATATTCCATGATCAGGATCCTTTAACGAACCGAGTTGACCCTCCAGCAAAATGGTTTTTCCCTCTTTTTCGGCATCCCTTAGCAACCTATGGGTGTTTCCTATATGCTCACTCACAAACTGACGCCAAGACATTAATTTTTCAAAAAGTTCGTCTACCGATAACATAGGCTTTTTGTAAAGATTCTTAAGAAGTATATTTTTAACCTCGACTACTCTCTCAAGTTTGGCCCTTAAAGCAACCTCATCGAAAAGTTCGCAAACCTGAAATCCAATCTTTGAATACTTATCCGAATAAAACGGAGCTATTCCCGACTTGGTCGACCCAAAACTGCTTTTTCCGAGACGTTCCTCCTCATACTGATCAAAAAGAATATGATATGGCATAACCATTTGTACACGCTCAGAAATCATCAACTTAGGTGCAGGTACACCACGGCTGATAATGTCATTATATTCCTTCATTAACTGATCAACATTAAGTGCGACACCACTGCCAATACAATTAATTACATTCTCATTAAAAGAACCAGACGGCAAAGTATGCAACGCAAATTTTCCGTACTTATTCTTTATAGTATGCCCGGCGTTTGCCCCGCCCTGAAAACGAACAACTATGTCCGAATCGGTAGCAAGCATATCGGTGATTTTACCCTTTCCCTCGTCACCCCAGTTTGCGCCGACAATTGCCTTAACCATTTTCATATCCATCCTTTACAATTAATACTCTGCATAACAGCAAAAAACAATATATAAAACTATGTCTATTATTATACATCTAAAAATTCATTTTGAAAAGATGAAATTTCACCTCGGGTTAAACAAATAACCCGAGGTCTTAAATTTAGATCTCTTTAAGTATAGCTTCGGTCATCTCTTTAGTTGATAACGATTTAACATCACTGTTGCCTGCAATATCCGCTGTGCGCAATCCCTTGTTTAAAACAGCATCAACTGCCCTCTCAATGCAAACAGCCTCTTGTTCTAAATTAAAGGAATAACGAAGCATCATCGCAGCAGAAAGAATCGTTGCAATCGGATTTGCAATACCCTTTCCGGCAATATCGGGCGCAGAACCGTGTATAGGCTCATACATGCCGACCGTTCCCTCACCCAATGAAGCTGATGCCAACATACCTATTGAGCCGGTAATCTGTGAAGATTCATCAGACAAAATATCACCAAACATATTTGAGGTTACAACCACATCAAACTGGGCGGGATTCTTTACTAACTGCATGGCCGCATTATCTACAAGCATGTCGGTACATTCAACCTCAGGATACTCCATAGCAACCCTGTGAACAACCTCGCGCCACAACCTTGAACTTTCCAAAACGTTAGCTTTGTCGATACTTATAACCTTTTTACCCCTCTTTAAAGCGGTTTCAAAAGCCACCCTTGCAATTCTCTCAACCTCTGCGACACTATAGCACTCGGTATCAAAGGCCTCTTCCCCGCCGGGTCCCTGACGTCTTCCGCGCTCACCAAAATAGATTCCGCCCGTAAGTTCTCTGATCATGACAAAATCAAAGCCTTTCGCAACCGTTTCAGCCTTTAGGGGACAGGCATCCTTTAACGCCGGATATAACTTTGCCGGTCGAAGATTCGTAAACAGACCAAGGGCAGAACGCATTCCTAAAAGTGCTCTTTCCGGACGAAGATGTCCCGGCAAGGTGTCCCATTTCGGACCGCCCACAGCACCTAAAAGCACACTATCGCTTGCTTTACAGCCGTCAATAGTCTCCTGTGGCAAAGGTTCACCGGTAGCATCAATAGCACAACCTCCGGCAAGATATGCCTTGAATTCAAAAGTATGGTTATACTTTTCGCCTATCTTTTTCAACACCTCAACCGCACTGTCTACGATTTCGGGGCCGATTCCGTCACCGCGTAATAAAGCAATATTATAATTCATTTTCATTACCTCGTTAAATTTTACCTTTTTTTATTGACTCTACAAGTCCGCCGTTGTTGATGATATCCTGAATAAACTCGGGAAACGGTTCGGTTTTATAACTTTCACCTGTAGTCTTATTCATAATGATTCCCTTGCTGAGATCAGCCTCTAACTCATCGCCGTCATTTATAGCATCAACCGCATCAGGACACTCAAGTATTGCCAAACCTATATTAATTGAATTGCGATAAAAGATACGGGCAAAACTTTTCGCTATAACCAGAGAAATTCCCGACTCTTTTATTGCAATAGGTGCATGCTCACGCGAAGAACCGCAGCCGAAATTAAAACCGGCAACCATTATATCGCCATCTTTTACACGCGATGTAAATGACGCGTCCAAATCCTCCATGCAGTGTGATGCAAGTTCCTTTTTATCGGTTGTATTTAAATACCTTGCAGGAATAATAACATCGGTATCAACATTATCGGCATATTTAATAACTGTTCCGCTGAATTTCACTTTACATTACCTCCTCTGGTGATGCGATATAACCCTTGATTGCGCTTGCAGCTGCAACAGCCGGGCTTGCAAGATAGACCTTTGAATCTTTATGTCCCATTCTTCCGACAAAGTTTCTGTTTGTTGTGGCGACAGCACTTTCACCGTCTGCTAAAATTCCCATATGACCGCCCAGACAAGGTCCGCAGGTGGGGGTTGAAACAGCTGCTCCGCACTCAACAAAGGTCTTCAAAAGACCCATTTCCATTGCCTGAAGATAAATCTTCTGGGTTGCAGGTATAACTATGCAGCGAACCCCTTTTGCAACCTGTTTGCCCTTCATTAACTCTGCGGCAACAACCAGATCTTCCAATCTTCCGTTGGTGCAGGAACCGATTACTACCTGGTCAATATTTATCTTATCAATTGAGTCAACTGTATGGGTATTTTCGGGAAGATGCGGGAATGCTACTGTGGGCTTGATTTGTGACAAATCAATTACATAGGTTTCGTCATAAACCGCATCGTCGTCTGCCTTAAATACAACCGGCTCACGCATTGAATGTTCACGAATGAATTTTAAGGTCTCATCATCAACCTCAAATATTCCGTTTTTTCCGCCCGCCTCAATTGCCATATTTGCCATGCAAAGCCTGTCACTCATCGACAGTGAATGTAGGCCTTCACCGCAGAATTCCATAGACTTATAA
>JAUMXX010000048.1 GCA_030535285.1 bacterium | reverse complement strand
GAGCAACCGGCTCATAACCGGTTGGTCCGGGGTTCGAGTCCCTGATGGCCCACCAGATTAAAAAATTTTAGGGGTATAGCTCAGTTGGTAGAGCATCGGTCTCCAAAACCGAGTGCCGGGCAACGCTTGTGAACGCTGCCTGCGGCAGATACAGTGAACAAGGGTTGGCGCAGCGGTCGAAATTCATAGGTGCTCCAAGCCGTAATGAATTTCGGGTACCGCAAGAGGGCCCCGAGGATTGTTTGAAAATTTAATATGTTGATTTAGGGGTATAGCTCAGTTGGTAGAGCATCGGTCTCCAAAACCGAGTGCCGAGGGTTCAAGTCCTTCTGCCCCTGCCAAAAACCGACATTCCTCTTATGAAGAATGTCGGTTTTTCTTCTTCCACTCCTCGCTAAATTCAATAGCCGATTTCAACATGCAGTAAATAATCGCTTTGAAAATCACAAGGACTGAAACCTTCTAATGAAAAAATGATAAAAACTGTGTATTTATAAATTAATCCCCATAACTTTATTTGACAAATTGCAGTGTTTTATTATAAAATGAATCATCAATAACATAAAGGTGGGCAATTTATGAAAAGAATTTTTTCAATAGTTCTGGCAATATTTATACTGTTCTCTCTTTGCGGTTGTGAAACCGGCGGAGCAAAAACCCAAAACATACAATGGCACTTTGACGGTGATATTGAAATAACGCAAGCCGAAGTGCAGACCATTGTCAACGGAAATTTTAAAACACCTAAAAATATTATTATGATAATCGGAGACGGCATGGGTGCAAACGATATCGAAATAACCCAAAATCACTCAAAAGATATCTATGATTTCGGGCTGGTACTAAACCAAATTCCCAATCACGGAATCGCAACAACACATTCTGCCGACAATGAGGTTACCGACTCAGCCGCTTCAGGCACAGCTCTCTCAACCGGTGTTAAAACAAACAACGGTTATGTAGGTATGGATGTCAACCAAAACGATCTTAAGACCATGGCGGAACGCGCCCGCGAGGCAGGAAAACGTGTTGGTATTGTTACTGATGACACTATCGTCGGTGCAACCCCCACCGCTTTTGTTACCCACTGTGTAAGCCGTGAAGATAAAGATACCCTTGCTAATTTGATGTTTGATTTTTGCCCGGATGTGCTTATTGGTGAAAGTTACGATGATTTTTATTATCGGCTGAGCAAAGAACGCCAATCCTCTATAAACAAAAAATATATCGTTTCTCAAGAGGTTGATGAATTCAGTTCGACGCTTAATTCGAATTCAAACCTGAAAAAACCATTCCTCGGTTTTAACGGCGGCTATACCTCGTATGTAACAAATAATCTTGCCTACTGCGCACAGGTAGCTTTTAACCGTCTCAAAAATGACAAAGGTTTCTTTCTTATGATAGAAAGCAGCGGAACAGATAAATACGGTCACAGCAACGCTATAAAAGGAAAAATTTCCAGTGTTGTAAACCTCGACCGTACAGTTGCAGCAGCACTATTGTTTATGAAAGAAAACCCCGATACACTGCTTGTTATAACCTCTGACCACGAAACCGGCGGGGTTAAACTGCCCGATGCAAACAGTGAACCGACAGATAAACTGTTTATGTCCGGCAGTCACACCGCAACACCGGTAAGGGTCTTTGCTGTTGGCCAGGGAAGTGAATATTTTAAGGATAAAACCGTAGATAATACCGATATTTCAAAATTTGTTATTGACAAACTCAAAAAAGTTAAGTGATCCAAACACTTATCTTTTCACACATAATTTCGTAATATTCTTTTTATGTTTTTTAAAGCACCACAGAATCTTGTTGAATCTGTGGTGCTTTTTTGTATAGTTTTGCTTTGCAAAATTAAGTTAAGTTTACCCGATGCCGCGATATGCAACCCACTCTACTCATATAAGTACACTTCATTGCCTAAGACTTTTCATTCGGTTTGTCTTTAACGAAAAAGCTGAACAGACCAACAAAAATCAGAATTGCACCAAAAATTTTCGAAAGCAGGTGCGAACCTAAAAATTCTGCAAAAAAGGACCCTGCTGCCACACCTAAAAATCCGAAAACCGCGGTTACTAAAACAACCTTCCACTTGATTTTTCCCCTCAACGCATATATTACAATGGAAAAAATCCCGATGGGGATGAAAAACAGCAGGTTTATCCCCTGTGCTTTTAGTTGTTCTACATTAGCAAAGACCGTTAAAAATATAAGCAGGACTCCACCGCCGCCAAGCCCCATTGACGCCGCTGTCCCCGATAATAACGCCGCTAAAAAAGAAAGAAAATAATTCATCTCATCAAAATCCTTATCCCTGCCCAAATCATAAACAGGGCAAAAATTTTACGCAACGTACTGCCGGAAATCTTCTTAATTATATAGGTTCCTGCAAGTGCACCTAATATCCCACCGGGCAGATATATCAACACATCGCTTATCTCAACCCTGCCCTCAACACAGTAAAGCGCTGCGCTGAAAACAGATAACGGTAATATAATTGCCACCGAATTTATATGTGATTCGTGCCGATTGAGCTTTCCGACACTGCACAAAAGCGGTACCGCAAGCATACCGCCCCCTGCACCGAGAAGTCCATTTATTATTCCGACTATGAAACCTCCGCCGGCCAATCCTAAAAACTTTGAATTTAAATGTTTAATAATAAGCACTCTTTCTAATATGTTTTTAAATTATTCTTCCCGTTTGTTTCAAAAAAATACCGGTCGGCAAATACCGACCGGTAAAAAAGTATTATCAAAACAATATCAACCTACTATTATCTCGCCCTCGGGAATAACAAAATTTTTATGATTGTTTTGCTCGTGCAAAGTCAAGGCAATAAAAAACGAGATGATTCCACAGCGACCTATTAACATCGTAATTATCAATGCAACCTTTGAAACACTTCCCAACGCAGGTGTTATCCCGGTTGAAAGTCCAACTGTGGCAAAGGCGGAAACCGATTCGTAAACCGAATCAACAAGCGAAATCGAATTCTCGATCAACAACACGCCCGTGGTTATGCATACCACAACAATCCCTAAAAACACAATCGAAAGGGCCTTGTAAACGACCCGATAATCAACCCTGCGGTGAAAAAGCACGGTTTCGGAACGGTTTTTTACTGTTGCAACAACCGTCATTACCAAAATCATAAATGTTGTTATCTTTATACCTCCACCCGTAGAACCGGGTGCCGCACCGATAAACATAAACACGCAACCCAAAGTTTTAGATACTATATTCATGTCCGCAATATTAAACGTGCAGAATCCAGCAGTTCTGTAACTTATCGATTGGAAAAATGAATTGACTATTTTATTGGGCAAACTCATAGCCCCGATTGTCTTATTATTTGTATATTCCAAAGCAAATACAGCAATCGCGCCGAACAGAATTAAAACTGCTGTTGCAAACAAAACTGTTCGGGTATGAAGCATCAATTTTTTGCGTTTTTTGTAGGTCAAAAGATCCTGGAATACAATAAATCCCAATCCTCCGGTAACAATCAACAACATAATTGTAATCAATACTATCGGGTTTTCGGAGAAATCAGACAACGATTTAAAACCGTTAGTCAAAACATCTATCCCCGCATTACAATAAGCCGAAACCGACGTGAAAATTGCTGTCCAAATTCCCCTTTTAAGCCCATATTCCGGGATAAATTGGGTTGATAATACTATTGCTCCCAACAGTTCTATAACAACCGTCGAGCCAACAACAATCTTTATAAGTGAGTTAAGTGTTTGCAGTGTGCCCGAGCCCACCGATTCCTGTGCTATGTTAAGTCTTGATATGCCTACCTTATGGCGCAAAACAATAAAGAAGAAGGTTGTCAAACTGACAAGACCCAAACCGCCAACCTGGATCAAAAGCAAAATAACTGCCTGTCCGAAAAACGACCAATGTTGCAGCGTGTCAACAACTATCAATCCGGTTACACAGGTTGAAGTTGTTGCAGTAAACAACGAGTCCAGCAAACCCGTAAACTCACCTGTTCTGGATGAGATCGGAAGACATAATAAAAAAGTTCCGAGAATAATTATCATGATAAAACTCAAGGTAATAACCTTAGCCGGATGTAGATGCTTTTTTGCTATATCATCCCCTAAGGTATGAGGATTACTTCTTACGCTTTTCTTATTCATTATTTTACCTCATTAACATCTTAAATTGTAATTATTAAAGGAATGATTCCCTTGTCGGTAATATCAATAACCGCATATGTACATTTTCCGTCAACACCCCGTGAAACCGAGCCGGGATTGACAACATGAATTCCGCCGAAATATCCTGTATAAGCACAATGTGTATGCCCGTAAAGTACAATTTTTACTTTATTACATTTTGCGGTTTCAACTAATTTATCAATTGACCGCTTAACACTATATTCATGACCGTGGGTAAACATAATTTTGTTTTGAGCGAGTGTTATGAAATCGGTTGTCTTTTGGGTGGAAGAAAAGTCGCAATTGCCGCTGACAAAATAAAATTTTCGGTCACTATAGATATATTCCAATTGTTCCGCCTGTGCGATCCCGTCACCCAAAAAAAATATGTCCTTCGCGTCAGGTTGGGATTCAATTATTCTCTCCATAACCGATAGCCTTGAATGACTATCAGACATTACAAGCAATCTCACTCGCATGCCTCCCGAAAAAAGTATATGAACCGATTTTAACTCATATAAATAATATTAGTTATATAGGTGGTGATTCTATTGAATAATAATTTTGATGAAAAAAAGATGTCAAACGCAATAAATATGGCATCAAAGAAATTGGGAATGGATCCAAAACAGCTTTTAAATTCAGTTCAAAACGACGACGCCCAAAACATTCTCAAAAACCTCAGACCCGAAGATGCAAAAAAACTGCAAGACTTCCTGTCAAATAAAACTGCAGCAAATAACGCTCTGTCTTCTGATAAGGCTCAAAGTATTCTTAAAAGCCTTTTCGGAAATAAAAATTAGAAGTGGTGTCATGTAATGGATGATATGTCGGCAAAAATTTCTGCCCTTCTGTCAGATCCTGAGGGTATGGAAAAGATTAAAGATATGGCGGGTAAACTTTTCGGTGAAACCGCACAACCGGATTTTAAAAAGCCGCAGGAACCCCAACAAGATTTGGCCGGTCTGCCAAACATCGACATGGGCACAATAATGAGCATTATGAGCGCCATGAAAACCGAAGACAGCCGTTCACAACTATTGCTGGCACTTAAACCACATCTGAGTGACACTCGAAAAGAACGGGTTGACAACGCTATAAAGATAATGAAACTGGTGAATATACTTCCGGTTCTGAAGGATAACGATATTTTCAATCTGTTTTAGATAATTAAAACCTCATTTAATCAGACGATATGGTTATATTACGCCCACAAACCATAAGGAGTGATTCTTTGACCGAAGCTGAACAAAACCAACTCAAACAAATGCAACAGCAGGCAATTGAGAGGGTTAGGGAAATGGAAAAGCGTGCAAGACCCAACCCCAACGCCAGTTTCGAAATCCCTCCTATGCCGGACTTTGTTAGAACCCCCTATCCAAGAAACGAGAACAGCAGCGCAGAGCAAACGCCCACAGCACCGGTACAGCCTCAGACACCGCCGAAGCCGGCCGACAAAAAATCCGGTTTTAACCTTCTGAATCTTCTTAATTTTAAAAACATTAAGATGGACAATGACATAACCGTCATCATAGTATTGCTGTTTTTGCTGTCATCAGAAGGCGGCGACGAACTACTGCTTTTAGCACTCCTATATATTATGCTTTAAAACTATAATAGTCAAGTCCAAACCAACTTCGATGATTTTTGACAATGTCGGTTTTGTGAACAGATGGCAGACCTTTTTATAATAGAAGGTCTGTCATTTTTTGCTTTCCAGCGTATTATAAACATCACAAAACTGTTGCAATGTTAATTTTTCCGCGCGTATTGCCGAAGAAATGCCGACCGATTCAAGCGAACTGCATATTTTCGATTTTTCAATTCCCAAGACAGAGGAAACCGAGTTTACCAAGGTTTTTCTTCTTTGCGAAAAAGCGGCGTGAACAAATTTGAAAAAACCCTTTTCATCATTGGGTGTTATTGCAGGCTTCTCTAAAATATCAAGTCTGATTACCGTACTGTCAACATTTGGTTGTGGCATAAATGAACCCCTTGACACATTAAACAGAATTTTTGTGTTACTATAATAATTAACCGCCACTGTTACTGCACCTGCTTCGCGGCTTCCTACCTCAGCACAAATTCTGCGTGCCGCCTCGTGCTGTACCATCACTATGATTGATTCAATATTCAATCGGCTCTCAAGCAACCGCATTATAATGGGTGAAGTGACATAATACGGCAAATTTGCACACACCGAAACCTTCATTCCCGTAAATTCATTTGCTATGATATCAGCAAGGTCAAGTTTGAGTGCATCCCCAAAAATAACCTTAACATTTTCATATTCTCCCATCGTTTTACTGAGCACCGGCTGAAGTCTTGTATCAAGTTCAATTGCAACCACCTTTTTTGCACGCTGTGCCAACTCGTTTGTAAGAACACCTATGCCGGGTCCTATTTCCAAAACACCTTCAACCCCATCGGCGCAAGCGCTTTCGGCCATTCGCGGACAAACCGTCGGATTTATCAAAAAATTCTGTCCGAGTGATTTTTTAAAAAAGAATCCCGATTCCTCTAAAATCTTTTTTATTGTAGCCGGATCATACAATTTATACATTTTACTAACACTCCCGATTTCTCTGCTATCAGCAGATAAAACACTGACGGATCCCATATTTTTTGCTTGCTTAGTTTTTAATATATAATACCATAAAGTTACAACAAGTCAAACTTTATAAAGGTCTAATATTAACTAAATCGACGCTTTTGCTTTGATTGGATTGTAAATGATTAACTTTTAAAATAAAATGTGTCCCACCCCTTGAATTTTGAGGTGTTGTTTGATATACTGTATACACTAAAAAATAGTAAAATTTTTTATAAATAATCCCAATTTCAAATACCGTAATGCCGCTTTTTCCCGTTTGCAAAGCAGTGCATTTTTCCGACATTCAGTCGGTGCACTTTTTGTTCGGTTTTTATATTATATCTTGCGGCGTAGCAGAAAGGAATGATAATAAAAATGAAACTGAATAAAAACAAAAACTTCACTGTATGGCTTTCTGCTTTTATTTTCATCGCGCTCGTAATAATATTTGACAAGGTCGTTGCGTGGTTTCCTGACATTTTCGCGTACGGTCTATCATTCCTGTCGGTGCTATCACCTTTTATCGGCGGCTTTATAATTGCCTTTATACTATACATTCCGGCAGGTAATCTCGAAAAATTATTGAAAAAGATCAAGTTGAAATTTGTCAAACGCCACGCACGTGGTTTTTCAATTTTATTTACCTATTTGATCTTTTTTTCAATCATTGCCGTTGCGCTCTACTTCTTGATTCCAAAAATCGTGCGAAACGTTTCGGAACTTGTCGGTCAAATGCCGACCTATTATGATAGAGTAATTAATTTCATACAAAATAATACTGATTCAAAAGGGCGTGTTTTCGGAATCAAAACCGAACAGTTGAGCACACTTTTCAATTATAAAAACTTGCTTTCATTTTTCAGCACATCTACCATTTTTAAAAGTATTAAAGGTGTATTCCGTTTCGGCTCGGCGATTGTTACAACCGCTTTTTCATTTATCATTTCGGTATACATGCTTGCTGCCCGCGAACATCTGATTCAAGTATGCGGAAAAGTGCTTGCTTTGGTGTTCCCCAAAAACAAACTGAGGGCTTGCTATAATTATATTACCCGAATTAGTGAAATTTTTTATAATTACATTTACAGCCAATTGCTCGACTGTTTGGTGGTCAGCCTTATTTTGTCGATCGTCTTTTCGATTATTAAGGTTCCCTATGCGGTACTCTTTGCAATATTGATTGGAATCTGTAATTTGATCCCCTACTTCGGAGCAACATTAAGCGGGTTAGCAGTTACCTTGTTTGTGTTCATGTCTAACAATATAATCGCTGCTCTAATCACCGCAGTATGTATCGTTGTTGTGCAACAACTGGATGCAAACCTGCTGCAACCGAGAATTGTTGGAAACACCGTTGGAATCAGACCGATTTATGTTTTACTTGCTATAACGGTTGGCGGCGGTCTGTTCGGATTTGTGGGAATTTTAATAGGCGTTCCGCTTATTGCAACCATTCGCATGATATTACTTGATATTATTAAACACCGCAACGCAGAGGAGAGATCCTTGCAAGAATAAATGTTTAAAAAAACGACGCAGGAATTTATTTTAAAACTAAACTATGCGCTGCTTTATTCACAACCGCATAAACAACACAAATGTTAAGATCTTAATATCTGTTTTTGGTTTTTTATTTAAGAAAGGAATTTTAATTAAAATGGATAAATGGACAAGAATCCGATTTCAACCTTGTATTCCTATAGGTGAAGATGGGAAAAATATAACAGCATGCAAAAAGCACATCGATTTGTCAAGAAAAGCAGCAACCGAAGGCATGGTTCTGCTTAAAAATTCAGACGGTGTTTTACCGCTTAAGGCAGGCACAAAACTGGCTTTGTTCGGAAACGGTCATGTTGACTACATAAAAGGCGGAAGCGGAAGCGGTAATGTTTATAGCGGATATGTAACAAACATCTACGAAGGTTTTAAAATCAAAGAGGCTGAAGGCAAAGTTCAGGTCTTTGATGAATTAAGCAAATTTATTGAGCAGGATTACAAACAACAATACGCTAACAACGGCTATAGAGGCTGGCTGACCGAGACCGCTATTCCCGATGACATTTTCAGCCGGGCAGCTGCTTTTGCCGACACTGCCATAGTCACCCTGACGCGTTATTCGGGTGAAGGCTGGGATCGCACGGATTTTGAACTGTTT
>JAUMXX010000009.1:19942-29649 GCA_030535285.1 bacterium | reverse complement strand
TAGCAGCGCGACAGAAACCCTATGTTTTTTCACAACTTTTATAACTGAATTTTTTTATCGAGGCGTGGCTCAGTTTGGTAGCTTTGAGCTTGACCGCCGCCATTGGCGGATTAAGGGAATGCGAAAAGGCGCAGCGGTCGAAAGTCACTCACGCTCCAAGCGAAGTACGACTTTCGGGTACCGCAAGAGTAAGCTGCGTAGCAGCGCGACAGAAACCCTATGTTTTTTCACAACTTTTATAACTGAATTTTTTATCGAGGCGTGGCTCAGTTTGGTAGAGCGCTGCGTTCGGGACGCAGAGGCCGCAGGTTCGAATCCTGTCGCCTCGACCAAAAATCCTCATTCGTAAGAATGGGGATTTTTACTTTTTCACTTTTAACTATTCACTCTTCACTAATCTCTGCAAGGGAATTTTTTTGGAGGTAATAAGTAATAGTGAATAGTGAAGAAGTAAAGGTATCCGCTTTGCGGATGATTTGAATTATATTGTAAGAGTTCGAATTCATACGTAAAAACGGCAAAAATATCTTTTTCGTAGCCCATAGACAAAGATCCGTGTTTCCCCTGTGGGAAGCACGGATCTTCTTTTACCTTATTCTTTGATTAATGCGTAATAATTTTTACACCACCATATAATATCTTTTTCAACAAAAGTGCGGCGCAAGGTTTTTGCCTTGTACCGCTTCAATCTTGTTTTTTGTAGTCCATAACACAAAAATAGACCGAAAGTGGAAGACTATCCTCCACTTTCGGTCTATTTTTATACCTTCTCTAAGTTTTCTCAAAAAGCGCTTCATCTCTGAACTCTGCCGGAACCATCGCCACCGGCTAATTTTTCAACCTCAGACACAGAAACCCTGTTGTAATCACCTTCAACAGAATGTTTAAGAGCAGATGCAGCAACTGCAAATTCAATCGCATCCTTTGAAGACTTTCCGGAAAGTATAGAATATATAAGCCCCCCACCGAAAGAATCTCCGCCTCCGACACGGTCTACAATGTGTAAATGATAGGATTTTGAAAAATAATAATCCTCACCGTCGTAAAGCATGCCGGCCCAGTCATTATCACTTGCAGAGATTGATGTTCTGAGGGTTATTGCAACCTTTTCAAAGTTAAACTTTTCTGCCAACTGCTTAGCAACACTCTTATAACCGTCATAATTCAATTTGCCGCCATAAATATCTGTGTTAGCGGCCTCAATACCGAAAACATCCTTGGCGTCCTCTTCATTAGAGATGCAAACGTCTACATATTGGCACAGCTGTGTCATAGCCTCCCTGGCCTCATCTCTTGTCCAAAGTTTGCCGCGGTAATTCAGGTCGCAGGAAATCTTTACGCCCTTTGACTTTGCTACCTTGCAAGCCTGTTTGCAAATTTCAACAACATTTTTGCCAAGCGCAGGAGTAATTCCCGTAAAATGAAACCAATCAGCGCCCTCAAAAATACCGTCCCAATCAAAATCAGAAACATCCGCCTGCTGAATAGCAGAATATTTACGGTCATATATACAAACCGAACCTCTCTGAGAGGCACCCTTTTCCAAAAAATAAATGCCTACTCTTTCGCCCCCGCGAACAATCTTATCGGTATTGACACCAAAATAGCGCAGACTGTCAACCGCAGCTTGACCTATCGCATGTTTAGGCAACTTTGTTACAAAAACGCTGTCTATGCCGTAATTGGCCAAACTGACTGCCACATTGGCTTCGCCGCCGCCGAAGGTTGCCTGCATCTGATCGTTTTGAAAGAATCTGTAATATCCATTAGGAGCAAGCCTCAACATTAACTCACCGAAAGTTACTACCTTAGCCATTACTCTTTTCCTCCATTTTCTCAATTGCTTCTTTGACAAAGAAACTTCCGCCAATAGCCTCAACCTTATCAAAAGCTAGAAATTCATCTATATTACTCCTATCCACACCTCCGGTTGGTATAAATTTAACCTGTGGAAACGGTGCAGAAAGGGCTTTCAACGCCTTTAAACCGCCATATACATTTGCAGGAAAGAACTTAACTGTGGTTATTCCGAGTTCCAAAGCCTGCATTATTTCGGTTGGTGTTACACAACCGGGGTAATATGGAACATTTTTTTCTTTACAAATCTTTGCTACCGAAACCGAAAGTCCGGGTGAAACAATAAACTGTGCGCCTGCATCTAAGGCAGCCGAACACTGTTGAGCATTAATTACAGTCCCTGCACCGATAAACATGTCCGGATAGTTCTTACAAGCATATTCAATAGCATCTCTGGCACAAGGGGTACGGAATGTAATTTCCGCACAAAAAATACCGCTTTTTTTAAGCGCAGAAAGGATTTTGTCAGTTTCTGAAAGTTCCTTTATCACTACAACCGGTACAAATTTTTCCATTGTTATTACCAATACCCTTTCTTATGTAGAAAAGGTATAAACCAATCTCTGTTTGAACAAAAATCGGTACACACCGTATCTACAATTATCAGCAAATAAAACGCATCCTGAATTATCCACCAAGATAAGCTTTCTTTACACTATCACTTGAAATGAGTTCTTTTCCCGTTCCCGAAAGCACAATTTCACCCAACTCTAAAACATAGGCCCTATCGGAAATTGCCAGTGATTTTCCGGCATTTTGTTCAACCAATAATACAGTTGTGCCGTCATTTCTAAACTGCTGAATGATTTCAAAGACCTGATCAACAAGTAAAGGTGAAAGCCCCATAGACGGTTCATCCAACAACAAAAGTTTTGGATGGCTCATTATCGCCCTTCCCATAGCTAACATCTGTTGTTCTCCACCCGAAAGCGTACCTGCAATCTGGTTTCTGCGCTCACCCAATCTGGGAAAACGCTCATATATGTTTTCAATGTCCGCCTTTATTAAATTTTTATCCTTCTGAGAAAAAGCACCCATTAATAAGTTTTCATAAACAGTGAGTTCCTGAAAGATTCTTCTTCCCTCAGGAACCTGAGTCATGCCCAAATGAACTATTTTGTGGCATTGCATCTTTGTGATATCGTGGCCATCAAAAAACACACTTCCGCAGCTGCTCGGAATCAAACCTATAATGCTTTGCATAGTAGTTGTCTTTCCGGCCCCGTTTGCGCCGATAAGGGTCACAATTTCACCCTGATTAACTTCAAAACTAACGCCTTTTAAAGCCCTTATAACACCGTAGAAAACCTCAAGGTTTTTAACCTCCAATAATGCCATTACTATGACCGTTCCTTTCTGTCGCGCCTAAAAACACGAACCAACCGATTAAAAAATGATCGGTTATCCCTTGCTTTATACCTTCCGAAAAACAGAACCCGACGCACTATATTTTTAAGTCTGAAATCTATCTCAAACTCTACCCTCCGATATAAGCCTTAATAACTTCGGGATCATTAAGGGCAGTTTTCGTATCACCTTTTGTAAGAACAATGCCGAAGTTAAGCACCGTCACCTCATCGCACAAGCCCGATACGAACTTCATATCATGTTCTATGAGCAAAACAGTCATATCAAACTCGTCACGTATACGGGTAATAATGTTCATAAGATCTTCGGTTTCATTAGGATTCATTCCGGCTGCAGGCTCATCCAGCAGCAATATTTTCGGATTGGTTGCAAGGGCACGTGCTATCTCAAGTTTACGCTGCTTTCCGTAGGGCAGATTGCAGGAAAGCAAATTACGTTCCTCTTCCAGCCCGACGATTCTCAAAATTTCTTTAGCACGGGCACGCATCCGTTTTTCACAAGAAAAATGGCGCGGCAAACGAAAAACACTTTCAACCATACTGCACTTAAATTCAGGTTGATTGTGAAGTCCTACCAAAACATTGCGTATAACCGTCATATTGTTAAAGAGTCTTATATTTTGAAACGTTCTGGCAATACCCTTATGATTTATAGTTTCCTGACTCTTACCGGTAATATCCTCACCGCAAAGATAGAATCTGCCGGTAGTAGGCCGATAAACACCGGTCAAGATATTAAATACCGTTGTTTTACCCGCACCGTTAGGTCCCACAAGACCGTATAACTGCTTTTTTCGAATTTCGATATTAACATCCTGAACAGCTTTCAGTCCGCCGAAGGAAATGCCTAAATTTTCAGTTTTAAGAATAATTTCAGACATATTACTCTTTCTCCTTTCGGTCGGGGTCAACAGTAGATTGTGTTGTCTTGATTTCAACCGACAAGACCTCGTCAACTTTTATTTTAGTGGGCACTCTATCCCATTTTGCTTCGTCATCTGTATGACGTGCAGGGTCATTACGTCGCTTAAAAATACCGTTCAATGTATTTTTAAGATTATACTTTTCACGGAAACCTTTAAGCGCAGGCGCATTATTATAGATAACCAAAACAATCAAAATAAGTGAATATAAGAGGTCCTGCAAAACAGCGAGGTTGCCGGTCAATTTTGTCTGTAGCGTAATATCAAGATAGGTTATAAGTGTAGCCGCTATAATAGAACCGTTTATACTTCCCATTCCGCCGAGAACAACCATTACAAGTATCTCGATTGAATAGTTGTAACTGAACTTGGTACTCTGTACGGTGTAGTTGCTAAAACTGTATAGTACACCGGCAATTCCCGCAAAAAAGGCAGATATAGAAAAAACGGCAAGTTTATATTTTGTAACATTTATACCGGTAGCCCTTGAAGCAATTTCATTATCTCTGATTGACGTAATTGCCCTTCCATGTTTCGAACGGATAATATTCTGCAATACTGCAAGGCAGACAAGAACTAACAAGAGAGCGATTATAAAGAGAGAATTTTTATCGTAACGAGGCGTGTTAAGTCCCAAAGAACCGCCAAACGACTCAGAACTTGAATTCATAAACAACGAGCGCACTATTTCGCCAAACGCGAGAGTAACAATAGCAAGGTAATCACCTTTCAACCTGAGTGCAGGCAGTCCTATAATAATGCCGCAAGCGGCCGCAGCAATACCTCCAATTATGATAGAGATCAATAAAGTAACCATTCCATTGTCAAAAAACGGCTCCAACAAGCAGGAAATTTTTCCGCCTAAGTATGCGCCGACGCACATAAATCCGGCATGACCGAGTGAGAGTTCACCTAAAAATCCAACGACAACACTCAAAGAAACAGCCAACATAACAGCAATAGCCATTTTCTCAAGCATATAAAGGGTCGAAGAATCAAGCATACCACCAAATGACATAAAAGCAAAGACAACGGTTAGTATGGCAATAACAATATAGTTTATATAATGATGCCATTTGATCTTTGAAATTTGTTTCATTATACTTTCTCCCTTCTGACCTTACCCAAAATCCCTGAAGGACGCACCAAAAGGATAATTATAAGTATAAGAAATTCTATTGCATCAGTATAAGGTGCAATTATAGGTATTTTAAAGGAAATCGCCTCAACAACACCGATTAAAAGTCCGCCGGTCATAGCACCGGGGATTGAACCGATGCCGCCTATAACAGCGGCGGTAAACGCCTTTATTCCCGGCATGGCACCAAGCGTATTGGAAAGACTGGGTGATTTCATAAGCATAAAAAATCCGGCAAAAGCAGCCAACGCCGAACCTATGGCAAAGGTTATCATAATAATCCTATTGACGTGTATGCCCATAAGTTGCGCTGCGCCACGGTCCTCTGAAACCGCAATCATGGCACGACCGGTTTTCGTATATTTTACAAACACTGTAAGTCCAACCATCAATACAAATGAGCAACCAAGCGTTACAACTGTGTAATAAGGAACTTTTAAAGAACCCATTTGTAAATTGCCGAGATTTGCTATGTTAACCATTTTAGGAGCAGTGCCAAAAATCATCTGCGCAACGCTCTGCAAAAGATAACTTACACCGATAGCGGTAATGAGTACCGCTAACGGAGAAGCACCGCGCAAAGGTCTGTAAGCAATTTTTTCGATTGAAATTCCTAAAACAACACAAAAAACAATTGCTGCCAGAAGTCCCAAAAGTGCGTTTCCGGTTGCCACCATTGTTAAATATATCATATATCCGCCCACCATTATTATATCACCGTGGGCAAAATTAAGCATTTTAGCAATACCGTAAACCATAGTATATCCCAAAGCTATCATGGCATAGGTACTACCGACACTTAAACCGTTTATTAATGTTTCAATTATTTCCATATCAATTCCTGCGCCTTCAGCAGAGTAACCGTGCCGAATATGTTACACTGCAAAATATTTTTTAATTATGACAATTTGCCGGTACGGAAAACCGACCGGCAAATCAACACTTATAAAAACCAAGAAATTTTAAATTAATTATTTATTTGCTTCTTTTATAACATACTTGACTGCGCCTTTGTCAACGTAGCCATTATCCTGCCATTTGATACCTTCACCGGTAACTCCGTCGAAGGTAAAACCGTCGGTAAACTGATCTTTTAAAATATCGCAAAGATCAGAAGCAGAAATTGTTACAGGAATCTTCTTGCCTGCATCAATTGCAGCCTTCATTGCATCAACTATAGCATATATGCAGTCATATGCAGAAGCACCGAACTGATTCAATGTATCTGTACCGAACTTTTCGGTGTACTTACTTACAAACTTAACCGTCTTATCATCATCGGACTTAGAATTAAAGTGTGAAAGCATTGTAACTTCCTGCGGGATGGTTGAAATATCAAATCCCTCAGCAGAATCAATACCGTCGAATCCGTCACATCCGTAGTAGATAGCGTCGGCAGCAATTTGATCTTTTGCCTGGGTCATAAATACCGATGCGGGAGTATAGTATATAGGCATAAAGATGAACTTGCAATCCTTAAGAGTGCTTATCTGAGTGGTGAAATCCTTATCGTTAGTATCAGTAAATACGGTTTCTACAGTTTTAATTGAAGAATCAAGATTTTCCTTAAACTGCTCAAAAATACCCTTTGAATAAGCATCATCAGACTTATAGAATATACCGATTGTCTGTCCGGCGAAGTTCTCATTAACATAATCTGCGGCAACAGCGCCCTGATTACCGTCTGCAAAACACATCTGGAAGCCATTCTCATATTTAGGAATGTCATCACCTGAAGCAGAAGGAGTGAGGAAGAAAACATTGTCTTCCACAGAAAGATTTGTAAACTCCAATCCCGGAGCAGTAGTTACTGTACCGAGAGATACCTGCATACCTGCCTCAAGCATAGATGAATAGTTTGTTGATACTTTTGTAGGATCATGGGTATCATCTGTTGCAACTAATTTAAAATTGATACCATTCAAGCCACCTGCAGCGTTGATTTCGTCAACTGCCATCTGTGCAGCATTTTTAACTGCAGTTCCGTAAACTGCTGCCGGACCGGTCAAAGGTCCCGAGAATCCAATTATGTACTCCTTGTTTTCAGAAGTGTAATCAGCCTTTGTTCCACAGCCGGCGAACATTGACAGGCAAAGAACAATAGCTAAAACGATTGCTGAAATTCTTAAAATTTTCATAGAAAATACTCCTTTTTTAATTTTATATAAGTATATTATCACAACACTTTACCCAAGTAAAGAAAAATTTTATAAAAAACGCTTTAAAGCGACAAAAATTTTTTATAAACCATCACATTATCATAAAATATGAAATTTGAAACTCCAAATAAATAAATTTTAAGCCCAAACAACACAATACTAATATTCATTGCAAAACTAAAAGACCAGTTGGACAAGCAGCATATACGCTATGGTTCCTCCGGCTATAGATATCAACATCTGCCTCTTGTAAAAATGCAATGCTATCACAACTAATATAGATATAAGTTCCGGTATTGCATGAGAACCCGACAAGATTTCAACATTCTTAAGACAATAAATCACCAACATGCCGAAAATTGCCGGAGGCAATACCTTGCCAAGATACTGTATGTATCGGGGTGTGGGTTTTTTATCAGAAAAAACAATAAAAGGCAAGAACCTCGTTATCATAGTTGCGACAACGCAAAGTGCGATGGTCACAAATTGTTGTTTAACAGTCATTCCAAACCACCGACTTTCTCTATTGGTTTGCGGAAAACGGTAAGTAAAAACAAAATACCCACCATTGTCGGAACAATAAAAGACTCTGCCCCGAATAAATACAAGCATACTACCGACACCATTATTCCGATAAGTGAACTGTAATGTTTCTTTTCCTTTAACCACTGCTCAAGGAATATAACCACAAACATTGCCGTCATTACAAACTCCAGTCCTTTAGTGTTAAACGAAACCAAGGACCCCAAAATTCCTCCAAGTGTAGCACCCGAAAACCAATAGAAATGATTAAAAAGGGTTACAAAGAACATAAACCATCCCTTGTCAATATCCTCCCCGACATCAACAGAATAGATTATTGAAAAACTTTCATCACACAGCCCGAATATCAAATAAAACTTTTTCCATCCCATATTTTTATATTTATCAAGCATTGATATTCCATAGAAAATGTGGCGTGCCTGTATCATTAATGTCATAATCAATGTTTGTAACGGGGCATAAGCGGAAAGCAACATTTCCACAGCTACAAACTGCAAAGAACCGCCAAAGATAGTTAGACTCATAATTGCAGGATATATAAAACTAAAACCCGAAACATTCATGTAAATCCCATATGTAATACCCAAAAACCAAAAACCCGCAAAAATCGGAATTGTATACGGAAAAGCGGCTCTGGCTGCCTTTAATATATACTTTTTATCACTTTTTGTCTGCATTGCAAATATTCCCTTTTAAAAACATTATAATTGAAAAAATTCTGTCTGTGCCGCCTTGATCACGCAAAAACAACAGTTTTTCGTAGAGCAAGTCATTTTACCAGAATCAAAAATCAGTGTCAATGCACCCTTGTTTCAGACCATAGTCACCACAAAATTAAGTTTACATAAAAATAAAACAGTCCAACCGTTTAGATTGAACTGTAAGTATTTTTGTATTAAAGAAAACTATACAGCACGGGTAACCTTGCCTGAACGAAGGCAACGGGTGCAGGCGTTAATACGACGGGGTGAACCGTTAACTATTGCCTTAACACGCTTTACGTTAGGCTTCCATGTCCTGTTTGAACGTCTATGTGAATGAGATACTTTAATACCAAATGATACTTCCTTGTTGCATACATCACATTTTGCCATGAGTCTGCACCTCCTTTATCAATTCTACAATAGCAAAAATTATCATAACAGATTGTGCGGCATAATGCAAGTAATATTTTAAAAAAATTTTTTAGTAATTTTTCTCTAAAAATATTGAAACCTTATGCCATGAATGGTATATTATAAAAAAAGAATATTTGTTCGGTAGATATAAATCAAGGTAATTGCATAATTTACAAAATTAATATACCGTTTGTCAACCTTCAACATGCACACTGCAACACCGAGACCTGCCCAACATTTTTTCGATATTTTTGTTCTTTACAGCATAGAAAGGAATGATAGTTAATATGTCAAAACCTCTGCTGACCGAAAAACAAGCCGCTGTGTACAAATTCTTGGTTACAACTATGTCGAATTCTATTCCCCCATCAGTACGTGAGATCTGCACGGCAACAAAAATCAAATCAACCTCAACCGTACATGCAATCTTAAAAACACTTGAAGAGTACGGATATATAAGACGGGACCCCCACTTTTCGCGTGCCATCCGCATCGAGAATGCGGCCGGGTCAACCTCAGTTCCCGTTTTAGGTAAAGTAACAGCCGGCTCGCCGATACTTGCTTTTGAGGATATCAGCGAATACATCCCCTATCCCTCAAAC
>JAUMXX010000009.1:0-19932 GCA_030535285.1 bacterium | reverse complement strand
GTTTGCGCTCAACGTTTCGGGACTAAGTATGAAAAATGCCGGAATTTTAGACGGTGATATTATTATCGCAGATAAAAACTTGACTGCTTCAAACGGTGATATTGTTGTTGCACTAATTGAAGATGAGGCAACAGTTAAAAGGCTGCTGATTGAAAACAACCGAATTGTTTTAATGCCTGAAAACGAAGACTTCAGCCCCATATATGCCGAAAATGTCCAAATTTTAGGCAAGGTTGTCGGCAACTTCAGAAGGTACTAATCACATGAATATCGAAAACCAAAAAATCAGGTATCACCTTTTGGATGAATTAAGGGGATTTGCGGTATTTTGTATGATAATTTATCATGCACTGTATACTTTGAATTTTTTGTTTTCATTTGATCACGCACTTTTTTTATATAACCTTTTCACACCGCTTGAACCGTTTTTTGCCGCCTTTTTCATATTTCTTTCAGGATTGTGTTCAACCCTTACAAGATCAAATATAAAACGAGGCGCCAAACTACTGTTAGTTGCTGTTATAATTACTGCGACAACCGTTTTTCTGCAAAACTTAGGTATAAACCAACCTATCTTGTTTGGAATCCTGCATTGTCTGTCAATATGTATGCTGCTTATAGGTTTTTTAGAAAAGCCCTTAAAAAAAGTCCCTTGGGCGATCGGTTTTTCATTATGTATTTTCTTGTTTTTACTGTGTTATAACCTGCCTATGCAATATCTGGGCTTCGGTCAATTCAAACTCGACCTGCCACGAAATCTTTTTTTGAACAATCATTTTTCCTTTCTCGGCTTTCACAATTTTACTTTTTACTCAAGTGATTACTTTCCTTTACTGCCCTGGGCTTTTATCTTCTTTGCAGGTTTTTTCACGGGCAAATACTTTGAAAAGCATAAGTATCCCGATTTCTTTAAAAATAACACTATACCTTTCCTTTCATTTTTCGGGAAAAATTCATTAATAATCTATATCGTACACCAACCAATTATTTTTGCTTTAACATATATTATCACATTAATTTTTTAGGAGTAAACCATGTCAAAAAAACAAATTATGGTTTTTACCGACGGTGCCTGCTCGGGAAATCCCGGTCCTGGCGGCTGGGGTGCAATTTTAAGATTTAAAGAAGTTGAAAAAGAACTTTCGGGTGGTGAGGCACAGACAACCAACAACCGTATGGAACTGACTGCCTGCATAAAAGCCCTTGAAGCACTTAAGGAATCCTGTGTCGTCAAACTAACAACCGATTCACAGTATGTTGTCAACTCTGTAACAAAAGGCTGGGCTGAATCCTGGCAAAGAAACGGCTGGCGAAAGGCTGATAAAAAACCGGCGCTTAATGCAGATCTGTGGGAAAGATTACTAAAACTTTTGACCCTGCATGACGTCGAGTTTGTTTGGATAAAAGGTCACGCCGGGCACCCTGAAAACGAGCGTTGTGACGAATTAGCAGTAAATGAAAGTAAAAAATTTATTAATAAATGTTGAAATGTATACCAAAATAGTATACAATATTGAAATATTATATTTTTAAGTGGGAGTCCTTTTTTAATGGAATGTAAAAAATTTGTTTATGCAGATAATGCAGCTACTACAAGGTTGAGTACTGATGTTTTAAATAAAATGATGCCGTATCTTACCGAAAACTACGGTAACGCATCAAGTTTATATAATTTCGGAAATATTGCGAGGTCAGCGGTCGATTTGGCAAGGAAACAGATAGCTGATGCAATTTGTGCCGAACAAAATGAAATATACTTCACTGCAGGGGGCAGTGAGTCTGATAATTGGGCAATAAAGGGTATCGCCGCTACAATGCGCAAGAAAAATAAAAACCATATTATTTCTTCGGCATTTGAACACCACGCGGTACTTCATACTCTAAAAGCGCTCGAGAAAGAGGGCTTTGAAGTCACATTTTTGCCGGTTTATGAAAACGGTATTATATCAATTGACGACCTGAAAAATTCCATACGTGAAGATACAGGACTTGTAACTATTATGTTTGCCAATAACGAAATCGGTACAATACAGCCGATTTCTCAAATCGGTGAAATCTGCAAAGACAAAAAAATTATATTCCACACCGATGCAGTTCAGGCGGTCGGAAATATCGCCATAGATGTCAAGAGCTTAAATATTGACCTTTTATCCATGTCGGCACACAAATTCCACGGTCCAAAAGGCGTGGGTGCTTTGTTTGTACGAAAGGGTATATTTTTGCCCAACCTAATACACGGCGGAGGACAGGAACGCTCCCGCCGAGCCGGCACAGAAAATGTTGCCGGAATAGTAGGTATGGGTGCAGCAATTGAAATTTCCTGCCGTAATATAGAGCAAAAGAATAAAAAATTGCGTGCCATAAGCCAACGGGTCATTGATGGCGCCCTACGCATAGAGCGTTCACGCCTTAACGGTGACCCCGAAAAGCGTTTAGCAGGCAATGTAAGTCTGTGCTTTGAGGGTATTGAGGGTGAATCACTACTCTTGATGCTCGATGCAATGGGTGTTTGTGCTTCGTCGGGTTCTGCCTGCACCTCGGGTTCGCTTGACCCGAGTCATGTGTTGCTTTCAATTGGTCTTCCCCACGAAATCGCACACGGTTCGCTAAGGCTTTCCTTTTCAGATGAAAACACACTTGAGGACGCAGACAAAATCCTGGAAGTGCTTCCGGGAATTGTAAAACGATTGCGTTCTATTTCACCTCTCTGGGATAAAATAAAGCAAAAGGAGATAAAACACTGATGTATACAGAAAAAGTAATGGAACATTTTATGAACCCACATAATATGGGTGAGATAGAAAACGCAGACGGTATCGGCGAGGTCGGTAATGCAAAATGCGGGGACATTATGAAGATGTTTCTAAAAATTGAAAACGGAATCATTATAGATTGTAAATTTAAAACCTACGGTTGCGCATCGGCAATAGCAACCTCATCGGTTGCGACCGATATGGTAAAGGGTCTTGCCATTGAGGACGCTGTTAAACTTTCAAACAAAGCGGTTGTAGATGCCTTAGGCGGACTGCCGGCACACAAAATACACTGTTCGGTACTTGCCGAGCAGGCAATCAAAGCGGCAATATCGGACTATTATGTCAAGCAAGGAATCGATCCGACCCCCATTGTCGGAGAACAGCATTGTGACTGCGACCATTGCAGTGACTGCTGCGGCATTTAATCTTTTTTCTTTTGCACTAAACCTGTAAAACAGGTGCCAACGGTCAGTTCGCAAAATCCTGACCGAAGCTGTAACGCTTTTTCATAGCATACAGCTTATAAATAAAACTACGGAGTAAATTTAATGAAAAAAAGCTATGCAAGGAAAATTGTCAGTGTCGCTATAATTGCGGCACTATATAGTACTGCAACATATTTATCGGCTTCACTGAATCTGGCGTACGGACCTTTACAATTTCGGTTTTCCGAAGCGTTCAATGTTTTTGCAATATTTACACCCGCTGCCGTTCCGGGACTTACAATTGGATGTATGGTTGCAAATATAGCAAGTCCTTACGGTATCGTTGATATGCTTTTGGGAAGCCTTGCAACATTTCTGACAACATCATGTTCCTATCTGTTTGCAAAGAAATGCCGAAAATTCTCGCCCATAGCAGTTTCGATTTTCGCGGCATTCTGGAATTCACTTTTAGTCGGCATATCAATAGGACTGCTTCTCCCTGAGGGCAGCACATTTTTGCAATACATAATCCCGGCACTAAATGTCGGTTTGAGTGAACTGATAGTTTGCTGTGTATTGGGTATCCCGCTTTACTACTGGTTAGACAAAAACGAACATAAAATTTTTAGATAAAAAACGCTGCAGATTAAAAAATTCTGCAGCGTTTTTATTTACAAGTTTTATTTATAACTCAATAATTTTGTCTTTATGCATGCGTTGCACAGCCAGCAAAATTCCCACCTGTGCACTGTCAAAGTTAAGTCCGCCCTGCATCCACACAGCATATGGTTCTCTCAACGGAGCATCAGCCGAAAGTTCTATAGACGCGCCAAGAGTAAATGCTCCCGCCGCCATTATAACCTTACAATCATATCCCGGCATATCCCACGGTTCCGGCTCAGCAAAAGAATCTATCGGTGATCCGCTTTGCATGCCCTGACAAAAGCAAACTAAAGCCTGCTCATTTTTAAGCAGCACAGTTTGAATTATATCATACCTCGGCTCGTTATATGCAGGAGACACGCCGTACCCCAAAAGTGAAAAAAGTGCTGCTGTAAAAATGGCGGTTTTTAATGCCTCCCCCGTCACATGAGGTGCATTAAATAATCCTAAAAACAATTCTCGGTTTAATCCCAGCGATGCCCCTATTTCTTTACCTATTCCGGGGGCTGTCAACCGATTGGCGCAACTTTCAATATACTTACGCTTCCCGGCAATATAACCCCCGGTACGGGCAATTCCGCCACCGGCATTTTTTATAAGCGAACCGACAATTATATCGGCACCCACCTCACAGGGCTCACGTTTTTCAACAAACTCACCGTAACAATTATCGACCATTACGATCGTTTCGGGTGATATTTTTTTGACCAGGTTTGCAATTTCCCCTATTTTCTCAACAGACAAACTAGGTCTTAAGCTGTAACCTCGTGAACGTTGTATGTAGACAACACGATAAAATTTTTGCTTGATACGTTCAGAAATCTCCGGCAAATCGGGTTGACCGTCCGCATCCAGTTGAACCTCATTATATCCTATCCGGAACTGTTTCAACGAACCGTCAACATCTCCGTCAATGCCCAACACCCCAATAAGTGTATCATACGGTCTTCCCGTAACACACAGCATTTCATCGCCGGGACGTAAAACACCAAACAAAGCCACCGTTATTGCATGGGTTCCGGAATTAAAACTATGCCGGTAAATTGAGTCCTCAGCACCCATACACTCGGCGAAAATTTTTTCAATTAACTCCCTGCCCCTGTCACCGTAACCATAACCCGTTGATGCGGCAAAGTGAGTTTCACTCACACCGTTTCTTATGAAAGCAGATAACACCTTTTGCTGATTGTATCTTGTGATTTCACTAATACGTTCAAACGCCTGTCTGCTGTTTTTTTCCGCCATCGCCGAAAGTTTGATAATTTTCTCATCTATATCAAAAAACATTCTACCTATTCCCTCGCTTTTTGCAAATAGCGAACCAAATCGGTTCAACTGTAAACCCTAACTTTTTGTAAAACTCAACCGTTTTATCTCTTGTCGCAACATAGACCGTCTTGTTTTCTTGGGCTAACTGACTGTAAAGTGTTTCGACAACATCGGCTGCATATCCCCTGTTTCTAAACAGAGGCAATGTTGCAACTCCGCATATTATTGCAAAATCGGATGTTTCAAATCCGGTTATCGCAACCGAAGTTTTGTCGGCATTAAGACAGTATCTTGCTGCCTTGTGCCGAAATCTGTATACAAAATCAGGATACCACTCCGAATAATCAGGCAGCTCGATGTCACCATCACCACCCGAATTCAAAATTTCATATATTTGCTCAAATGTTGCAAGCGGACCTTGTTTTCGAACAGTTGTTTTTCCGACCCTGGATAATACGTTTATCTTTTCAACCTCGATTAAACTTAACCGTTTTGCCAATTCAAAGGTGCAAAAAACCTCATCACCGGAGATAACATCCAAAAACTGTGATAACTCCTCATCATCCGCACCATGCAAATTCCATACGGTTATACTGTTATAAAAGCGGCAGATAACTGCTGTAGTTTTGCAGCTTTGATTCGTTTGAACCCAGAAATCAAGAAATGGATATCCCGTCCCGTAGCAAAGATATAACGCCTCTATTCTTACCCATGCAATATTTGGCGATTGCTCAATTTTCGGCAAACAATTATCAATTATTTTTATCATTTTTCCTGTGCTATCTCTTCAATCATAGCCTTAGCCAAATTATATAATGCTTCGACATCACTGTATGACGCCGCACATGACTGCGAATGAATGTATCTGCAAGGCAAAGACAGTGCGACCGTTCTCACACCCGACCTGCTGGAATGTACGGCCCCTGCATTATTTCCACCTGCAACTGCAGATTTTGCCTGACATTTTATATTGTTTCTATCTGCAACCTCAAAGGCCATATCATAGTAACCCCGATCATAAAGTGTTGACCTGTCCATAAACGAAATCACTGCACCCGAGCCAACTCTGCAAACCGTTTCATTGTCAGCCACACCGGCGATATCTGCAGCCGTTGTTGTCTCCAGAATGATCGCGCTATCGGGATCAACACTATATGCCGCCGTCTTTGCACCGCGCAACCCAACCTCCTCTTGAACTGTAAAGGTTGCATAAAAATCATATTCTGACTTTTGTTTGATAAGGTTAATTAAAACCGCACAGCCGACCCTGTCATCAAGCGCTTTCCCAACCATCATTTCACCGCACTCATAGAACCCGGCATCAAAGACAGCAACATCTCCTGGATTCACATACTGTAACGCCTCTTGACGACTCTCAGCCCCGATATCTATATACAAATCCTCCGGTTTCGGCATTTTTTTGCGCTGGTCTGCATCGAGCATATGGATAGGCTTAGAACTGATAACACCGGCAATAGAGTCGTTTATTAACACCCTTTTGCCGCACATTACGCCTATATCAATTCCTCCGACTGTGCTGAATTTGCACATTCCACGCTCATCAACCGAAGTAATAATGAATCCAACCTCATCGATATGTGCATCTACCATTATTCTTTTGCCGGCACTCTTTTTGCCCTTTTTGAATGCAATTATGTTGCCCATTGTATCAATATTTACATCGGCATAATCCTTAATTTGTTCAAAAATATAATCACTAACGCTGCCTTCTCTGCCCGAAACACCGTTGAGCCCACACAGCTGCTTAATTAAATCTTTCATCGTCTACCCCTTAAAAGAAAGCACATATTTAACAATAATATCAGCAGTGCTTTGTATATCGTTAATATCTACAACCTCAACTGTGGTATGCATATTTCGAAGCGGTATAGACAACAACCCACAGGGTATCCCGCTTTTTGAGGTTGAAATAACGTCAGCATTTGTGGAAGTCGTGCCACCCATAACTTCGCGCTGAAACCTGAGATCGTTCAGCCGTGCAATCTCTATAAGCTTATCGGTAACCTTTTTTGAAAGCACCGGAGAAATTCCTATCATAGTACCCTGTGAAAGCTTGCCCGCCTTTTCCTCGGGTATGTCCGCCCCGTCACCAAAACTTACATCAACCACAAGTGCCTCGTCAGGTGCTAACTCAAAAGCCTTTGTCTGTGCACCACGGCAACCAAGTTCCTCCTGGTCACTCAACAAGAAAACCACGTTGCACGGAATATTATCTGCCTTCTTAAGTTGTCTTGCAACCTCAATTGCAACGGCAACCCCTGCCCTGTTGTCAAATGATTTTCCGGTAATGCGTCCGCCCAACAGTTGTGCCGGAGTTTGCAAAAACGTAACACGATCCCCAACCTTAACAATATCTTTCAAACCATCGTTAAACCCGGTATCAATATATAAATCTTCTAGTTTTGGCGCCTGATCGGAATCTTTTTTTAAATGCGGCGGTGTGCTGCAGAACACCCCGATAATCTCCTCTTTTCCATGAACGACTACCGCCTGCGAACACAAAAGCCTTGCATCAATTCCGCCCATCGCGGAAACCTTTAAAAATCCTTTTTGCTCAACCGAGGTTACAATAAATCCTATCTCATCAATATGTGCATCAATTAAAATGCTGTAATTACTGTCTCCGTTTAAAACCCCTACAACACTATCGGTGCCGATTTCAATACTATCAACATAGGACGAAAAATACTGCGCCGCCTTGTTAACAGCCCCCTCAATCCCTGCGACGTCTGAAGCAACCGACAAATCAAACAAAACTTTTTTAATGTCCATATATCCCCCTAGAGTTCACATACCAACTTTTTAAAATGCTCACCGCGTTCTGCAAAATTACGATATGCATCAAAACTTGCGCAAGCAGGACTTAGTGTTACAACATCACCGGGTTGCGCCATTGAGTGTGCCGTCTTAACCGCCTCACTCATATCCTTAACCCTGACAATTTTAAGTTTGTCTGCACTATATCCCGGATGCCGTTTTATAGTATTCTCAATCTTATCGGCAGTATGACCGGTCAAAATTAAAAGTTTAACCTTTTCGACAACATACGGTGCCATAGGTTCAAACGGGATGTGTTTATCATATCCACCGGCGATCAAAACCACATTATTATCAAAAACCTTGAGTCCGGCTATAGTTCTGGTGGGGCTAGAAGCAATGGAATCATTAAAATACTTAACACCGCCTAACTCCCGAACAAATTCTATTCTGTGCTCAACACCCTTGAATTCACGCGCAACCTTCCTGATCGCATCGGCACCGGCGTATCCCCAAACTGCAGAAATAGCCGCAAGATAGTTGTCAACGTTATGGTCACCCAGTATAGCAATATCATTTCTGTTTATAATGGGCACAGATATTCCACGGTAGGACATATTAATGAATCCCTCTTTATCAAGCCAAGCGCCGTTTTCAACGCGGTCAGTGAAGGAAAAGTTCATAAGTTGTCCCCTGACTTTACTCTCAAATGTTCGCGTAATATCGTTGTTGAGATTCAAAACCGTTCTGGAAAATGCATTTTGATGCAGCATTATATTTTGTTTTGCATTGATATATTCGTCCATATCCTTGTGAATATCAAGATGATTCGGGGCAACGTTGGTAACAACTGCAACATCAGCACCCTTTCGCATTGAGATGAGTTGGAATGATGATAACTCGACTACAACAAAATCATCCCTTCCGATTTCCTCAATTTTAGGCAATAAAGGACATCCGATATTTCCGCCCACAAAAACATTTTTACCCTCAGCCTCAAGCATTTTAGCAATAAGCGTAGTAGTAGTGGTTTTTCCGTCAGAACCGGTAACGGCAAAAACGGTTGCCGGACACAAATCGAAGAACACTTCCATTTCACTGGTTACGGCAATACCGTTTTTACGTGCCTGCACAAGTTCAGGCAGATTAAAACTCATACCGGGTGTTCTGAAGATAATATCAACCTCAAGATCTTTTAGATAGTCAGGACCTAACCGAAGTTCAACTCCTTGCTGTTCAAGCTCATCAGCCAAAACACCGATCTGTTCACGGGTGCGTCTGTCACAAGCATAGACCCTGGCTCCCTTGTTTATAAAACTTATAATAAGCGGGGTGTTACTGATTCCAATACCACATAACGCAATTTTCTTACCGTCAATCTTTTTAAAGAATTCTTTACAATCCATGTTATCCTCCCAATATTTTCCGGATTAAATTAATTATACTGTCAGCCACCTAAAATATCAACAACAAACTATAATTAATAATTTTGAGTTTCCCGCAATCGAACAAGTTTACCGACATATAAATATATGTGTATCGGTAGTATTAATAAAACCCATACCATTTACAGAAACAGGAGGATTCTTTATGTGCGGTATCTCAGGATTCGTAAATATTAAAGGTAGTGCTGATATATCATCGTGTATCAGTATGATTCAAGCAACCTTGTCTGCCCGCGGTCCCGACGAAAGCGGAAGCTACACCTCAGAACACGCAACGCTTATACACACACGCCTTGCGGTTATTGATGTTGAAAACGGAAAGCAACCTATGAGTTACAATGACCAGGGCATGATCTATACTATTGTTTACAACGGAGAGCTTTATAACACACAGGAAATAAAAGATGAACTTAAAAAATCAAATGAAACTTTTGCAACAAAAAGCGACACCGAGGTTGTTTTGAAAGCGTATATTAAATGGGGTCGCATGTGTGTAAACAAATTTAACGGTATTTTCGCATTTGCGATCTGGTGCGATCAAACACAAACACTGTTTTTTGCACGTGACCGAATAGGTGTAAAACCCCTTTTCTTTTCCCTGGCGAACAACGGTTTTGCCTTTGCCTCAGAAATCAAAGCCCTACTTAACATGCCGTTTATCAAACCGATAGCCGACACAACCTCCATTTGTGAACTTTTTTTAATAGGTCCCGGCAGAACCCCCGGAAAAACGGCATTTTGCAATATATCTGAAATAAAACCCGGACACTGCGGCTTCTTTGATAAAAACGGATTAACACAGTTTTGCTATTGGACCGTTAAGGATAAGCCCCATACCGACAGTTTCGAACAGACCTGCGAAAAAGTGCGTTATCTCGTTACCGACTCGATCAAACGACAATTGGTAAGTGATGTGCCGATAGGTACATTTTTATCGGGCGGACTTGACTCAAGTTTAATTTCGTCGGTGGCAAGCCGTCATTTTAAAGAAAGAGGCAAAAAACTCAAAACTTTTTCAATTTCTTATAAAGATAACGATATCTATTTTAAAAAGAGCAAGTTTCAACCAAACAGCGATGATTCATACATAAATATAATGGCTGACTATCTTGACTCAGACCACACCACCTTTTATGTTGATACACCCCAATTAACCTCAGCCTTGTACGCAGCAGTTGATGCCAGGGATTTGCCGGGCATGGCCGATGTTGATGCCTCTTTACTACTTTTCTGCAAAGAGATAAAGAAACATGTAACGGTAGCTCTTTCGGGAGAATGTGCCGACGAAATCTTTGGCGGATACCCGTGGTATCGTGACAGTGAAATTCGTTCAAGATACGGTTTTCCCTGGTCACAGTCAACGCTATACCGCAGTGATTTTTTAAGAGAAGACCTAAAAAAGAAAATTAATGCCGAAAGCTATGTTAATGAAAAATATAACCGCAGCATTTATCAAGCATCCAAACTTGAGTGCCTTTCACCGCTAGAACAGAGGATGCGTGAAATGGTTTATCTGAATATGTATTGGTTCATGCAAACACTGCTTGACCGCAAGGATAGAATGAGTATGTATTCCGGTCTGGAAGTGCGTGTTCCGTTCTGCGATCACAGAATTGCCGAATATCTTTACAGCACTCCTTGGGAATTCAAGGACTACAAACATTATGAAAAGGGGCTCCTCAGAAATGCCATGAAGGACTATCTGCCCGATGAAATCCTTTGGCGCAAAAAGAGTCCGTATCCTAAGACCCATAATCCTTCATATCTTGCCGCTGTGAGTGAAATATTGATAAGAATACTCAACAACCCGAAATCCAGAATTTTAGAGGTTATAAATAAAGAAAAGTGCTTCCAACTGCTATCGGATGACCGACAACAGCCCTGGTACGGACAACTGATGACAACACCTCAAACAATCGCATATTTGATACAACTTGATTACTGGTTGGAAAAATACAATGTGGAACTAAAACTTTGATGTTCGATAAAACTGTAAAAAGTAAAAACAAAAGTGGGAATCCATCTAACCGGATTCCCGCTTTTTACTTAATTTTTTCAATTAAAAACTCAATTGCCTCAATATACCCAATTAAACCTTTGCCACATATTGTTTTTTTACATATCGGGGTGATAAAGGATTTTTTTCTGAACTCCTCACGCCTGTTTATATCACTGATATGCACCTCAACCGTCGGTATTTTCACACATTTAAGCGCGTCAAGAATGGCAACACTTGTATGTGTATATGCCGCGGGGTTAATAACAATACCGTCAACATCCTCAAAAAGTGCCGACTGTATCTTATCAACAATAACGCCCTCGTGGTTCGACTGAAAAAGATCAACCTCAACACCTTTCTCGCCACAATAATCGGTTATCATCCTACAAAGCGACTCATAATTTTGTGTGCCGTAGATGTCCGGTTCCCTCATTCCGAGCATGTTAAGATTAGGTCCGTTAATAACAAAAATTTTCATTGTTTAAAACCTCCAATAACCTTGCCAGAGTAATTTCGGGGTTGCGGTCAACCTCAACCTGTACATCACAAAAGCTTTGATAAAGCGGAAACCTTTCTAAATACATTTTTCTAAGTGTTTCCCTGTCCTTAGAAAGCGGTCTGCCGCGCATATCGAGTCGATCAGGATCACTGTTTAAAAAAACAATAACTCCGTTTTGTGAAAGAGGCGCATAGTTATCGTCTGATTTAACCACACCGCCTCCGGTTGAAATTATTACCGATAACCGTTTGCCTGCTTCTTTTACTTCGGTTGTTTCAAGGGCTCTGAAAAATTTCTCCCCGTGTTCTTTAAATATCGTTTCGATATCTGTTGCCTGCTTTTCTTCTATTTGTTTATCGGTATCAATAACCTCTCGGTGCAACCTCTCAGCCAGCAGTTTGCTCAACGTTGTTTTCCCGACTCCTGGCATACCCACCAAAACTATATTTGTTATTGATTTCTTAATTTCCTTAATGCCGTCCTCAATCTTATGCTCATCAATTTTCTTGCCTGTGAAAATCTCGCAAGCCTGTTTTGCCTGTGCCACAAGCATAGCAAGTCCGTTATCATGTGCAATATTAAGTCTTTTGGCATCAAGCAACAGTTTGGTTCTAACGGGATTATAAATCAGATCAACCACAGTATCACAGTTTTTGAAGCAGTCAAGTTCAATCAAACATTCCAAATTATTAGGATACATACCGACCGGGGTTGTGTTAATGATAACCTGCGCATCATAATGCTTTGAAATGTTTTCATAATTATCCGCGCCGTTTCTGGAAATAACAACTGTTTCTAAGGCACCCAAATCGGTCAACACCGTTGTTACAGTAAGCGATGCGCCGCCACTTCCCAGCACCAAACATTTTTTCCCTTTTATAACAAACCCATTTCTTTTCAGTAGATATAAAAATCCGTAATAGTCGGTATTAAATCCGCGCAGACTTTTATCGGGCATAACCTTAATTGTATTAACACTCCCGATTTTTTCAACCTCACGGGAGATATGATCACAGTATTTCGCGGCCTCTAACTTATAGGGAATTGTTACATTAATACCATCAAAATTTTTATTGCCTAAAAACCTTGGTACCTCTTCTTTTTCCATGGGATAAAGTTTATATTCATAATCGCAAAACAGTTTGTGAATTCCAGGTGACAGGCTATGTGACAAGTGTTGCCCAATCAATCCGTATTTTCCCTTCATCACACAACCTCGACATAGCTTCCGAGATAATGAAACTTCTCGGTCTCAGACTCAAGTTGTAAAAGTATATTGTAAAACTTTTCGGAATAGACAGAAGCATCAATATCAAAATAGAACATAAACTCAAAATCCCTTCCGGGAATAGGTCTGCTCTCAAGTTTTATGATATTAATTCCCAACGAATGAAACTTTGAAATAACGTTATAAAGCGCACCGGGTTTGTGTTCGAGAACCACCATAAGACTTGTTTTATTGGCACCCGGATAGATCTCGGTCTTTTTAGAAATACAGATGAATCTTGTATAATTGTTATCAATATTTTGCACCGAACCTTTTGCAATCTCAAGCCCATAAATAGAAGCACAATTACCCGAAGCAATTGCCGCAATATCATCCCGCTCGGACTGCGCAACCGTCTTTGCAGCCATGGCGGTGTTTTCACACATATGAACTTTAACACCTTCTAATTCCTGCAGAAAGTTAGCGCATTGATTTATTGCCTGTTCATGTGAATAGATTTCCTTTATTTGATCTAATTTGACTCCCTTTTTGACCAAAAGACTGTGATCAACATGTATACGGGTGCTGCGCACAATACGGAAATTGTACTTGAACATTAAATCGTAAATATGATTAACAGAACCGGCACTGCTGTTTTCAAGCGGCAAGACACCGTAACTGCAAAGTCCCTTCTCAACAGCAGCAAACACTCCTTCAAAACTGTTGAAAAACATTATATTTGGTGCAGCAAACAATTTTTCGCAAACTTGTTGTGAAAAGGCGCCCTCTGTTCCCTGGCAAGCTACAAAAGCGCGCTCGGGGAACACCTTATCGGTATTTTCTATAGCATTTTTTATACCGTCAATAAGATCACTTTTTCTGGTTAAAAGTTTATTCTGGTAGGATCTGCTCACACTCATTACGGTATTATATAACACCCTGGCTTCAGCCTCAAAATCCTTGCCGGCAAGTTGGGAAACCCTCTCGATCAATCTGCGTTCGCGTTGCTTATCCAACACAGGTTGATCGTTTTCCTTTTTATACTCAGCAATTTTCGCGGCTACCTCCATTCTTTGCTTGAATAGCTCCACAAATTTCTCATCAATTTGATCTATATCTGCCCTTAAATCTTCAATCCTCATACTCTGCTACTCCTTTACAACCTTTTTGATTTCGTACAATTAAATAATAAAATCACAAATTGCAACTGCCGCCGCAGCTTCAACGCAAGCAACAGCTCTCGGAACGATACACGGATCATGCCGCCCGTGAATAATCAACTTCGTGTTTTTACCACTGCTTAAATCAACACTTTGCTGCTCAACTGAAATTGAGGGTGTGGGTTTTATGGCCGCACGAAAAACGATTGGCATTCCGGAGGTTATTCCGCCTAAAACACCTCCGTGGTTATTTGTTGCGGTCTTGACATTACCTTCCGCATCAAAATAGAATTCATCATTGTTTTGCGACCCAAACAGTCGTGTACTGTCAAACCCGTTCCCGAATTCTATCCCCTTAACAGCCGGGATGCCGAACACTATCTGTGAAATTTTATTCTCAATCCCATCAAACATAGGATTCCCGATTCCTGCATTAAGTCCAATCACAGCACATTCTATAACACCGCCAAGTGAATCTCCCTCTTTGCGTGCCTGTGAGATTTTTTCAAGCATTAATGTTCGGGCATTTTCATCATTTACGGGAAAAGCATCTGTATTAAAGTCCCCGACACCTACATTTGCTAAATCGAACGGGATATCAGACACCTGACCGATAGAAAAGATATGTGACCCTATATAAATACCTTTTTGTTCAAGATACTGCAAACAAATCCCGCCTGCTGCGCAGATCGGGGCGGTCAATCTCCCTGAAAAATGTCCACCTCCTCGCATATCTGCTGAACCCTTATACTTAATTTCAGCTGTAAAATCGGCATGCGACGGACGGGGTACCGACTGTAAATTGCTGTAATCCTCAGACCGCTTATTTCTATTATAAATAACACAAGTTATGGGAAAACCGGTTGTGCAACCATCTAAAACGCCCGATAAAAACTCAACCTTATCCGCCTCTTTTCTTGAGGTTGAAAACTCATGATTTCCCGGTGCCCTGCGGTTTAGAAATTTCTGAAGTCTGTCAAAATCTATCTTCACTCCGGCAGGAAACCCATCAATACAAACACCGATTGCCTGGCCATGTGATTCCCCGAAAACCGAAATTTTCAATTTTGTTCCGAAAGTAGATGACATGTTTTTTCCTCCCAATCCGTCAAATTGTAAGTCGGTTAAACTCCTCAAAAAACAGAGGATATGATTTCTCGACCGCTTGACTGTTCTTAATCTCAACCGGGTGCTCGCAAATTAAAGATGCTACAGCTGCTGCCATTGCGATACGGTGATCATTATAAGAATCAACCACACCACCGGTCAACCTGCCTGTGCCGTTAATAATCAAAGCACTATCGGTTGCTTTTATGTCTGCTCCTAAATTTAAAAGCATCCGATACACAGTTTCCAATCTGTCACTTTCTTTATACCGTAATCTTTGGGCATTAACAATCTCTGTTTTGCCTATAGCCGCTGCGGCAGCAACCGCTAAAACAGGGACCAGATCAGGAATGTCCGAAGCATCAATACGCACCGCTGTCAACCGACCCGAACGCACCCTGACATCATTGTGTCGATATTCAATATGCGCGCCCAATAACTTTAAAATTTCTGCAATCTTTTTATCTCCTTGGATCGATTGCGGATTAATGTTTCGAACCGTCACATCACAATCCCTGCCGATAGCCGCCGCAACCATCCAAAATGCTGCATTAGACCAATCTCCCTCTGCAACAACCCTTCCGGGAGAAATAAATTTCTGACCGCCCTTTATTTTATAATGTAATTTATCAATAACCTCAACATCAATTTTAAACCGTTGCAATGCATCAAGTGTCATTTGAATATACGGATATGACTGTATTCCTTTTGTCACAGCTATGCTGCTGTCACCCTGAAGAAGAGGTGCCGCGAAAAGCAAACCGCTTATAAACTGTGAACTAATGTTACCATCAATCTCAAACCCGGACGGCATGAGTTTTCCTCCCAGCGATAGAGGAAATTTTCCTTTCTGCGAAAGCGTGCATCCGTTTGAAGATAGAAGTTCATATAACGGAGAAATGGGCCGCTTTTCAAGTCCGGGCCTGCCCGTAAATTCGCATCCGTTCCCCAATGCCGCAAAAACCGGCAATAACATTCTGAAGGTGGAACCACTCTCATTACAATCAAGAAGACAATCATTTTTAGGTAATATATAAGGCTTAACCGACAACACATCTTTTTCAAACAAAACATCTGCTAAAACACCATTAATACAATCTATCGTTGCCTGTATGTCTTTTGAAAGCTGTACCTGTTCAATAACCGTCGGGCTACCGGATAATGCTGCACATATAAGCAGCCGATGAACCTGCGATTTCGACACAATTACGTTAACGCTACCCCTCAAGCTTTTGTTGTGTGAAGATATTATCATCTTTCTAACCCCGACTCTATAAAACTTTTAAGGCTTTCTAACCTTAGTTTTCTTATCTCGCAACTTCCGATTTGTTCGACCGCAACAAGTTTTATATCTTCATTACCGCACTTTTTATCACCTAAAGCAACAGACGAGATTTCATCTGCACTAAACTTGCAGGAAACCGGAAGTGAAAACTTTTTCAAGATCTCTTCCAATCGGTTTACACAATCAATATCACATACGCCCTGCTTATAAAACGCTCTCTCGACGATAACCATACCAATAGCAACCGCACTTCCGTGGGATATCTCAAAATTACTGCACGCTTCAATCGCATGGCCTATCGTATGTCCGAAATTCAAAACCTGCCGCAGTCCGTTATCAAACTCATCTTTACCTACTATGTCACGTTTGATTTCAACACAACGCGCGATAACCGAATCAATGTCAAAATTCCCGTTTTCAACCATCTTAAACAACTGCAAATCCCAAATCGCGCCATATTTTATAACTTCGGCAAAACCGTCGGCTAAAATTTGTTTCGGCAGGGTTTTAAGACAGTCAGGATCACAAATAACAAGTGAAGGCTGCCAGAACGCTCCCAACAAGTTTTTACCGGCCTGTAAATTGACAGCAGTCTTTCCGCCTACAGAGGAATCTACCGCAGCCAAAAGCGTAGTAGGAATCTGAACAAACCTAATACCGCGTAAATATGTAGCTGCACAGAATCCGCACAGATCTCCGACAACCCCGCCCCCAAGGGCAATTAATGTATCCTCTCGTGAAAAGTGATTTTGCGCAAGGCAGTTTACAATCTTTATATGATTATCGGTTGACTTTGACCCTTCTCCGTTGGTAATCATAAAACTGAAAACCTCATACCCCGAAGTTTCAAGTTGAGTCTTGACGGTATCAAAATACAAGGGCATAACATTATCATCGGTTATAACCATAACCTTTTGTCCGAGATCCACACTTTTACAAAGCCGACCTGTCTCCTTTAACAGCCCGGAACCAATCAGCACATCATACCTAACCGATGCCTCAACCGTTATGCGTTTCATCTACCTGTCAATCCTTTCCTTACACTCTCTTCCCTCACGTAACAACTGCTCCAGTTGCTTTGCATCCTCGGAATCGAGAGCTTGACTGTATTTACCCAGTTGTACAATAAGATTATCAATTTCCGATTTCAGAAAATCCTTATTTTCTAAAAACAACTCACTCCACATTTTTTCGTTAAGCCTTGCAACACGGGTCAAATCCTTGTAACTCCCCGCGGAAAACCCTTTATGAAGCCTCGCCTGCGGACTTTTTACATATGCATTTGAAACAACATGGGCAAGTTGTGATGTGAAAGCTATGTTTTTGTCATGCTCCTGTGCTGAGGTGACCGTCACAACAGTAAAACCTATCTTATTCAAAAGCCCTTTGAGATTCTCAAAAAGATAAATATTTTTTGTATCCTCCGGCACCAAAATCATAGCCGCATTTTTAAATAAAGTCTCGCGTGAATGTTTAAAACCGGACTTGTGAAATCCTGCCATCGGATGTCCACCGATAAAGACAAAATTGTTTTGTCTTGCAATATCAAAACACTTATCACAAACAAACCGTTTGACGCCACAGCAATCAACAACAACTGCACCCTTTTTAAAATTGCGACGGTTTTCCTGCACAAACTTCACTGCGTCGCTCGGATACAGTGAGATAAAAACATAATCACATTCGTTAAGATTCTCTTTACAAAGCTTGCCGTCCACCGCATTGACAAGCACCGCAAGTTTTATAATCGATTCGTCAATATCGGTTGCTAACACATGTTCATCGGTATAACACTTAATAGCCTTTGCAATCGAGCCACCAATAAGTCCTAAACCAACAATTCCAACGGTCATGACCGGACAACCTCCAAAATTCTTTGAACCTTTTTCGAAACATCATCAAACTGTTCGGGTGTGAGTGATTGCGCTCCGTCACATAACGCATTAAGCGGATCATTGTGTACCTCAATCATAAGTCCGTCTGCCCCTGCCGCCACCGAAGCAAATGCCATCGGCTTAACTAATCTTGAAATTCCGCTTGCATGGCTTGGATCAACAATTATAGGTAAATGCGAAAGTTCCTTAAGCATAGGAACAGCGGCCAAATCCAAGGTGTTTCTGGTGTAAGTTTCGAAGGTTCTGATGCCGCGCTCGCAGAGTATAACATTCTCATTACCCCCTGCCATAATATATTCCGCGCTCATCAAAAGTTCTTTTAAATTGTTAGCTAATCCGCGTTTGAGTAAAACCGGCTTTTTTGTTCTTCCCAATTCCTTAAGTAGTTCAAAATTCTGCATATTCCGTGCGCCAACCTGGATCAGATCAACCTCTTCAAACAAATCTAAATGATTTGCGTTCATAATCTCACTGACTATGGGAAGACCCGTTTGCTTCTTTGCTTCAATCAACAATTCCAACCCGTCTGCCTGAAGGCCCTGAAAATCATAAGGGGAGGTTCTGGGTTTGAAAGCACCGCCCCGAAGCATATTGGCACCCGAAGCCTTAACCTTATTTGCCACCTCAATTATCTGGTCGTGCGACTCAACCGAACACGGTCCGGCTATTACAGCAAAATTGCCGCCGCCAACCTTAACTCCGCTAACATCAACCACGGTATCATCGGGATGAAATTTCCTGTTGGCACTCTTAAAAGGCTCACTTATTCTCTTAACGGTATCAACAATATCTAAATTCTCAATCAACTCCATGTCGATTTTGCTTGTATCACCTATAAGACCGAGAACCGTCTGATAATGTCCTGCAGAAACGTGTACACTTACATTTTGTGACTCAATCCAATCAATAAGATTATCAACCTGGCTTTGAGGAGTACCGATCTTAATAACAGCAATCATACTATCACCAATCCTTTAAAAGATAAAAAATATAAAAAAGAGGTTCGCAGTGCTTTTCTGCGAACCTCTTAAAAGGTTATTGAAAAATTAAAGCTAAACTTTAATAATTGCAGCAAAAAGCACTTTTACCTACACCAACAGTTTTAAAGTAAAAGTAAAAAAAATATTTAACTGCAAAAAACAAAGTTTTCATAATAATTACCTCTCTAATAAATTGCATTCTAACATACAAAATCTGATAAGTCAACCAATTTTTAAAACATTATGATATTTTTGTGTACCTCTATCCGATATTTTACACTATTATTTGACATGTTACGAGATATATTATAAAATGTAATAGATAATTTCCGACATTATATTTTGAAAGTAAGGAAAATCTTATGAAAAAATTGTTATTTCAGGCTTTAAGGTTTAGTTTTGTCGGCGTGTTCTGTTTTTTGCTTGATTACGGACTGATGATATTTCTTACCGAATGTTTTGAA
>JAUMXX010000047.1 GCA_030535285.1 bacterium | reverse complement strand
TTTAAAAAGATGGTGTAAAGAAAAAAACTTGACAGATGTTGTTTAGTATGATAAAATACAGAAAGTTCACAGGAGATTGTATTCGGGAGGTGTTTTTGTGGCGAATGATGCACGAATTACCGCTTTGCTGGATTGTTACGGTGAATTATTACCACAAAAGCAAAGATTTCTTATTGAATGTTATTATAATCAAGATTTGTCTTTATCTGAAATTGCTGAAAACGAAGGTGTTACCCGGCAGAGTGTAAGTGATTCGATTAAACGAATGGAAAATCAACTTTTTAAGTTTGAAGAAAAGTTGAAGCTTTTAGAAACTTCGTCAAAATTAAGGGCTGCAGTCGACCGGGTTCGTGCAACTGATTTTAGAGATGCTGAAAAGATTAATCAACTTTGTGATTTACTAGATAAACTATTACTTAATTAACAGGAGCTTAAATGATATGGCTTTCGAAGGTCTTTCAGATAAATTAGCGGCTACTTTTAAACGCCTGCGTTCAAAGGGAAAACTAAAAGAAAATGATGTTAAAGAAGCAATGAGAGAAGTGCGGTTGGCGTTGCTTGAGGCTGATGTTAACTATAAGGTTGCAAAAGAATTTACCAACCGTTGCACTGAAAAATGTATCGGCGAAAAGGTTATGGAAAGTTTAACCGCGCCGCAAATGGTTGTTAAAATTGTTCGTGATGAACTTTGCAGTTTAATGGGAAGTGAAAACGTTCGCATTAATACCGCTGATAAAATACCGACCGTTATTATGATGTGCGGACTTCAGGGTTCGGGTAAAACAACGCATTGTGCGAAGTTAGCGAAAAAACTTAAATCCCAGGGTCACAGGCCGATAATGGTTGCTTGCGATATTTACCGTCCGGCTGCGATTGAACAGTTAAAGGTGCTCGGTGAAAAGGCGGGCGTTCCGGTTTTCGAAAAAGGTTTGCAAAAACCCGAGAAGACGGTTGTTGACGCCATTAAGCATGCTCGTGATTATGGCAATGATTATATGCTCATTGATACTGCAGGCCGACTGCATATTGATAGTGAATTAATGGATGAATTGAAACGCATTTGTGACAGCGTTGAGGTTAATGAGATTTTACTTGTTGTTGATTCAATGGTCGGTCAGGATGCTGTTAATATTGCAAAGACATTTAATGATTTATTAGAGATTAACGGTGTTATTCTAACTAAACTTGACGGTGACTCAAGGGGTGGTGCAGCCCTTTCTGTGCGCGAGGTGACGGGAAAACCGATTAAATATGTCGGTGTTGGTGAAAAAATTGATGATATTGAAGAGTTTCATCCCGACCGAATGGCCCAGCGTATTCTCGGCATGGGAGATGTTCTGTCTCTTATCGAGAAGGTTGAAAGTGAGATAGATGAGAAGCAGGCACTTGAAGCGGCAAGAAGGTTGGAAGAAAACAGTTTTGATATGAATGACCTGCTTGCACAGTTTCAGAGTATTAAAAAAATGGGCTCATTAAAATCGGTTTTATCAATGATACCGGGTGTTGAGCGACAGATCAGAGATGTTGACATTGATGACCGTCAACTGCTCAGGATTGAGGCAATTATTACCTCAATGACAAAAAAAGAGCGTATAAAACCCGCAATTTTAAATGCTTCACGAAAGAGGCGAATTGCAAGCGGTGCCGGTGTTAAGGTTGAGGATGTTAATAAACTTTTAAAACAATATGAGCAAATGAAATTGATGTTTAAAAGTATGAATAAAAAAGGTTCCAAGAAAAAAATGCCCAGAATGATGAATGGGTTCCCCGGAGGAAATTTCCCCGGCGGATTCGGAATGTAGTTTTTAAGGGGAATTCCTTTGAAAATATTAATTTTATTTTGGAGGTGTAGAAGATGGCAGTTAAAATCAGACTTCGTCGTATGGGTGCAAAGAAAGCTCCTTTTTACCGTGTGGTTGTTGCGGATTCAAGGTTCCCGCGTGACGGTCGTTTCATTGAGGAGATTGGATACTATAATCCAATGACCGATCCCGTAACATTTAAGATTGATGCTGACAGCGCTAAGAAATGGATTTCAAACGGTGCACAGCCTACCGATACTGTTAAATCATTGCTTAAAAACAACGGTATTATCTAATAACTTTGGAGGATAAAACAATGACAGAACTTCTTAAAAATATTGTTGCCGGCTTGGTTGCTGAGCCTGATAAGATTGAAATTTCGGTTGATGAGCCAAATGAGGAAGGCATTATAGTATATCATCTGCATGTTGCACAGGATGATATGGGAAGAGTTATTGGCCGTCAGGGAAGGATCGCAAAGGCAATACGCGTTGTTATGCGTGCTGCTGCAAACCGTAACGGTGATAAGATTGCGGTTGAAATCGACTAATTTTAAAATTGGTTATACCCCCTCGTTTTGCTGAGGGGGTATTATAATATTTTTGCTAAGCAAAGTTGTGTCTATGTTTGCATTTAGAGAGGATTAACAAGGATGAAAAAACAGTTTCTTGAGATTGGTCGCATTGTCGGAACTCACGGAATCAGAGGTGAGGTGCGTGTGCAACCTTGGAGTGATGAACCTGAATTTTTAAAACAGTTTAAAAGTTTTTATCTTGACGGTAAAGGCGAAGAAGCCATAAATGTTGTTTCTGTCCGTCCTCATAAGAATATTGTTATAATAAAGTTTAGCGGTATCGACACTATTGAATCGGCAGAGAAGTATCGCAACAGAATTATTTTTATCAATCGGCGTGATGCAAAGATTGAAAAAGGCAGATATTTTATCCAAGATTTAATAGGTTGTCGTGTTTATCATATTGATAACGGCAATCTTTTGGGTGAGATTTCGGATGTTTCACAAACAGGAGCTAATGACGTATGGCATATCTTTGACGGTAAAGAAGAATATCTGATTCCCTCAATACCTGAGGTGGTTATTTCGGTTAATATAGAGCAAGAAGAGATTAAAATCAGACCTATAAAGGGGATATTTAAGGATGAGGATTGACATAATGACCCTGTTTCCTGAAATGTGTAACGAGGTTCTAAAGGAAAGTATAATCGGTCGTGCAATTAAAAAAGAAATTATACAAATTGATTGTCATAACATTCGAGATTTTTCAGAAAATAAACATAACCGAGTTGATGACTATCCCTATGGCGGAGGAAAGGGGATGGTTATGGCCTGCGCTCCTATATATAACTGCTTTAGTGCGATTTCTAAAGACTGTGAGTCCAAACCGCGTTTAATTTATATGTCTCCTAAAGGTAAAACACTCACACAGGAAAAGGCGATTGAACTTTCAAAACTTGATAGATTTGTTGTTTTGTGCGGTCACTATGAGGGTGTTGACCAGAGGGTCATTGATGAAATTGTGGATGAAGAAATATCAATCGGTGACTATGTACTTACCGGAGGCGAATTACCGGCTTTGGTTTTGGTTGATACAGTCTGCAGGATGATTGACGGGGTTTTATCAGATCGTGAATGCTTCACCCAAGAAAGCCATTTTAACCAACTTTTAGAGCACGAACAGTATACTCGACCGGAGATTTGGAACGGTAGAAGGGTACCGGATGTTTTGTTAAGCGGCAACCATGCTCAAATAAAAAAATGGAAAGAGAATAATTCTGTTGAGGTAACCAAAAAAATGCGTCCGGAGTTAATTTAATTATAATATTTTTTTATGTTTTTTATTAGAACTACTTATTTTTAAAAATTAGTAGAAATGTTTGTATGTTTATTATTGCATTTTCAACAAATAATGTGATTACAAGTTACATATGTTTGGGAATTCATTCAAACTTTTTTTAAATTGTGTACATTTGATTGACGAAATAATATATTGTTGTATAATATAAATAAGTTTTGGACATGTCGTTTTCTAAATGTTTTTACATTTTAAGGAGAGATTAAATATGTACGTTAAGGATGCTGTTATAAATAATGTTGAGGGGCTTCACGCACGTCCTGCAACCTTCTTCATACAAAAGGCTAATGAGTTCAAATCGTCAATTTGGGTTGAGAAAGATGAACGCAGGGTTAATGCAAAGAGTTTGCTTGGCGTTTTGTCGCTTGGCATCATTAGCGGTACCGCTATACGTATTATTGCCGATGGCGTTGATGAGCAGGCTGCTGTTGATGGATTAGTTGAACTTGTTAACTCGTCGTTTGGTGAGTAATTTGTAAATTTTACACCCTGTCTATTTTTGACAGGGTGTTATAAGTTTTACTTGATTTTTGCATTTAATTGTGATATAATATTTTTCGGCAAATCCGGGTGTGGCTCAGTTTGGTAGAGCGCTTGAATGGGGTTCAAGAGGCCGCTGGTTCGACTCCAGTCACTCGGACCATTTGGCCCCAAAACAGATGTTTTTGGGGCTTTTGTTATTTTTAAAGACTTTTGCAAATTTTTAAGTTAATTTGATGTGGGAGGTGCTTTTTATGAGTGATGTTTTGAAGGCGTATGAAATTGCAAAAAAACAGTACGCAAAGATCGGTGTTGATACCGATAAGGTTATTGAAAATCTTAAAAAGATTAAAATTTCGTTACATTGTTGGCAGGGCGATGATGTTAATGGATTTTTGTTTAAGGATATTGAGCTGTCGGGCGGAATACAAACAACCGGTAATTATCCCGGCGCTGCCAGAAATGTTAAAGAGTTAAGACAGGATTTAGAAGTTGCTTTATCCTTGATTCCGGGTAAACATAAACTCAATTTACATTCAATATATGCCGATACCGATGAAAAAGTAGATTTAAATGAACTTGAACCTCGTCATTTTGCCGGTTGGGTTGATTGGGCTAAGCACAACGGTATGGGACTTGATTTTAATCCCACATGTTTTTCACATCCCATGGCCGAAAGCGGATTTACAATTTCAAGTGCCGATAGTAAGGTCAGGGACTTCTGGGTTGAGCACTGCAAACGCTGCAGAAAAATTGCTGAATATTTCGGTAAAGAACTCGGAATGAAGTGCGTCACTAATTTCTGGTTCCCTGACGGATACAAAGATATACCGGTTGACCGCGAGGCTCCCAGACGCAGAATGATGGAGGCGCTTGATGAGGTTTTCTCTGAAAAAATCAATCCAGAATATTGTGTTGATGCAATTGAAAGTAAGGTTTTTGGCATAGGGGCTGAGAGCTATACTGTTGGTTCAAATGAGTTCTGCCTTGGATATGCTGTTTCAAGGAATAAACTTTACTGTCTTGACGCCGGACATTTTCATCCTACAGAGGTTATTTCTGATAAAATTTCTTCTGTACTTTTATATACTGATGAATTGCTGTTACATGTATCCCGTCCGGTCAGATGGGATTCAGACCACGTTGTGATTTTAGATGATGAACTCAACGCAATCGCTAATTCGCTTATCAGAACCGGATTGATTGAATCAACAAATATAGGACTTGATTTCTTCGACGCAAGCATCAACCGTATAGCAGCCTGGGTTATTGGAACAAGAAATATGATTAAAGCATTGCTTAAGGCTATGTTAGAACCTGTTGAGGCTTTGAAAAAGGCTGAGATTGAAGGCGATTATACCTCTCGTCTTGCATTAACTGAGGAGTATAAAACCTATCCGTTTGGTGCTGTTTGGGATTACTATTGTCAGATTAGCGGTGTTCCGGTCAGAGAAGAATGGTTGGATATTGTTAAGAAGTATGAGCAAGAAACTCTGTCTAAGCGTTAAACTATAAAGAGGTACATATTTAATGGATAAAAGAATATCAGATGTTTTTGAAAACAGGTACGATAATTATATACTACCGTTTTATTGGCAAAAGGGTGATCATACTGAAAGGATACCCGAACAAATTCAACGCATTTATGATAGCAACGTAAGGGCTTTTTGTGTTGAATCTCGCCCCCACAAAGATTTCTGCGGTGACGGCTGGTGGCGTGATATGGATATTATTCTTGCTGAGGCCGAAAAACGTGGTATGAAGGTTTGGATTTTGGATGATGATCATTTCCCGACCGGTCATGCAAACGGTTATATTCAGCATAAGTATCCTGAACTGCGCCGCGTTTATATTGTTGAAACGCATATTGATTTATATGGGCCAATGAATGATGCGTCGGCATTTGTTCGCAAATATCATCCGGATGACGAGTTGATTGGTGCTTTTGCATACCGTCGCACCTGCGCTGAGGAGACATTGGAAGATAAACCTATTGATTTGACAGAAAACATAAGCAATTCAATGCTGTATTGGGATGTTCCAGAAGGCGTTTGGCGTGTGTTCTTTTTACTTAAGCATCGTGATGCGCTGGATTCATGGTTGTATATTGATAATATCAACCGTGAGTCTTCTCGTGTCTTGATTGATGCAGTTTATGAACCTCACTATAAAAGATACTCAAAGTATTTTGGAAACACAATTGCGGGATTTTTCTCTGACGAACCGCTTTTCGGTAATGATAATATTTATGAGGGCAGGGTTATAACTACGAATTATGAAAAAACTGTAGGTCTGCCCGGACTTGCTATGCCGTGGTCTGATGAAGTTTTGTCTATGATGACCGAAGCACTCGGTCAAGATGCTTTGAAATTCGTGCCTGCAATTTGGTATGACATGGACAACATCGGTCCTAGGGTTCGTCTGGAATATATGAATTCGGTTACAAAACTTTACCGTGATAACTTTACAAAGCAGCTCGGCGATTGGTGCACTGAGCACTCGGTTATGTATATAGGACATATCGTTGAAGATATGAATGCAAGCACAAGACTTGCTTGCAGTGCCGGACATTATTTTAGAGCACTTAACGGTCAAGATATGAGCGGTATTGATATTGTTCTGCACCAGATCATACCGGGATTATCTGAACATATACATCCGGCAATAAGTTTCGGTAATGTGTCGGATCCTGAATTTTATAATTATGTTCTGGCAAAGTTATGTGCTTCTGATTCACATACCGATCCTAAGAAAAAGGGAAGGGCAATGTGTGAGGTCTTCGGTGCATATGGTTGGGCTGAAGGTACCCAAACAATGAAATGGCTTATGGATCATTTGTTGGTCAGGGGAGTAAACCATTTCGTTCCGCATGCATTTTCTCCAAAATTTCCTGACTATGATTGTCCGCCTCATTTTGGTGCGGAGGGTGTTGATCCGCAATTTGAGGGATTTGGTCAATTGATGAGCTATACAAATAAAATCAGCCATATATTGTCAGATTCTAACCATGTTGCAACCGCCGCTTTGCTTTATCATGCTGAGGGTGAATGGATGAGCAGAGAAGATTATATGCTTGTTCAAAAACCTGCAAAAGCTTTGCTTGATTCCCATATTGATTATGACATAATTTGTGTTGACACCATTATGGGTGCAAGCGTTAGAAATGGTAAATTGGCGGTGAATAATGAGATATATGAGTGTTTGGTTATACCGTATGCTAAACGGCTCCCTGATTATTTCTTAGACAAGGTAAATGCCTTGCAAGAGCAGGGTGTTAATGTTTTCTTTATTGATAATTTGCCGCAGAATTGTAGTTTTAAAGCGCAGGTTATTTCTAACTGCGACATTGCACAGACAATTATTAAAATGGGTATGAATGATATTTCGGTTAATGGGGATTGTCCGCTTCTTCGTCATTATCATTGTGTGCGTGACGGCGCTGATATCTTTATGTTTTTTAATGAGTCTGTAGTCAGTGATGCTGTTGCAACGGTAAAATTATCGTGTAAAGGTAGATATTTAAAACTTGACCTTATGAATAATAACAATTCGGTAGGCTTTAGTGATGACGGCAGTATTGATCTTAAACTTGAGCCGTATGTTTCGCAGATTGTTATATTTGATAATTTTGATGATGAGTTTTCAGAAAAGTTCGGGGCAGAAAAACAGCGGGTTGTTTTAGAGAATTTAGAGGCATCTTATCGTGTATCCGTTGCGGATTATAATGATATGGATAATCCGAAATTCTATGCCGAATTCAAACAACTTTGCAATATTAATTCTCCTGCGGTCCTTCCGGAGTTCAGCGGCAGAATGATTTATGAAACAAAATTCAATTACTCCGGCGATAAGGATGTATTGCTTGATTTAGGTGTTGTTGGTCAGGTTGCAAAAGTATGGCTGAATGGAGTATACTGCGGTATAAAAATCTGCAATCCTTATACTTTTGACATTAGCAACGCAATAGTTGAAGGTGAGAATGAACTCAAAATAGAAGTTTTTAATACTTTAGCAAATAGTATTAAGGATCATTATTCTAAGTTTCTGCAGTTAGCCCCTTCGGGTCTGTTGGGACCGGTCAATATTTTGAAGTAGCCTTTATTTCTTTTTTAATTTTTATCTGTAATTTTTTGATATTTTTATGGGAAGTGTAGTGTATGGAAATTAAAATTACGAGAACTGAAAACCCAAAACAGAAACCTGTTGACCAAAACAAACTGGGATTCGGTAATTATACAACTGATCATATGTTTATGATGAACTATGATGAGGGTCAAGGATGGCATGATCCGAGGATTGTGCCGTATGGCCCGATTGAACTTGATCCGACTGCAATGTGTCTTCATTACGGTCAGGAAGTTTTTGAGGGGATGAAGGCTTATTTAACCGAGGACAAAAGGATTCTTTTATTCAGACCGGATAAGAATATGGCTCGTCTTAATTCTTCTAATGACAGATTGTGTATCCCGAAAATTGATGAGGCTTTTGCTGTTGAGGCAATTAAGGAACTTGTCAAGGTCGACGCCGATTGGATTCCGACCGCAAAGGATACATCGTTATACATAAGACCGTTTATTTTTGCAACCGATGCGCATTTAGGCGTTCACGCTGCAAAACATCTGCTGTTTATGATAGTTCTTTCACCGGTAGGTGCGTATTATCCTCAAGGAATAAACCCGGTTGATATTTATGTTGAGGATAAGTATGTGCGTGCTGTGAGAGGCGGTATGGGATTTGTAAAAACTGCGGGAAACTATGCTGCTTCTTTAAAGGCACAAGCCGAAGCCGAAAACTTGAATTTTACTCAAGTTTTATGGCTTGATGGTGTCGAGCGTAAATATATTGAAGAAGTTGGAACAATGAATGTTTTCTTCAAAATTGACGGAGAAGTTATTACTCCTTCACT
>JAUMXX010000124.1 GCA_030535285.1 bacterium | reverse complement strand
ATAGTTTCTCTCCTTTCAAATACAACATAGATAATTATATAAAATTATTTTCTAAATTACAATAGAGTTTTCTTAATTTGTCGAAATTTTAACAATATTTTTCTTTTCTATCATCGTAAAACAGTCAGTTTCACAAAAAGACAAAAAGACGATTGCAATAGCAACCGTCTTTTTTAAATTATTTATCAAAGCTGGGGTTAAACGCATAAAAATTCTTTGAATTGAGTTTCTCTTGCGCAATTCTTAGCCCTTCACCGAAACGTTGATAATGGACAATTTCACGCTGTCTTAAGAATTTTATAGGATCTTTTACATCGGGATCATCACAAAAACGCAAAATATTGTCATAGGTCGTGCGCGCCTTTTGTTCTGCCGCAAGATCTTCATGGAGATCGGTTAAAACATCGCCCTTAGACTGCAGATATGCAGCTGTGAAGGGTACTCCGGCTGCGCTCGACGGATAAATACCTGTTGTATGATCGACAAAATATGCATCGAAGCCTGCTTCTTTAATATCTTTCTCATTGAGATTTCTGGTTAACTGATAAACGATTGAGCCTATCATTTCAAGATGAGCAAGTTCCTCAGTACCGATATCGGTAAGGAGTGCCTTGAGTTCGGGATAAGGCATTGCGAAACGTTGACTTAAATATCTTAAACTTGCCGCCAACTCGCCATCAGGTCCGCCGTATTGACTTATAATTATTGATGCTAACTTTGGATTGGGTCTTGCAATTTTTACAGGATACTGTAGTTTTTTCTCATACGACCACATATATTAGTTGCCACTCCTTTCCCACGGCCACGGATTATTAATCCATTGAAACATAACGTTTCCATAAGAATCGTCTGATGTTAAAGGGCCAAATTTGGCTGTATATTCTGCCTCAAGTTCAGAAACTTGTTGTCTATACTTCTTGAACGAGGCTAATGCCTGTTGATCACCCGGGTGTGTATCTAAAAAAATGGTTGTTTCCCACAAAGCAAACTTAGCGGCAGAAAGCCGTCTTAGTAATGCAGATTTTTCGCTTTCCATATAATTCCTCTTTTCTTTTTAAACTATACAAACTTTCCCATAAACGGTTTGTTTAGATCAGTAAACAATGTGCCTTTTTCTAAAGCTTCTTCTTGACTGTAAAAACCTTTAAATTTCTGCATGGGCACATAAGCCATTGCCAACGGCAGATTATCAAGCTCTGTTTTGCCGAAATTTTTATTGTCAGACTGTATATTGTCCAACATATTATTTAACCCCGGATTTACAGAAAGAAAGTAATCAATCATTTTTTTCGCTCCTTTTTGTGAATATAAATTCGAGTGTTGTCCCCTTTCTAATTTATGATATGGTTTACATTTTTGTTACCGCAATAGAATATTAAGTGATAAATATACAAAAAAATCCACGCACAAATCTGTGCGCGGATAAAAAAAAGCGGGCAGTCAAAACTGACTGCCCGACATTTTTTAACCTATATGCAATATATAAATTATTGAATTAAATCGTCCCAGTTTACTTGATCATCGCTTCCGATATTAAAATTAGAAGCTGTCTGGAAACCGGTTTCGACTTCACTATCATAGGTTAAGATTTCAATCTCAGGATTAGAAAAATTCTCTTTCATTTTAAATTACCTCCTAACCTAAATTAAACCTGCAACAGTAACTGTTCTGCTTTCACCGTAGCTGACAGTTTCATCAACGCTACAGAATGCTCTGATTGTGATTTCAGTATCAAAAGCAGCAGCAGGGATATTTATAATTTCCTTAGCGATAATATACTGTGAATCTTCAACTCCGCTAACCTGAACAGGAGTAACGAGTTCTGCACCTTCACCGCTTGCAGCATAAATGCTCTCATAAACAACTGTGGAATTCAAAGTAGTTGTTTTGCCGTTGATTGTGATTTCAATGCCGGCAGCATCATAATCAAGACTATCAACAGTAGAAAGTATACGCATGCTGGTTGAATCAGACGCAGCAGTAGTACCAACTGCAAGCTGAACCTTAGATGCCAACCAATCTACAGTGGGTTCTGCAGGAGGAACAGGTGCTTCTCCAAAATACGGGTCAAAGTTTACACGATTATAACGATATTGATATGCCGAAGCATTTGTATG
>JAUMXX010000123.1 GCA_030535285.1 bacterium | reverse complement strand
ATCATCAAATTTTGTTTCGCTGTTCCCTTTAAGATCAAACATTTTTACAATCATCTTTGTAAATTCTTCACGAACCACATTTGCGCCCGGGTCAAATACTCCATTGCCTTTGCCGGATACAATTCCTGATTTTGCAAGGTTAGCTATTGCTTCTTTTGCCCAGTCATATCCTGATAAGTCACCAAATTTGTTGACTGATTCTGCCTGATTGACATCGGGTGCAGACACTGACGGTTCTGCGGTAATAGGTCTGAATGCTCCACCGCCCGAGCTCTTGTTACCGCCCGACGGTGACGATGGCTTACGTGCAGGTTCATCAGCCTCATCTATAAGCGGATTTACAAATTTTGCTAAATCCTTAACTGTTTCAAAGTCACGCCCTGCAACTTTTTTATCAACAGAAGATGTGTCTTTAACACATCTGCACATTTTTTGAACAACACACTCACATCGGTATGTGAATTCACAAACTTAATAACACCTAATATTGTATGATTTTTGAAATCGTCTGTAAATTCTGCAATCTCCGAATGATTGCCTATTTTTCCTGCAACATATTCTTTTGCACCTGTTCGCTCCAGATTATTAAACATTGCGTACTCGTCAATATCTGTGAGTTTAAGAATCTCGCTGTTGTTTTGAATTATGCTGACTTTGTCGGCACTGCTTGCAACAGACAGATTGCAAAGAGTTATTATTTCTCTGGCACTTGTCTGCAAATCAGCTATTGAAGAGTAGCCGTCCGCAGGTCTTTTGGCACTAACATACTCACCAACTTTTTCGATTTTGTAGGAAGGATTTGCTATATAGTCGAAATCCAGACCAAGTGCATCTTTGTTGTCATATAATACGCCCGATAATATGTTGGCGTTTCTGTCTAACAGCTCCACACTGGTTGTTGCACTGTTGACTGCATCTTTTATTGAGTCTAAAGCTTCAATATCGAAATAAAAGATCTTTTTTTCATATGTATAGGGAGCAGTGTCACCGTTATAACCAACATATAATTTATAGGTGCCCGATTCCACATCCACAGGGACAGTTATACCAAATGTGCCACTATCGTCTGTTGTTATTGCTTCACCAAAATAAGGTGTGCCCGCAATAAAATCTTCATTTGATACTGTTGATAAATCGATATCATCATACACAAGAGCAACGAAAAGTCGGGTTCCTTCGAGAACTGTGTTTTCAGAGGTAATGCCGTCAAATTTTCCGGAAAGGGTGAACTTATCCTCATCGACGCCAATTGAAGCCAGATCGAATTCCGCCTTTGTAATTACAGGAGCAACCCCCTTTAAAGGTTTGTCTGAATTTATAAGTTTGAAATTGGTAAGACTTTCTACAACAAAACTACTTGGCACTGCATTTGAAACAGCCGGATCAACCGTTACCGAAATCGATTTTTCACCGTCTCTTTTATCTGAAACTGCGGCACCGGGCAACAGTTTTTTGGAATCTTTGTCATATGTCGCACTGATAAGCTTCGCAGTATCACTGTTTTTCATCATGTTTATAACAGCATCAATCCGGTAATCGGTTGCATTGCCTGACGGCTGTTTTGTTGATATTAACACTTCGTTATCTTCTCTTGTTGTGAATACTGTTGTGAACAATTCATTATCGGCACTTGCAGCCTGAACCTTGTAGGTTTTTGCCGGTTTTAAGTCGTTTGTGGGTGTGAGTATTACTTTATTACCCTCAGTTTCAGCTGCAAAACCAACAGGTTCACCGTCTGAGTCGGTCAAGGTATATGTAAAATCATCTGTGGGAGCTAAATCGAAGAAAATTTCAACATCAGTATCAATTTCAACATTTTTTTGACCGTAGAAAGGTCTTGATGCTATAACCGTGCGTTCTTTATCGAGAGAACTAATCATCGATACCTTTGTTATTGACGCATAATCACATCCTGAATTAACCTGTTTGTCAGTGCCGGGGAAAGCAAATTCCAGACCGTTTATTAATGAAACATCTAAAGGAATTGTGTGAATTGATGTATGTGTTTCTTCGGTGAAGAGGTCTTTAACCTTAATGTTAACATCATAATATTTGGTGTTGGTTGTTGCACCTTCGGGCATTGTTGTTATGTCATCTCTCGGATTGTCAAGGTCAATTACGAATGTTACTTCAGA
>JAUMXX010000122.1 GCA_030535285.1 bacterium | reverse complement strand
GATCCGTTAGAAATTTTTACAGCGTCTGACGGAGAAGTGATTTTCAAAAAATATTCAGCGGTCGGTGAGATGTCTACAATGGCTTCGCAATATTGCGATGTGTTGGCGAAGTGCACTAGATTTGCCGTTGTTATTTGTGACAGGGATCATTGTATTGCCGCTGCCGGAATGTCTAAAAAAGAGGTTTTGGAAAGACGCGTCTCATCTGCACTTGAGGATATAATGGAGTCGAGAAAGCAGTATGTATACAGCAACGGTGATTTTGATCAACCCACTCCGCTTGAGGGGGTTCAGCACAAAGCAGCGGTAATTGTACCTATCATTTCAGCGGGGGACATTTCGGGTGCAGTTGTGCTTGTTTGTACCGATGAATTAATAGTACCGACCGAGAGTGATATTAAACTGGCATCGGTTGCCGCAGGTTTTTTAGGTAAGCAGATGGAACAGTAATTAAGAATAAATCTTTTATATAAATAATTTGCTTGCAATTTTTAAAACACTGTGTTATAATCACAATTAATCTAAGTCTATGTTAGGAGAGTGGGGCAACCCACTCTTTGATTTTTATTTATAACTTTTTGAAGAGGTGTTGTATTTTGGCACAGTCTCCTGTGGTAAAACGGGTTTGGGATATTATTAAACAGCCTGTTGAATCTTTGAATCTCAAGGTCTGGGATGTGCGGTTTTTAAAAGAGGGAGCATCGTGGTATTTAAGGGTTTTTATTGATAAGGACGGAGGAGTATCAATAAATGACTGCACCGATGTTTCCAGGCTTATTGATCCTTTGCTTGATCAATATGATCCGATTGACCGGTCTTATTATTTAGAGGTTTGTTCACCGGGACTTTGCCGGGAACTTGTTTTGCCGGAACATTTTAGTCAAATGTTAGGCAGTGAGGTGTTAGTTAGGCTTATAAGACCCCGTGATAATGTTCGGGAATTTGTGGGCATACTGAAAGCTTATGACGGTTCGGTAACGGTTGAGATAAACGGTACTGAAACTGTTTTTGATAAAAAAGAAATAGCATTTGTTAAATTGAATGAAACATTTTAGAAATTCGGAGGTATAATGAAAAATGGCTAAAGCAACTAAAAATCATGAGTTTTTTGAAGCCCTAAGACTTCTGGAACTTGAAAAAGGGATTTCCAGCGAATACATGATTGAAAAGGTGAGCACTGCGATTATTGCGGCGGCAAAAAGGGATTTTGGCGGTCGTGATATAGTTTTTTGTGAAATTAACAGCGAGAGTGAAACATTAAAAATATATGCTCGTAAAGAGGTTGTTGAAGAGGTTGAGGATATTTATTCACAGATTTCACTTAACGATGCACTGCAGTATAGCAAGCGTGCAGCGGTAGGCGGATTTGTCGACATTTCACTTGATTCAAAAAAATTCGGAAGAATTATTGCTCAGACTGCTAAAGGAATTATCCATCAAAGCATTTCCGACGCGGACAAACTGAAAAGTTTTGAAGAGTTTTCAAGTCATAAAAATGAATTGGTTTCTGCTTTGGTTGAAAGGGTTGATCCTAAAACAGGGAATGTAACACTTTCGGTTGGCAGAAGTCAGGCTGTACTTCCGAAAGCAGAACAACTCCCCGATGAAGTTATTCAAGAGGGAGATCACATCAAAATATTTGTTGTTGATGTTTCTTTGGGTGAAAAGGGTTCGCCAAGGGCAAAAATATCAAGAACACACCATGATTTTGTTAAGAGACTGTTTGAAATAGAGGTTCCCGAAATATTTGATGGCACGATTCAAGTAAAATCTATTTCACGTCAGGCAGGATCGAGAACTAAAATAGCAGTTTGGTCGGAAAATGAGTCAATTGATGCGGTTGGTTCTTGTATAGGACAAAGAGGTGCGCGAGTTAATAAAATTGTTGAGGAACTGGGCGGAGAAAAAATTGACATTGTAAAATATTCTGATGATCCGGTTGAGTTTATTAAAGAGGCTTTGTCTCCTGCCAAGGTTCTGAGTGTTGAAATTCAGGACGAGGAGGCAAGGGTTTGTAAAGCCACTGTTCCCGATTCTCAACTTTCATTAGCTATCGGAAACAAGGGTCAGAATGTAAGGCTCGCGGCTAAGTTGACAAAGTGGAAAATTGACATAAGACCCGAAAGCGGTTTCTATGGTGAGGATGACGACACCGTAGTTTAAAAATAGTTGGGATAAAACA
>JAUMXX010000121.1 GCA_030535285.1 bacterium | reverse complement strand
TTTTATATGATATAATAAATTAATGAATCGTTGGCGGGGTGAGGGTGTTGAATTACCACAAAAAGAAAATGATTGCTCCGATTATTATCACAGTTGTTATGATACTGTATTATATTATATACTTCGGGTTATTAATCTTTTTGCTTCACGGGATTTGGAAGTACGTTTTAGGCATTATACCACTTGTTTTTTCGGCAGTTATGATCTATGTATGCGTAGAAAGAATAAATGAAATAAAGAAAGGTGAGGAAGATGATATTAGTAAATACTGATTACATCAGCGGAAAAGAATTGGAGACACTATCTCTTGTGAAAGGAAGCACAATTCAGTCAAAGAATATTGGTAAGGATATTGCACAGAGTTTCAAAACACTGGTGGGTGGAGAACTCAAAGCCTACAATCAAATGATGAATGAGGCGCGTGCTCTTGCAACCAAAAGAATGGTTAAAGAGGCGGAAGAATTAGGTGCTGATGCGATTATAAATATCCGTTATGCATCCTCCGCCGTTATGCAGGGCGCTGCTGAAGTGATTGTATATGGGACTGCTGTTAAGTTTATTAATAAATAATTCTTTTGATGGCACAGTCTGTTACTAAGAAAGAAAAGTTATTTTTAATGTGACACTTTTGGGTAAAAAGGTAAGCACCCGATACGCGTTAGCGTTATCGGGTGCTTTTAAAATGTTAACCGCAAAAATTTACTTTTCAAACAACTAAGATACTATCGGGTGCGGTTGGTTAATGTTTCTAATCGTTATCTCCAGGCACCGTATTTAGCATCAAGTTGTGGAATAATTGAGTTAAGATAATCTTTAATCTGACTTATATCATACCCCGGAATCGGGTGCTGAGCGGTATCCCATTTTGCAGTTTCGCGGTCTAATGCCTCTTTGGGAATGCTGTTGTAGAAGTTTGTGAATAAATTCATAATATGATTCGCATCAAGGACATCTTTTCGCAGTTCAAAATAGCGGGCGGCTATTTCTTTTTTATAAAGAGTCTCCATTCGTTTCCACAGCCAACTAGTGCCCGGTGAGATCAGGCTGTTTTTGTAATCGTATAGATTCTGGCCTTTCCAGTCTGCGCCCCATGTTGTATCAAGGTCATAAAGTGACGGGTACCAAACATTGCCGTCGTATGTAGCAAGTAACATGTTTTTGCCTGTGTTGTCGGGCATATACGCAAAATTCATCATAATATAGTAATTAAGTGTTGCATCCAAATTCAGATACTGATTAAAGTTAGCCTTAAATTCGGCATCACTGCTATCCTTTACAAATCTAACTAATCTTTGTATTTTTTGTAATGTGGCAGCGTTTTCTTCGCCAACCTCTATTGACCAGACGCTGAAGTCGGTAGGTATTTCCTTAAAGTAAACGGCGTTGGCCCATTTTTCACCGCAGATTACTATGTGATTGGGGTTGTTTTTATCCATATTAAACTGCCAATCATCTTTTGGAATGTTCATTGTATATACGCCGTGGAAGGTGCCGTTTATGTACACTTCAATCGGGAATCCGTCTATTGCACCGTTGTTTGGAGAGGATTGGAGCAGTCCGTATTTTCTTTGCATTTCGCCTACAAGTTTGGCAGTAACAACGTTGCGGGAATGTGTTTTGTCAATCCAGTTGGCCTTCAGACAATATTCATCCTGAGCGCCCCAACCGACATTTACACCCATTTTTTTTGAATAATTATTGTTTTCATAGAAATTAATGGTGTAGTTCTTTTTTTCGTAAGCGGTACTTGAACTGCCCTGTATTTTTATTTTTGCAGCACCGTTTAAAATTTGGCCGCGGCTTCTGTATTCAAAGGTGATGTTGCGCACATCATTTTTATTGGTCATACCTGTCATATCACCTGTGAAATAGAGTTTTGGACAGTAGGATGGGTTATAATCTCCACAAACGGTGCACTCCCCCAAAACGTAGTTATGACTAAGAGCTTCGCCTTTTTGAAATCCGCATTCAGAGCAAGTTTTTGGTTTGGTACAGGTCGCATCAGAATATGAGTGACCGTTTGGTTTGCCCTCTGTCTTGCCGCATTTAGTACATGTTTTTGGCTTTGTGCAACTCGGTTTTGAATATACGTGCGCACATATGGGCGAACCGGGATTTTCCTTAAACTCAATTTCATCGTCATTGTCTGTAACTTTGACAGGGACCGTTTTATTGTTGATTTTCGTGCCGTCTGAATTTGTGGCAGCTTCTGACTCGTTCTT
>JAUMXX010000046.1 GCA_030535285.1 bacterium | reverse complement strand
ATCCTGCTCACCGAGATAATCGGCAAAACAAGTAAGAAAGTATTTATTGCCCTTGCTGTTTGGAATATATATATACCCGTCATTACGATTTTTTTCAATCTTAAGCATCCATCCGTACAAGCCTTCTCCCAAATTATTTAAGGAAAATTCCTTGTCGGTATAGTACTTAAGCGCAGCATTATAGTCCTGATAGTCATAAAGCGGCAGAGTCATAAAGTAATCGACAGAATAATCAAAATACTGCTTGTCATACGAGAATATATTACCCCTAACCTCCGCACCTAAATTAGCGAAAATTCTTGAATAAATCCTTATATCCTTTTCATTGCCGGAATCACACTCAAGTTGTGATAGAATTACCCTTCCCTTTCCACGTTTAACCTGCGACATAAAGGTCCGTTTTTTGTTACAACGCTTTTTCGCATTTAAATCAACAAGGGCTATTCTTGTGTATTCCGAATTACAACCGAAATAATAATAATCATGCCACGGCGTTCCCGGAACATCCTGAATGAGTGCAGTAGCATCTACCGAAATATCATTCCTTGCAATAACTGTATTCTCGACCTGTCGCGGTGACATGGGTACCTTATCGTAACGATACAGATCAACCGAAGAAATACCGTCGGTCACATTACTGACACCGCATTTTTCAAGGTGATAGGTAACAGCCTTTTCAACAACAATTTCCTTGTTGCAAATATCACCTAAAACCTCTGTATCACTTTGCTCAAACGGAAGTACAATCAAATTTCCTCCGTTTTCTACCCACTCTCCTAACTCTTGCGCTTTGTCGTAACATTCGCCCGCCTGCGCTACAATAATGTGAAAATCCGAAAAATCAACTGCTCTCTCCTGACTTACACACAACCTATCTAAAAACTCCTGACCTTGCGAGGAAACGAGCGTACCGACTTTCAAGCAGCGATTTTTGTCACGCTTGCCTGCAAATTCCAAAATATTGCGCAACAATACACACGCCACAGGAACTTTCTCAAAATTTTTGATAATTTGAAGTTGATTAAATATGACAGTACCTTTTGCGTAATTATACTCAATAAGGGGTGACCAGAAATCACCGCCGTCGGCATAGTCTCCCATACCGCTTTCCAAAACAAACTTGAAGTCACCGTTTACCGGCTTTACAAAGTTATCCTCTATAAATGACTCAGGCCGTTCTTCAACAACCCCGCTGTGCCAGAACATAAAATCTTCCTCACAAAGATTTTTCAGGATTGGATGCTCAGGCATGCTTGTAGAAGCACTGAAAAACGATTGTTTCTGCAAAGACAAATCACCGAATGATAAATCATTTTGTTCAAGTACAACAACACGTCCGCCGTTTTCAACAAATCTTTCAACCGGCAGTTTTATTGACTGTAAACTATCCTCCAGATCATTACCTAAAATTAAAACATCAACTTGCTGTAAATTAGAAATCGAATCTATTTTTTTGCAGCTTGGCAACAAGCCGGAAACAACACTGAATCCCTGTGCATTTCCGTAATCTGCATTATAGCTCTCACTCTCTATTGTTTGAGTTTTTAAAGCTTTTGGATAGATTTTATATTCCTCTTTTAGCGTATGCATTAAAACATCACAATGGTAAAGTTCGGCATTAATAGAAACGGTTGTCACCTTGGAAACAGAAATTTCAGGTATAGTAACACTCCACAATCTGCGCTGTGCAACCGGCTGTATCCAGGTTTCTGTATTCTCAACCAATATCTCCCCGTCGGCAACTATCTGATATCTCAACAAACACTTGCTATCGTTTCTTGTGTCATTATAAATATCAAAATTCCGAACAATCGGTCCCTCATCATAAAAGTTTTTGTCATATTCACGCTTTATGATGGTAACCGGTTTAAATCCCTTGCGCATATAATCCATTGCTATATTCGGAATATACTTCGGATAATCGGGTAGCAGTCCGTTATTAATAGTAAGTGAATGTTTCGGTATTCTTTCAACCTTTACACCGGGAGCATTATAGTCTTTAATTGTGACATCTATATCCGAGTCAGGCATACTATGCATAAAATAGAATGCAAAATTGAAGGTTGAAATACCCGAAACCTCTTTGCGTCGTGCATCCTCAACAAACAGTCTCTCTTTTTTTACAAATCCCAACAAAGACTCATCAACACCGTGATAAGCCTTTAAACCGGTATATGCACTCGCATTTTGCGGACAAATATACCACAGTCCGCAATGCTCGCCTATAGTAAGCGGTTTTTCTCTCCTCCACTGTTCGAGGGTTCCGTCTATATTGTAGTGCAGACTTTCAAACTGAGTATCCTCATAAGATATTAATCTGTTATCACCGTCAACCGAAACTTTTCTTGTCGGATCAATTTCATTTATCAGATTGATCATTGAGGGAATATGCTTTTTATAGACATCTCTACCGTCAACCCAACGCATTTCATTCTGCAGACTCCAGAAAATCACACACGGATGATTTTTATCACGCATAACAAGTCTCTCGGCATGCCTGTAACAACGCTTAATATATAACTCATTAGCCGAATCCATTGATTTAGCAGAACCGTATATTGCGGTTTCATCAACAATCAACATACCCATCTCATCAGCAACATCAAGATATATTTCGGGATACGGTTCGGCGTGAAGCCTGACATAATTAACTCCGCTTTCTTTACACATTTTAAACCAATTGACAACGTACTCTCTTGTGGTTTGAATGGCACCGTTGAAATGCCACGAATCGCCCCTTAAATTGATTCGCTTACCGTTCAAAATAAAATGTGTACCCTCATTCCAAAACTCCCTGAATCCAAACCTCAGGTTTTTAGAATGAATTATACCGTTTTCGTTTGAAACCGTAACACACAATGTATATAAGAAAGGATTATCAATATCCCACACAATAGGGTTGTCCCATTTAGCAGAAAGGGTATATCTTGGATTCGAATTGTTACTAACAGACCCACCGTCTTGCAACACCAAAACAGTTGATTTGTCATCAATTACCTCGGCTTTAATTTTAACATCGTTAAGGCAGTCGCACCTGCTGTCAAGTGTTATAACGGTCTCTAGAGTCCTGTTACGCACCCAGGTTCTAACCGTGACATCACTAATAAAAACTTGGGGGACAAAATCCAAATACACGTCACCCCAAATACCCCTTGCCAACCTGCCATACCACGAACCGATAAGCCCGGTGGTCCTTTGGGCACCTGAGGGTATCTGTACCGTTTCAAAACCCGTGCATACAACATCAATCGTATTCTCACAACCAAAAAGCAGACTGTCGGTAACCTCTACTCTAAGCGGAAGGTACATCTCATCCCAATCACAAATAAATTTTCCGTTTAGAAAAATACGTGACATCTGTGCAACGGCATCAATACACAAAAACACCCTCTTGTCCTTTTGTGTTTCATCAACCGTAAATGTTGTATGGCAGACTCCGGTCTCGGCACTGCCCCATTCTTCCGGATAATCAAAAACCCTATAAGGCTCAAAATCACCGTATGTGCTTGCGCCCTCGGGATCACACCAACGCCAAATAGACGGAACAACCAATTTTTCCTGCTCATACTGTAAATTATCAGGCAAATCAAGTTGTGAACCAACACCGTATATCGGCATAAAATCCCATTTGCCGTTTAAGTATACCTTTTCGCCCATAAAACCACCAACCACATTTAGTTAATAAACGCCTTAACTTTTATTGAGTCTTTCTTGCTATCGGTTTTAACGACATTACCGTCAATTTTCATTCCGTCAACCTCTATATAAGGTTGTCCATCTGTTTTTAATACCTCAATATCATAAGTGACTCCTCGGAATTTACGCGAAGCAGTAAAACCGTCCCATTCCTTAGGAATACACGGTGCAATCTTCAATCCTTCCCAAACAGGCTTGATTCCTAAAATATATTCAGTAATTGCAACCTGCATCCACGCCGCAGTACCTGAAAGCCAACTGACGTTTGCCAACCCGAATTTATCAGATTCGGGACCGAAAATGTTAGAAGAATAAACATATGGTTCGGCTTTATAACGCCATTCTCCTGCTTTCTGCTGTGCTACCATCGGTAATAACTGATGATAATATTCAAACGCCCTGTCACCGTTTCCTAAGATACACTCAGCAATAATTGCCCAAGTGTTTGCATGGCAAAATATCGCACCGTTTTCTCCGCAGCCTTTGTTATAATTCGTAAGCGGATTTTCCTTTGACGGATAATCCTTAATCGACGGATGAATCTTTTTTATTCCAAGCGGAGTGTTGAGCATCTCATAAACGCTGTCCATAGCCTTGCGGCCCTTATCATCTTCAGCCATTTCGGAAATTACTGACCAGGTCTGAGCGTTAAGCCAGATTTTAGCCTGTTCCTCTTTATCAGAACCTAAATACCTGCCGTCATCCATTATTGCGCGTCTGAACCACGCTCCGTCCCACGCGAGTTCATTAACAAGTTTTTTCTGTGCATTATAGACATAACGATACCCGGCAGAGTCCTCGTTCATAAGTTCTGCCATATGCGCCGCTTTTTTAAGTGCAAGACCAAACTGCATTGCAGTCCAAATACTCTCACCTTTACCCTCTTTACAAACTCTGAACAACTGATCGTTCCAATCGGAACGAAGCATAAGAGGAAATCCCCTTGAGCCTAAATTACTCATTGTAAAATCAATGGATTTTTTAACATGCTCCCAAACAGTTCCTTCGCCACCGTCAAAATACTCAACAACCTCATTGAGAAAATCGGTTGTGCCCTCTTCCTCAATCAGCCTATGAATCGTCAGTACAGTCCATAAATGGTCATCTGAATGTATTGTTGTGACCGGTTCCCAACCTTCAACAGGGAAAAAGTAATGGTTAACATGTCCGTCAGTATACTGCTGCGATAACAACAGTTTAATCTTATCCCTTGCACGCAAAGTATTATACGGGATCATTGCCAATATATCCTGAGCCGTATCCCTATATCCTACACCTCTAAAAGTTCCGGTTGCATAATATGAAATATTCCTTGAAAATTGGAAATTGCGCTCGGCTTGGTAAGGATTCCAAATATTTGCCATTCTCTGTGTATTCTCGCAGGGTAGTTTACAACTGAATTTATCAAAATAGAAATCCCAATTTTCCGACAGTTTTGCAAAAGATTTCTCTGCAAAATCTGATTGTCTGCACCTGGCAACCGCCCTGGAAATATCCTGTTCATCTGACGCAGTACCCAAATAAATGTGTACGGTCTTTTCCTCACCGGCCTTAAGGTCTATATCAAGTTGCAGTGCAAAACAGGGGTCCCCTCCTGCCATGGTGGAATTTGAACATTTACCCAGTTCGACCCTAAGCGGATTCTCCTCACTTCTGTATGCCCCGATGAACTCATCGCGGTCACCGTCAAAAGCAGAAACCTTAACATCCGAAGCAAAGTAAACAAGCGGTGTTTCTTCCGGATGCGGCTGGTTCTCAACACCGTATTTATAAACCAACACATCATCAATATTGTAAACGCTCATCTGATGCTTCATATAACACTGCCACTGCAGTTCCCTCATAAACTCCATCATGCCCAATTCTACAAAGGGGAAGACCTTGATTTTTCTATCGCAATCCGAACTGAGTTTTAACTCCCAAATCAAACAATTCTCCAACGGACCCACAAAATAAAGACAGTCGGCACGCAATCCGTTTTTCTTGGATAAAAACCTGGTGTAACCCATACCGTGAACTGCAGTCCATTCGTCCGGCGCTTCTTTAACCGGCTGACTTGTCGGACAAAAAACACTATCTCCGTCTTTAATATAGGTGTAAAAACCACTTCGGTCGGTGGGCAAATGAAAAAAACGATAGTGATTAATACGCCATATCTGCGGAGATTTATAAAAAGCAACCCCTCCACCAGCTTGAGAAATCATAGTATGGAATGTACCATTACTAAGATAATTCATCCATGGCGTAGGGGTATCAAATTTATTAATAATTATTTCCTTTTGCGAATCTGAAAACATATATCTGTCGTTCATTTTTTCCTCCGAAACATAACCAAATATTTATAAAGTATTATAACAAACTATAACTACTTTAACAAGACATATTTTTACTTTTCGAAGGCATAAACTACAGCCAAAATCTAACCGTTATATTCTCGGCAATATATCAATACTATTGTGAAACCTGTTTATTGTAAAACCCTGAGATAATTCTCTTTAATTTATTAACACAACGAATTAAAAACACTCTCACGGGAAGTATATCACACCAAATGTGATAATAAATCTTATACAGCTTGTTTTTTTCGCAGTCAATATACTTTGAATTTCGGTAAAACCCCGACAAAACACCCAGAACGTGCTTATCGGTTATCCCGTATTCCTTATTAATGCAATTATCGCCTATAATAACATAACCGTCTTTTTCAAGCTTTATAACCCGATGTAAAACATACGAGCCGTCATTACGCCTGTAAAGCGGCACTTCATACTTTTTGAGCCGACGTTTTACCGGTTTTACCACAATGACATCGCGACGGTCGCGAAGCATCGGAAACATACTGAGTCCCACAGTTGTGCTGACAAAAACCCCGCGTTTTCTTATCGCATTTTCAATACTTTCAGTATCAAACATGTATTTACCTACTTAATATTATTGAATTTTTCCCCAAGTTGTATCGGTGTCCTTTTTAACCTCTAAACCCGGACTTGACGAACTCGGTGTGCTTGAAGAAGGAGTAGTTTGCTGTGAACCGCTTTGCTGTGATGATTCGGCTTGTGATTGACTGCTTTGGGATGAATTTGAGCTTTGATTAAAAAAGTCTTCAAAATTTATTACGTCCGATTCAACCAATTCATCTGACACACTCAGAGAACCTGAGCCTTCCCCGTCTTTACTTTCACTGACAGCCGGTGTTTCGGGTTGTTCTGCTCCCTGTTCAATTGCTCCGCTGTTTTCGGAACTGTGAGTACCGCTAAACCCGGATGTTCCGCTTGGATCGGCGATAACAACGCTTCCGTCCTCCGAACAGGATTTAGTTAAAATTACGATCAATGCAATACACAAAAACAAGCAAATTGCATAAACAAGTGTCATTTGCTTATTTGCAAGAAATAATTTTTTCAATTTTAGGAAGAAGTTTTCCATACCCTTAACCATTCCTTTCAATACACTGTGCAACATAAAACAGCCTCGCAAAAGCGATTATTAATACTGTAACTTTCAGTGATTTTTTAAGCAGCAAAACAGCATATTAATTTTTATGAGAAAAGCCGCAAAAATACCATCCTCAGTATAACAAATTATAAAACAACGTTATTTCTTTGTCAAGTTTATTATATTCACAAACTCCTCAATAAAACATCTTTTCCCTTCTCGTTTTATAACAAATAAAAAAACCGTATGTAAAGAAAATCCGTGCCGAAGTCCGACACGGTAATGACTCAAAATTCATTCATCACGGTCAACACGCTATATTAAATAATCTTCCTGACCGCAAACTATCAGCACGGCACAAAAAGCCAACAATGAGTAATCCTTTACATTTCTACCCATAGATACCGGATACTCACAAGGCTCTATTACCCTACCCGACAGCGTTTTTACACTTCTTAAAAGTGCAACAACCGAAGACCTTTGGCCCCTGCTTGACAGTGTCAGGGTATCCCTCCCCGACAAACCGCACACAACCGCCATTGTACCGCTCTTCCTCAGCAACTCCAGAACCTCGGTGTTCTGTGAAGACACAACGCCCACAGAAAAGGCCGGTATCCTGTCAACCTGGCTGACTTTGCAATCACAAAATACCACAATGTCAGCATCCGGCAAAATACTGTCTTCACTGCAAACATAAACCTCTATATCCCGTAACCCTTTAAGCAACCGAAATATTTCAGGCGTCTCACCTAAACCAACAAGTGCAACCTTCGACACAAAACTCACCTCAAATTATACAGCACCATGCCGGCAATTAACACTATGGCACATACCACCACGCCTATTAACAACTGTCGACGCGGTATAGGTTTTCTTGTCTGATTATAAAGCCCGGATAAAGAGTCACTTTTTTTAATAAGTTCAACATATCTCTGCGCCTGTTTTACAAGTTTTGATTCACTGATATTACTATGTTCTGGACTGACAAACAACAACACTTTTTCAAAGTATTCATTTCCGGTTTCGCAAACCTCAATAATTCTTTTGTTTACACCCTTTAACAAACAGATTCCTCCACTACAAGTATATACGGTTATTTTTGACAAAACTGAGAAATTTATTCATTTAAGACGTGTTATTACAAATAGTATTTTTGGTTTACATAATTTTTGTGGATAACTGTGTTGAAAACTAAAAAAACTCAGATTATTCAATAATTTTTTAATTTTAGATTACATAATTATCCTCTTTATGTTACCTTACAATTTGTATATGTAAATTTTTACCATATAAGTTGCTTATATTAAAAATTCAACCGCTCGTTCAACCGATAACTTCGCGTCGGAGCTTACTGCCTTTCCGGCATTTTTATAATCATACATCTCACAAAAGTCTCTCAGTTGTTTGCACATATCTTCAACATTTTTATTGACAATGTCAAAAACAGCACTTTCAAATTCCTTATAGTTCTTTTTAATAACCTTCTTTGCAGTTGGGCTTATACATAATTTCGCATGCTTAAAACAAAGCTTGGGCGAATTTCTAAACTTTTCTCTGAATTCAGCCTCGGTTTCAAAAAGCACAAACATATTTCGCATGAGTCTTTCAAAATTAAAATCAATTCTCTCACAAACATAGCAACTTTCAGTCTTTGATCTGGCAAAAGCAGAGAATTCTTTTGGTGAATCCTTTTGATACTCCTCAAGATGAGTTTCTAAAATCAAGGCTAACTGCAATCTACTGTTTGAAGCCAACATCTTATCATAATGATGCCGACAAAAACCCTTTTGGTTTGTTTGTATCCGAATATCCGGCTCCATTTTGGCGGCGCCTAAAATATATTTAACAGTATTACTTTCCAGAAGTTCATACATCCGACAAATAGGGCACCCGTCATTATCATTGAAAATATCATTGATAGGAATTGAACATATATCCTCTTTCATTTTGACAACTTCCTCTTTTTAGTATTTTGTTATGGGTTGGTTTATGTTATAATAACCTCACGGTGTAACCAAAATCAAAGATTTTGACACCTGAGAGAACATTGAAACATAAAAGACAAAATGACTGTGTCATTTTGAACGGCTTCGCCTTTCAAGGCTTACGCCTTGATTTTATGTTAGAATAACCTCACGGTGTAACCAAAATCAAAGATTTTGACACCTGAGAGAACATTGAATCATAAACCTGTCGCACTGATAGTGCGACAATGCTGACGCTTTACAAAGGCTTCGCCTTTTGGTTTATGTTAGAATAACCTCAAACCGTCGGTGATTTCACACCGACGAAATGCGAAGCATTAAAAACATTACATCATATTTTCACCTTAATAAACAGGCAGAAAGGAATGTCCATTATTGTGGTTATTAAAAAATACGAACCTAAAATATCGGTGGCAAATAACTGCGTTATAATTTCTGGTGTATACCCCTTCGACCTTTTGCAGACCCTTGACTGCGGTCAAGCGTTTCGCTGGAGTCAAAACAGTAACGGCTCGTGGTCAGGTATTGCATTCGGAAAGCACCTAACTAT
>JAUMXX010000008.1 GCA_030535285.1 bacterium | reverse complement strand
TACAATTATATTATATTAAATAAATATATATACCTATTTAACTTGAAAATTTTTATTTTTTATGGTATGATTTATACGATTGGATAAATGTTTTTTGCCATTTAATTTTTAAAAGGAACTGATTTAATATGGATTTTAATTCGCTAGATGAATTATGGAATGCTATTTGCAACGATTGTAAAAATGAAATAACACAGGTAGGTTTTGATACCTGGATTGCTCCTTTAGCTCCGGTTTCGGTAAGCGGTGGCTTTTTAACCCTTAAAATTAACAATGAGTATAAAAAAAGTATTATTGTTGATAACTATCTGGATAAACTTGAAAAAAGTTGTAGAAATATTTCAGGTCTTGATTTAAAAATTCAAATTATTGTTACAAATCAAGAAAAAGAGGAACAAAAAGAAATGAATCTTTCTGTTCCGGGAAATTTAAATGATTTATATACTTTTGATAATTTTATTGTAGGTTCTTCAAACCGTTTTGCCCATGCCGCTGCTATTGCAGTTGCAGAAAATCCGGCAGTTGCATATAATCCATTATTTATTTACGGAAATTCCGGTGTTGGAAAAACCCACTTGATGCTTGCAATTAAAAATCATATTAATAAAAAGTTTCCTGATAAAAAGGTTGAGTTTGTCCGGTGTGAAGAGTTTACTAATTCTTTGATATCTTCTTTGCATAACGGAACTGTTAGTTTATTTCATCAACGTTTTCGCTCGATTGACGTTTTATTGATGGACGATATTCAGTTTATTGCCGGAAAAGAATCTACACAGGAAGAATTTTTTAATACTTTTAATGCTTTATATCAGGAAAATAAACAAATCGTTATTACTTCAGACCGTCCTCCTAAAGAAATTCAACCTCTTGATGAAAGAATTAAAACACGTTTTGAAAGCGGTTTATTAGCAGATATAGAACCACCTGATTTTGAAACAAGAGTTGGAATTTTACATAACAAATCAAAAAATATAGATTTACAAATAAATGACGATTTAACATACTATATCGCCGAACAAATAACAATGAATACAAGGCAACTTGAGGGAGTTGTTAAGAAATTAAAAGCATATAAAAATTTACACAGTAATGACCTTTCTCTTGCTGTTGTCCAAAATTTTATAAGAGATATTATTAATGACTCCATACCTGAGCCTATTACTGTCGAAAGGGTTGTTAATGAAGTTTCTCGGACTTTTGGCGTTTCGGTAGAAGATATTTTTTCAAAAAGAAAATCTTCAAATATTGTTGTTGCAAGACAGGCTGCTATTTATATTTTAAGAGAAACAACACAACTTTCTTATATGGCTATAGGAAAAAGTTTCGGAAAAGATCATACAACCATTCTTTATACCATTAAGAAAATGGAAGATAATATTTTAAAAAATAATCTTACACAGAAAAAACTTATTGAGGATATTATAAAAAATTTAAAAAATGATTAGGTTCTTTAATTTACATAAAACTGTATAGTTATCCACATTTTCACAATAATTAACACAAACTTATCAACATCTATGTTAATTAAAAAAATTTCTTTCAACTTACTAAGAAAATATTAACATTTTAAAATTAATAACTTTTGCAGTTTTTTCCTCTGTTTTAAGTACTTTTAAAGGTTATAACAGATTTTAACAACATCTATTATTAATACTATTTTTATACTATTTTTTATAATAAAGGAGAAATAAAAATGAAATTTTCTGTTGATAGATTAATTTTATGCGAAGCAGTTAATAATTTATCAAAAACTGTTTCAACCCGTTCTTCTGTTCCTGTTTTAGAAGGTATTAAATTTGAGATAGAAAATAATCTATTAAAAATGACAACATATAATTTTGAAATAGGAATGACAAAGGAAATTCAGATAAAAAGCTGTGAAGAACCCGGAAGCATAGTTATAAATGCAAAACTGCTTTCTGAAATGATAAGAAGGTTTTCAGGAAACATTGTTCATTTTGAATGTGATGAGAGATATATGTGTAAAATCACAAGTGGTTCTGCAATTTATGAAATAATGGGAATGACAAGTGAAGATTTTCCTGATTTGCCGTTTTTTGATGACGGAAAAGGCGTAGAAATTGATAGTGAAATTTTTAAAAACATTGTAAAACAAAGTATTTTTTCAGCAGCTGTAGGTGAAGTTTCAAAACCTGTTTTAACAGGCGAATATTTTGAGTTTAAAGAAAATGAAATTTCTGTTACTGCTGTTGATGGTTATCGTTTGGCAATAAGAAAAGAAAAAACAAAAAATGATAATTTAGTTTCGTTTATTGTTCCTGCAAAAACTATAAATGAAATTGTAAAATTAATTACTGAAAAAGAAAAAACTATTAAAATGAATGTAGGGAAGAGATTTATGTCCGTAAATATTGACGGATATAATTTGATTTCAAGATTAATGGAAGGAGAATATATAAACTTCAGCCATTATATTTCAGGAAATTATAGTTCTAAAATTAAAATTGATACAAGAGAAATTATTCAAATCATTGAAAGAATTTCTTTGTTAATAGATGAACAGATAAATACTCCGGTAAAATGTAAAATCACACAAAATTCTTTAGAATTTTCTTGTAAAACAACCCTCGGTAGTGCTTTCGACAGTTATGAATGTGAACAAATTGAAGGTGAAAAACTGGAAATAGGTTTTAAAAGCCGTTATTTGATTGATGCTTTAAAAGCAACCGAGACAGATCAGGTTATTTTAAATTTAAACGGTGTTAATAAACCTATTATTATAACTCCTGTTGAGGGAGATAGTTTTCTTTATATGATAATGCCTATGAGATTATAAAGGGTGAAAAAATGAAACAGATAAGTATAGACGAAGATTTTATAAGACTTGATAACCTTTTAAAATTTCAAAATGTTGTTTCTTCGGGCGGACATGCAAAATTCGTTATCCAAAACGGAGAAGTTAAGGTTGACGGTGAAATTTGTACGATGAGAGGAAAAAAGCTAAGAAAAGGTAATACTGTAGAGTATGAAGAATATAGCTTTATTATCGTCTGATGATTATTGAAAAAGTAAAATTAAAAAATTTTCGAAATATTAATGAAATAGAATTTTTGCCTGACAAAAGAATGAACATAATTTACGGACAAAATGCTCAGGGTAAAACTAATATTTTAGAAGCATTATGGCTTTTTTCCGGTCAGAAAAGTTTTAGAGGAGCAAAAGATAACGAACTTATTAATTTTGAAAGTAAACAGGCAGAAAATAAAATTCTATTTAAGGATGAAGATCAAAATATTCAGGAATGTAAAATTATAATAAAAGACGGAAAAAAGTTTTTTTTAAACGAGGTTGAACAAAATAAAGTTTCTGAATTGGCACACAAAATAGCGTTTATTGTTTTTTCTCCTGCTGATATTTTTTTAATAAGTGAAGGTCCGGAAGTCAGAAGAAAATTTATAGATTTGGCTATTTGTAAACTTTACCCTTTATATAATGAAAAATTAAAAACGTATAAAAGGCTTGTTCTGCAAAGAAATTGTATATTAAAAGACTATAAATTTCACTCGGATTTAGAACCTATGATTGAAGTTTTTGAAAACTCGATTGCTAAATTCGGTTGTGAAATTATAAGATATCGCAAAAGATATTTAGAGTTGCTTTGTAAATACCTTCCGGAAATTTTTGAAGGTATGTCTAATAACAAAGAAAATATTGATTTAGAATATATTTGTACCGCATCAGATAATTTTAATGAGTTTTTAAATCTTTTAAAACAAAGCAGAAAAGAAGATATTAACACATTATCTACATCAATAGGCCCCCACAGAGATAATATTGAAATAAAAATAAATAATCTGAGTGCAAAAATTTTCGGATCTCAAGGTCAAAAGAGAACAGCGGCTCTGTCTTTAAAATTAGCTGAAGCAAAAGTTTTGCAGGAAACAATAAAAATTGTTCCGATTGCTCTGCTTGACGACGTTATGAGTGAACTTGACTCAAAAAGGCAGAATTATATTTTGAATAATATAGATGGCTGGCAGGTTTTTATTACCTGTTGTGATCCCGAAAACATTAGGAAGATAAAAAACGGAAAGATTTTTAAGATCAATAACGGAAAAATAGAAAGTTAGAAAGAGAAAAAACAATGTATATTCATTTAGGACAGGAAACTGTAATTGATGATAAAGAAATTATAGGAATTTTTGATTTAGACACTTCTACCGTTTCAAAAAAGACCAGAGAGTTTTTAGCAAATGCAGAAAAAAAGCAAGAGGTTATAAACATAACAAACGAATTGCCTAAATCATTTATAGTGTGTAATAAAAACGGCGAAAACAAGGTTTATATTTCACAGTTGTTATCTTCGACACTTCAAAAAAGAGCAGAAAACAAAGAACTGGATTTTTAAAAAGAAAGCTTTAGGAAACCGAGGAGGAAAAAATGGATAATCACGATATAAATTTACCGGTCAATGAGGGGTATAATGAAGATTCCATTCAGGTTTTAGAGGGATTAGAAGCGGTTAGAAAACGACCGGGAATGTATATAGGTTCAACCGGAGAGAAAGGTTTACATCACTTAGTCTATGAAATTGTTGATAATTCAATTGATGAGACTTTAGCAGGGTATTGTGACTTAATAGAAGTAGAACTTCTTGACGATGGAATTGTACGGGTACATGATAACGGAAGAGGAATTCCGGTAGGAATTAACACCCAAACCGGCAAACCGGCAGTTACTATTGTGTTTACCGTACTCCATGCAGGCGGAAAGTTCGGAGGCAGCGGATATAAAGTTTCGGGAGGACTTCACGGCGTTGGCGCATCGGTTGTTAATGCTTTATCCAGCTGGTTGGAAGTTAAGGTATATGACGGTAAAAATATTTATGTGGAAAAGTATGAAAAAGGTGAGGTTGTTGAAGAACTTAAAATAATCGGAGAAACAACCGAAACCGGAACGGTTGTTACCTTTAAACCAGACCCTCAGATTTTTACCGATACAACTACATATGATTACGATATTTTATTACACAGACTTCGTGAACAAGCGTTTTTAAACGCGGGAATAAGGGTTTTACTGAAAGATTTAAGAAGTGATTCTGAGCCCAAACAGGATGATATTAACTATGAGGGCGGAATTAAATCTTATGTTGAGTTTTTGTTGGAAAAATCTAAAAAAGACCGTTTAAATCAAGATGTAATGTATGTTGCAAACACCATAAAAGATTCTTCTGCTGAAATTGCGTTGTTATGGTCAACCGGATATGATACAAAAATTATGTCGTTTGCAAATACGATTCATACCATTGACGGCGGAACTCATGAAACAAGCTTTAAAACAGCATTAACAAGAACCATTAACAAGTACGGCTTAAAATTTAAATTTTTAAAAGAGGGAGACCCGAAATTAAAGATTGATGATGTTACAGAAGGTTTAATTGCGGTTGTAAGCGTTAAACTTGTTGATGCTCAGTTTGAAAGCCAAACAAAAGCTAAACTGGGAAATACCGCCATCGGAACGATGGTTAACAATCTTGTGGCCGAAAAGTTTTATGAGTTTTTAGAGGACAACCCCGCCGAAGCAAAGATAATAATGGAAAAAATAATCTCTGCTTCGAACGCCCGTGAGGCAGCACAGAGAGCAAGGGAATTGCAAAGGAGCAAAACCGGGCTTTCAAGGGTGAGAATGCCGGAAAAACTTGCGGATTGTATTTCAAAAGATGCATCCGAAACCGAAATCTTTATTGTTGAGGGAGACAGCGCGGGAGGTTCTGCAAAAGAAGGACGCGATAACAACAATCAGGCAATTCTTTCTTTGTGGGGAAAAATGCTTAATGTTGAAAAAGCTCGAATAGATAAGGTTTTCAGCAATGAAAAACTGGCACCGGTTGTCGTTGCATTGGGTACCGGAATTGCAGAAGATTTTGATATCGAAAAACTAAGGTATAACAAAATAATTATCATGGCAGATGCCGATGTCGACGGTTCGCATATAAGGGTGTTGTTGCTTACCTTCTTCTTCAGATATATGCCGCAATTAATAGAGCATGGACACGTCTATTTGGCGCAGCCTCCGCTTTTCAGAATCACTAAGGGAAAACAGCATTTTTATGCTTTCTCTGATGAAGAACGTGACAGATATATCGAACAACTCGGAGGCAGTACAGATATACAAAGATATAAGGGTCTTGGTGAGATGGATCCGATTCAGCTTTGGGAAACAACTATGGATCCCGAAACCCGAATGTTAATTAGGGTTAATATGAAGGATGCCGAAAAGGCGGATGAGGTATTCACTATGCTCATGGGTGATGAGGTTGAGCCAAGAAGGAAATTTATTGAGGAAAATGCACAGTATGTGCAAAACCTTGATATTTAAGGTATATAATTATGGAAAATAATGTTGTTGAGGCAAAATTTGTTCTTTCAAAACAGGATGTTGTTTCGGTTTTACAACTCTCTAATGATAAGCAGCGGCAAAGGAAAAAGATTATTAATACCGCTTTGTTGTTTCTGGCAACCGTTTTATTTGGGGTCTGTATTTTTGAAAATCCTGACCAAAAACAAAACTATATTTTCGCCTTCGCATGTGTTCTGTTGATAGCTTTTATTTGGATATGGCCGGTTATAATTAACAAAACTATGATAAAAAAAGCACTTAGCGGACGCCAATATCACATGTTTATAAACGAAAACGGATTGTCGTTTACGGTTGAGGGTTTCAAAGAACAGTCGGTGTTAAAAGGTGATATCGTAAGTTTTAAAGAAGACGAAACTGCTTTTATAATTGAGTTGTGTTTTGATAAAATTTTAATCATCCCGAAAAGAGTTTTAGACAAAGAAAAAATTAAACTTATAGCGGAATATTTGAGGTGTAACAATGAGCAATGAAAATATGATTGATAAGCAGCAGGAACGAATTGTACCGGTTGAAATATCAGATGAGGTTCAAAAAAGTTTTCTTGATTACTCTATGTCTGTTATCGTAAGCCGTGCGTTGCCTGATGTTCGTGACGGGTTCAAACCGGTTCATCGCCGAATAGTTTACACAATGTATGAAAACAACCTGTATCCCGATAAGGCGTATCGCAAATGTGCTGATACGGTAGGTTCTGTTCTGGGACGGTATCATCCACACGGTGATGCTTCGGTTTATGATGCCATGGTTCGTCTTGCACAGCCTTTCTCAATGAGATATATGATGGTTGACGGTCACGGAAACTTTGGTTCGGTTGACGGTGACAAAGCGGCCGCGTACCGTTATACAGAGTCAAAAATGAGTAAAATATCAATGGCGATGGTTGATGATATTGAAAAGGATACTGTTGACTTTGTTCCCAACTATGACGACCGATTAAAAGAACCGGCAGTTTTGCCTTCGAAGGTTCCCAATTTATTAATTAACGGATCTACCGGAATTGCAGTCGGTATGGCAACCAACATTCCGCCGCATAATCTGGGCGAGATCGTTGACGGTATGTGTTGCTTGATTGATAATCCCGAGGCTACGTTGGAGGATTTGTTGCAGCACGTAAAGGGTCCGGATTTCCCGACAGGAGCCTTGATAATGGGATATTCGGGAATACGTGCGGCCTATGCAACCGGACGCGGACGGTTGATTGTCAGAGCGCGCACCGAAATAGAGGAACTGAGCAACGGAAAAAGCCAGATAATTGTAACTGAAATACCGTATATGGTTAACAAGAAAAATGTTGTTAAGCACATCTCAGATTTAATTACTGACAAACGGATTGAAGGATTAGAGGATGTCGTTGACTATTCAAACCGTAACGGTATGAAGGTTGTAATTGAGGTAAAAAAAGATGTAAACCCACAGGTTGTTTTGAATCACTTGTTTTCTTGCACACAGTTACAAACAACTTTTGGCGTTATAATGCTTGCGCTTGATAACGGGCAACCTAAGATTTTAACGCTGAAAGAAATGCTTCAGAAATATATTGATTTCCAATGTGAAATTATTGAGCGAAGAACCCGTTTTGATATGAAAAAAGCGCAAGAAAGGGCACATATTCTTGAGGGTCTTAAGCTCGCACTTGATTTTATTGATGAGGTAATAAAAATCATACGTGCATCAAAGACGATTCAAGACAGTAAGGATGCTTTGAGCGAGAGGTTCGGACTTGATGATATCCAGACAACCGCTATTGTGCAGATGCCGTTAGGTCGTTTGTCGGGCATGGAAAAACAAAAAATCGAGGACGAATTAAACGAGAAGTTTGCCTTTATTAAAAAATGCGAGGAAATTCTGGCAGATCACCGTTTAGTGCTTGATATTGTTAAAACCGAAGCGTTAAATATAAGAGATAAGTTTAACGATAACCGCCGTACCGAAATTACTCCGGTTTCCGGTGAAGTTGACATTGAAGATCTTATCCCGGTTGAAGAGTGTATAATCACAAAAACCATTAAAGGTTATATTAAGAGATTGCCGAGTGAAACATACAGCGCACAGCATAGAGGCGGAAGAGGAATAATGGGAATGACCACCCGTGAGGACGATTATGTCGAGAGTATGTTCACCTGTTCTTCGCACGATTATATAATGATATTCAGCAACCTGGGACGAGTGTACAGACTTAAGGCGTATGAAATTCCCGAAGGCAGTCGGACTTCAAAAGGTATGAACATTGTAAATCTGCTTCCGCTTATGCCCGGCGAAAAGGTGACCAATATCTTGCCGGTGGGTAACGATTTGAAGGATGAGAGTTATATCTGCATGGGAACAGCCAAAGGTGTTATCAAAAGAACGGCTTTGGATGCGTTTAAAAATGTCAGAAAAACCGGTATAATCGCAATTGGATTAGACGATGGCGACGAACTTGCCTTTGTTAAGAAAACGACCGGCTCTCAGCAGCTTATTGTTGCTACCAAAAACGGTATGGCAATCCGTTTCGATGAAAATCAAATAAGAGAAATGGGAAGAACCGCCAGAGGTGTTCGCGCAATAAGACTTAAAAACGAAGATGTCGTAATCGGAATGGCGGTTGTAGACGATCAAGCAACCTTATTAACAGTTACCGAGACGGGTTACGGTCGGTTGAGTCCTGTTTCGGATTACAGATTGCAGTCCAGAGGAGGAAAAGGTCTCACTAACTACCGTACCGAAAAATACGGAGAGGTTGCGGCAGTTATGGTTGCCGATACAGAGGATGATGTAATAATTATTTCGTCTGACGGAATTATAATCAGGGTTCCTATTGCTGAAATTAGTCAATTTTCGCGACCGGCAAAGGGTGTCAGGGTAATGCGTGTCGCAGAGGATGAAAAAATTCTTTCGATTGCCTGCGCGGCACATGATGAGGAAGAGGCTAATTCGCATCCCGAGACCGCCGATGCCGACGCCGGAGAGGTAGGAGCAGAGGATTTGGATGATTCAGAGGACGATAATGAACCGGAAGCGGAACAAAACCAATAAATAAATATAGCAACGGAGAATAAAGAATGAAAAACAGGGGCAAACAATCAGACCGAAAAAAATTGCTTGGGACCGAGGGGAAAAGCAGTCCTTTTAAAAGGGTTGCGGTAGTGTCCGTGGCGGGTTTGGTTGTTTGTCTTTTTGCGTTAGGAATCTTTTTATACCTTGGTTCAGTTGGTTTTTTTCTTAAAAACACCGTTTCTGCCCGTACACAGAATTTTAATGTGGACTCTGCTATGATGTCATATTTTTTGTATGAGGAATATCGGGAATTTATAAACGAAAATTATGACAATATTGACGAATATAACATTAAAAACGATATTTCTTTAAAGAAACAAAAGTGTTGTCTGCTTGACAACAAGTCAACCTGGTTTGACTATTTTAAAGAAAAGGCGCAAAGCACAGTTAAGGAGCAGCTGCTCTTTGCTGAGGGGGCCAGAAAACATAAGATATCTCTATCGCTTAACGATAAGCGAAGTATTAACAAAAAGATTGAGCAACTGAAAGATTCAGCCAGAAGAACAAGACGGACCGAAAAAGAACAGCTTGAGTTTTTGTACGGCAAAGGTGTCGATATTGATACGGTTGAAAAGTGCCTGGAATTAAAATTTATTTCGAAAAGGTTTTATGATACACTTATTGCCGGAAAAATTGATGCTTCTGATGCTGCAATGAACGGGCTATTTGAACAGTATCGGGAAAAGGCGACGTCTTGCGATTATGTGGAGTATAGCGTTGAGGCACAGTATGATATTGATAACGCAACAGAACAAGAGGTTGAAAAAGCGTTTTTAGTGGCTAAGGACAAGGCAGAGCAAGTTGCCGGCTATGATCAACACGGGTTTATTGTTGCGGTTACTGAGAGCCGAGTGTCTGCTTTAAAGGAGTCTTACGGCACAAATATAACCGATAGTGAAAGGGTTGATATTTATAATTCGATGATTACCAGAGGTGTTGGTTTTGACGGATCCGACCTTGCGGTTTGGTGTTTTGATGAATCAAGAAAGCCGGGAGACACCGTGGTTTTAAGAGGAGAAAAGGGTTATAGTGTTTATAAAATGGTGAAAACTGCTTATCGAGAGGATTATGTTACTAAAAATGTCAGAATTATCACCACAACGGCCAAAAAGTATGGAAATATTGACAAGGCATATCAGGAAATTGCCTATGTTTATAAGGATTGGCAAGAATCTGACAAGTCGGTTGCAGCCTTTGAAAACTTGGCATACAAGTACAGCGAGGACACACAAACCAATCTTACGGGCGGTTTGTATAAAAATGTTGAACATTTTGAATTTGAATCTGATGTTGAAGGGTGGATCTTTGACGACGATAGGGAGTCGGGAGATTGTGAGGTTATAAAAACCAACGAAAAATGTTATCTTGTGTATTTTGTGGGCAACGGCCTTGTTCGGTGGAAAGCAAGGATATATGAAGCCGAACTTGAAAGACGTGTTGAGAGTATGACAAAGGAGTTGTCGGAGCAGGTTGAGGTTAAGTTTTTTGAAAAACAAATATCAAGGGTGAAGATTTAAGGTTTGTAGAGTATGGTTATTTCTGTTTTTTATATATTTGAGCTGATTGGTACGGTTGCTTTTGCGATTTCCGGGTCAATGCTTGCGATTGATAAGCGGGCAGATTTGTTTGGGGTGCTGTTTTTAGGCTTCACCACAGCGGTTGGAGGCGGAATTGTACGGGATTTGTTTTTAGGAAACATTCCTCCAAAGGCTTTTACCAACGAAATATTTATAATTGTCGCCTTGTTTGTATCACTTGTGCTTTTTTTGTCGGTTAAGATTTTAAAAGGGAAATATCTCGAAAAAACCGTGATGGTTGAAAACATTAATAATGTTTTTGACGCGTTGGGGTTGGGGGCTTTCACTGTTACCGGAATGCAGCTTGCGATTGCGGCAGGACATGGAGAGAATATGCTTTATGTATTGTTTCTCGGGGTTGCAACCGGTGTCGGCGGAGGTCTTATAAGGGACGTAATGGTTAAGGAAATTCCTTTTATTTTAAGAAAAAGAATATACGCGTTGGCATCCATTTCAGGCGGAATCGTTTATTATCTGCTTTATTTTAATAATGTAAACCAAACTGTTTCGGCGGTTTGTGCAATTAGTGTTGTTTTCGGATTGCGTATGATGGCTACAATTTTTAAGTGGAGTTTGCCGAAGGCTTTATAAAAAAGCGACCTGCGTTTATTAGCGCAGGCCGCTTTTTTTATGGAGTTTAAAGGATTTAAATTCCTCAACCTTTAATACACTCAATCCGTTTAACAAGTATAAGACAGCAAAGAAAATACCGGTGTGGATAATAATTTTAAGTACAATGGTGACAAAGGGGCTGAAAACCACGAGTTTTCCCAGTGCAAACTCACCCGTTCCTCCCAGCAGTGCGGCAAAAATCGGTTTTATAAGATTGTTACTAATATCCGGCTTAATGTGTGATATTTTAATCAGGCGAAACAAATTCAGGCAGGAAGACAGCGTGTTGCTTAGTATCATTATGCCTAAGAATCCGTAAAGTCCAAAACGGGGCACAAACAGATAAATTAATACAATGCGTATAATCGAATCCACAACACTATACAGAAAGGAATGTTTTTGCTGATTGAGTCCTTTTAAAATTCCGTCAGCCACGCTTTCAAGGTACATAAACGGGATGATGGGGGCTAATATTTGAATAATAAGGCCTACGTCATTATCCTTGTATATTATCTGACCCAGCAGTCGTCCGTTTATAAGAAAAATACTTCCGATCAGTATAGAAAGCACAAATGTGATGTTTACGGTGCGCTGAGTTTCTGATTGGATGGTTTGTTTGTGTGAAAGTGCTGCGGCTTCGGAAATTTCGGGTATAAGCATTGTTGAGATGGAGGTCAAAAATGACGAGGGGAAAAAGATGAGCGGTAAAGCCATTCCTTTTAGCTTTCCAAAGAGGGAGAGACCGTATCCAGCTGAGTGTAAGAGCGCAAGTTTTGAGGGAATAATAATGTTTTCTACCGTGTGCAGACCGGTTATTACATATCTTCCTGCGGTGATAGGTGCGGCTATATGAATGAGTTTTTTGAAAACGTGGATCGGCAGTTGGGATCCGCTTTTGATTGTTCGTTTGCTGGTATTATACATTAACCAAAGATGAAGGCAGGAAAATATTTCGGCAACGGTGTCGCCCACCAGGATTGCGCCGGTACAAAAAACAATGCCGCGGTGTGCGAAAGACTCGATTAAAACAACAATTATCGCAATTCTGACAACTTGTTCGACAATTTGAGCAAAAGAAGGTGGCAGGGCTTTTCGTCGCGCAATAAAATATCCTTTAAAGCAGGACGAAACACCCATAAAGGGAAGGGAAAGGCTGAGAATCCTTAGCGGAACGGTTGCTCTTGAGTCTTTGAGAAAACAGCTTGCTATGAAATCTGCACCAAAAAAAACCAGAAGACAACTGATTATTGCAATCAGGAGGGTCAAAAGAACAGCCTTCAACAAAACATGCTTGATTGCCGAAAGACCTTTGTGTATTTCGTTTGAAACCAGTCTTGTTACAGCTGTGCTGATTCCGGCGGTTGAGAAGGCAGAAGCAAGCACATAAAACGAAAAAATCAGTTGATACAAGCCTATGCCTTCGGGGCCTACCTTTGCGGCCAGCCAGATTTTTAAAATTATTCCGAAACCCCTCAATATAAGCGAGGTGACGGTTAGTATTAAAGCATTCTTTATAAATATAACAGTCTTCAAAAACAACACCCATAAATAAATATTATTTTTTCGGACAATAAAGAACACAAAAAAGATAAAAACCTCCTAAAAAGGAGGTTTTTGTTACGTAAATATTTTTGTGTGACTTGTTTTTCAGCAAAGGCGGATTACTGAATTATGGTTCTTGAGCGGATGTTGTTGTTTGCGAAGCATACCCAGGTAGATCCGGCGTTATAATTAAGGGGTTGGCCGGCTTCGTTTGTAAGTTTTAGCGAAGCGTATGTTCCACCCTTAGACCACTTAACAGGAATATATGTTCCCTGAGAAATATAATATCCGCTTCCGCTTGAAAGGGTTGTATTTACGTGTTTGCCGTCACTTTGTGTAACAATCGTGGAAAACAACACCAAAACATTTTTATAAGAAAGCTGCGTGCCGTAAAGTTTATCGGTGTGCGCGGCACCGTTTTCGGTTTTAAGATACATTTGTGTTGTCGGGTCGTAGTTAAAGCCCGAAACATACGATGAGGACATCGGGACGGTAACCTGTGTTGCCGGGTTTGAGGAAAGCGCGGCGGGTTTGTCGGGCGGGGCAAAGTTTTGCCAGTTTGAATTATAACTTTGCTTGATCTCGGTACGCCAACCGAGCGTTTTAAATCCGTTGTTTAGCTTTTCGGGAGTAGTATATACGGTGTGCTCGCTGCTGAGACCGTTGGATTTTCGGAATCCATAATTTGCAGTGCTTCCCGAATTAAGATTAAAATTGTCGAAACCGAGCCGCTTCATATAAGGGGCGCAGTATGTAGGATCCATTCCGCAATGAACATAAATGGCGTCGTGACCTGCTGCCAGGTCGACATATGAATATCGTGCGGAACGCACAGTTCCTAATTCTTTAACGACCGAAAGGTCTTTGTAAACTGCAAGGAGTCGGGTTATTCCTCCCTCGACATAAAGTTCATAGACGATATTGGCTTTGCTGAGTCCCTCCTGAACTTTTTGGGCAGTTCGGATATTGTTGATCATTATCGCAACAGGACGGTTGTTTGCGGCACTTTTATTAAGGTCATTAAGACCGGTCAAAGGGTTTGTTACGGTTGTAACCACAGGCGGCTCAACAACAGAACTCTCGGCTTGTGATGAAGTAACCGGAGGCTTAGGCTTTGGTTTTGTTGAGGATTTGCAACCGCTTAAAAGCAAAACAAAGGTTAAAACTATACAAAAAACACAACGTCCGGTTTTTTTCATAAAAACACTCCTAAATAACAATTACCAATATATTATAACGCATCAATCTACAAAAAACAACAGAAAACACTTGTATATTTTCTCCAACTTCGGAAAAAATAAGCATACGACTGTTTGGCGGTGAAGGTTTTAATAAGGGCGTGTCCGAGCAGGCGGTGAGCACCGAAATAATCGGCAGGGTTGTTGCGCAGCAGGTTTGATGCAGACAACAGCGTGGCATGGGACACATTTATAAAAGGAAGGATGATTTATCTTAATGGGATCGGTTTCGCAGTATTTTTGGGCGTTTGTGATAGGAGGACTTTTTTGCTTAATAGGGCAGATAATAATAGACTACACAAAAATAACGCCGGCGAGAATGTTGGTCGTATATGTTACATCGGGTGTTGTGCTGACGGCGGTTGGGTTATATGAGCCGTTAGTAAAATTCGCCGGAGCGGGAGCCACCGTTCCGCTAACCGGCTTTGGATACACACTTGCGGTCGGGGTCCGCGAGGCTGTTAAGGAGCACGGGATACTAGGTGCCCTAATGGGCGGCCTGACGGCAACGGCAGCCGGCATAACCGCGGCAATAGCTTTTGGATATCTAACCGCACTTATAGCAAAGCCCAAAACGAAAGAGTAGAGTGTTTCACGTGAAACACTCTACTCACATGCAGATATTGGCAGAGTGTCGGCACCGATTTGCAAGTTTGCTCCCGGTGTCTTAGTGTATTACATAATTTAAAATGTTTCACATGAAACATTGCAATTTTCTATTCCTTTTTTAAAAAGAGTGGTGTATAATGGTTATATTAACCTGAAAGAAGGGTTAGTTTGGGCAAAATAATTTCAGTTGTCAACCAGAAGGGCGGAGTCGGAAAAACAACAACAACTGTTAATCTTGCCGCAGGTTTAGGCATTAAAGGCAAGACCGTTTTAATCGTTGATGCAGATCCTCAGGGTAACTCCTCAAGCGGAGTAGGGATAAACAGGAGGACTTTAAACGCCTCTTGTTATGACATCTTAATAGGAAAAACAGCCGCGGCACAGGCAATAGTGTCGAGTCGGTATAAAAATCTTGATATAATTCCCTGCAATATGGATCTTGCGGGCGCCGAGGTTGAGTTGACCGAACTTGAAAACAGAGAATCAATGCTTAAAAATGCCCTTGCTACAGTGCGGCACAAATATGATTTTATATTCATTGACTGCCCACCGTCGTTAGGACTTATAACCTTGAATGCGCTTTGCGCATCTGATTCTGTACTTATCCCGATTCAATGTGAGTATTATGCCATGGAGGGATTGGCACAGTTGGTCGCTACCGTTAAACAGGTTAAGCGGTTATATAATCCGTATATTGATATCGAGGGTATAATTTTAACAATGTTTGACGGCAGATTAAATCTTACACAACAGGTTGTTGCCGAAATCAAGCGTTATTTTTCGGATAAATTGTTTAAAACTGTTGTTCCGAGAACGGTGAGGCTATCGGAAGCACCGAGTTTCGGACAACCCATTCAGTATTATGATGCTCGCAGCAAGGGGTCTTTAGCATATAACAATCTGGCTTCTGAATTTATTAAGAATAACAGGAGATGAGAAAATGGCAGTACGCAACAGAGGTTTGGGCAGAGGTCTCGAATCGCTTTTTTCAGAAAATGCACAGGAAGCAACTTCGGTAGTTGAGTTAAGGGTTTCGGAAATAGAGCCAAATGCTGATCAGCCCCGAAGGTTTTTTGATGAAGAATCATTAGCCGCACTAAGTGACAGTATAAAAAAGCACGGTGTTATACAACCTTTATTGGTAAGGCCGATGTCAAGTGGTCGGTATGAGATAATTGCAGGCGAGCGTCGTTGGCGTGCCTCTCGTATGGCGGGGATTGAAAAGGTTCCGGTTGTTGTGCGAGAAACAGAGGAAAAGCAGGCGGCTCAACTTGCGTTAATTGAAAATCTGCAGCGTGAGGATTTGAATCCGATTGAAGAAGCGTTGGGATATAAAAAACTTATTGATACCTATTCGTTGACTCAAGAGCAGGTTGCCGAGAGTGTCGGAAAGTCGAGACCGGCGGTTGCGAACTCCTTAAGATTACTTGGGCTGTCTGAGGCCGAGACCGAATGTCTGATAAATGGAAACATTTCGGTCGGCCATGCGAGAGCGTTGCTTTCATTCCAGGACCAAGAACAGCGAACAGAAGCGTTTGAATTAGCAAAAAGCGGCTGCACCGTTAGGGAGATTGAAAGGTTATTACAAAAGAGGGGGAGCAAGGGCGTAATAAGACCGAGTTCTCAAAAAAAGAACAAACTGTTTGAAGAGGTCGAAATTGCCCTTACAAAAGAAATCGGGCGCAGAGTAAAGGTCAACGGCAATTTAAGTGTGGGAACTATACAGGTTGAGTTTTTTGGAGAACAAGACTTATATGATTTGGCGAGAAGAATAGCAGGAGAAAACAAATGATTAAAAAATTAAAACGGTTGCCCAAAATATTAGTTTTTATTGCGGCGGGTTGCGTTTTAGGTGTTGTTTTTAAAAATTTTGTTCTATGGCTTGCCGTTGCGCTGGCTGTAGGAATTGCACTAGAATTAATCAAAGGAAAGGGAAACGATAGATAATGTTAGATATTAAGGTGATCAGGGACAATCCAGAAAAAGTTAAGGCGGCAATGAGAAGCAGAAATGCCGATTTAGATGCGAAAATTGACGAATTGTTAGCGAATGATGCCAAAAGAAGAGAGATTTTGGCCGTAACCGAAAGCGACAAAGCAAAACAGAACGCCGTGTCGAAGAAGATCCCCCAAATTAAAAAAGAGGGGGGCGACATGTCGGAGCTAATGGCTGAGATGAAGGCGCTTTCAGAGCAAATCAAGGCGAACAATGCGGTTTTGGCAGAACTGGAAGAAACCCAACGAAATATTTTACTTTGTATTCCGAACATACCTAATCCGGACATTCCTGAGGGTGAGGACGATAAAGCAAACCTCGAGATCAGAAAATACAAAGAACCGACACAGTTTGAATACCAGCCTAAAGCACATTGGGAAATAGGTGCAAATTTAGGCATTTTGGATCCTGAAGCGGCTGCAAAGGTAACGGGCACAAGATTTCACTTTTATAAAGGTTTGGGCGCAAGGTTAGAGCGAGCAATAATTAATTTTTATCTCAACACACATACCGAGAACGGTTATACAGAGGTTTTTCCGCCATTTATGGTTAACCGCGCGGCTATGACCGGCACCGGACAATTACCTAAGTTTGAAGAGGATGCATTTAAACTTGCAAATGAGGATTATTTTCTCATTCCTACGGCAGAGGTTCCGGTTACAAATATGCATGCAGATGAAATTATTGACGGCGCAAGGCTGCCGATAAAATACTGTGCATATTCTGCCTGTTTTCGAGCAGAGGCAGGAAGTGCCGGTAGAGATACAAGAGGGCTTATTCGTCAGCATCAATTTAATAAGGTTGAACTTGTTAAGTTTGTTGAGCCCGAAAAATCATATGAAGAACTTGAAAAATTAACCGCTGATGCAGAAAGAGTGCTTCAATTATTGGGATTGCCGTACAGGGTTGTTTGTCTGAGCACCGGCGACATAGGCTTTTCGTCGGCAAAAACATATGACATCGAGGTTTGGATGCCTTCATACGGAAGGTATCTTGAAATTTCAAGCTGTTCTAACTTTGAAGACTATCAGGCGAGAAGGGCTTCTATTAAATATAAAAACAATATGGCTGATAAGGCAAAGTTTGTTCATACCCTTAATGGTTCGGGTGTTGCAATCGGCAGGACTGTTGCTGCAATTCTTGAGAACTATCAAAATGATGACGGAAGCGTAACAATTCCGCAGGTGCTTGTTCCGTATATGGGTTGTGAAAAAATTGAAAAAGTTCAATAGTTTCGACCTAGAGAACCGTTAGGGAATGTTGAATAAATTTCAAGGCAAACCAGGAGAAATATTACCCGTGAATTGTTGTGACAGTGCAGGAGAAACGGGACAAAGACTGTTTCTTTGCGGTTTTTACCGTTATGGCGGAAAGGGTTAGCAGAATGGAAAAAAATACAGTTTACAGATGGGAAAACACGGTCGCTACCTATGATGTTGACCAAGAGGGAAAGCTTAAAATGTCAGCAATTCTCAAGTACAATCAGGAAGCAGGCGAGCAACACATCTCAATGCAGGGGTTTCCGGCGGCAACAATGAGGGCTGATTTTGGTTTGGCTTTTGTGGTTTCCGCAATTGCTGTAAGGGTTTATCGAAGACCGTCGGTAGGTGAGAAAATTACCGTCGAGACTTGGTGTGAGCCTATAAAAAAGGGATATTACACAAGAAATCACAGATATGTTGCCCGAGGGGAAGTGTTAATCGAGTGTAAAGGGCAGTATCCGTTGGTTGATACAAATACCGGGCGCGTGACAAGACCTTTGGAGCAGTTGGGCGGTAAGGATTTGCTGTTTGACGAAAGGGTAAATGACAGCTGTGAAATACAGAAGCTACAACCTTTTGACCAAGGAACACAGATTGATCGGAGAATTTTTTATACCGATATTGACTATAACGGGCACCTTAACAATACGCGTTATGCAGATTTGGTTTTGGATTCACTCCCACAAGATAAGATGAATAACGAAATCAAAGAGTTTCACATAAAGTATAAAGAAGCGGCGTTTTTAAACGATAATATTACAATTTGTATAAATAATAAGGGTGACTGTGTCGAATGTTGCGGAAAAAGGGAAGACAGAGTATGCTTTATAGCGCGATGTTGTTTCTAGCAGAAAAAAACTCTTGACAAAAAACAAAGGGAATATTATAATAGACCAGTCCCACAAAATGGCGGCATAGCTCAGTTGGCTAGAGCATTCGGTTCATACCCGAACGGTCGTAGGTTCAAGTCCCACTGCCGCTACCATTTTGGCCCGGTGGTCAAGAGGTTAAGACACCGCCCTTTCACGGCGGTATCACGGGTTCGATTCCCGTCCGGGTCACCAAAAAAGCACATACAAAAAGTATGTGCTTTTTATTTTTTAAAATTTTGGGCATAAAGGTTATGCCATCAAGGTTCAAAAGACAAGCCGGATGCCGATTTTCAACAAAAAGTAATGGCAATTTTGGGGCAAAATTGTATAAACGGAGAAAAAACCAAAAAGGTGCGGATTTAGTACTGTTATGCTTGCTTTTAAGGTTGTTTAAGTGTATACTTAATTTAGATTAAATTAATGTTTTGGAGGATTGAAAGGTGTTTGCAGACATTTTAGACACTATTGGTTTTGTAAAAAAGACTGATCCTGCGGTAGCAGAAGCTATGGAGAAGGAACTTGCTCGTCAACGCGATAATATTGAGTTGATTGCTTCGGAAAACATTGTTTCTCCTGCGGTTATGGCGGCGATGGGTACTGTTTTAACAAACAAGTATGCGGAAGGTTATCCCGGAAAGAGATATTATGGCGGTTGTCAATGTGTCGACATTGTTGAGGATATTGCGCGTGAGAGAGCAAAACAGCTTTTTGGTGCAGAGCATGCAAATGTACAACCACACTCGGGAGCACAGGCTAATCAAGCGGTATACTTTGCGTTGATAAATTACGGAGATACGGTTATGGGCATGAATCTTGCTCATGGCGGACACCTGACCCACGGATCTTTGGTAAACAGTTCGGGTAAAATGTATAATTTCGTACCATATGGAGTTAACGAAGACGGCGTTATTGATTATGACGAACTTCGTAAAATAGCGTTGGATTGCAAGCCAAAGCTCATTGTTGCAGGTGCTTCGGCATACGCACGAGAGATACAGTTTGACAAGATTGCAGAGGTTGCAAAAGAGGTTGGCGCACTATTCATGGTTGATATGGCACACATTGCCGGACTTGTTGCAGCCGGACTTCATCAAAACCCTGTAAAATATGCCGATGTTGTAACGACAACCACACATAAGACCTTGCGTGGTCCGAGAGGCGGTCTTATTCTTTGTAAAAAAGAATATGCCACTGCGATTGACAAAGCCGTTTTCCCGGGCAATCAAGGCGGACCTTTAATGCATATTATCGCGTCAAAGGCTGTTTGCTTCGGCGAGGCCTTAAAACCGGAGTTTAAGAACTATCAAAAGGCAATAGTTGACAACTGTAATGCGCTTGCAAAATCTCTTATGAGTAACGGAATCAACCTGGTTTCCGGCGGGACCGACAACCATCTTGTTTTGGTTGATTTGAGGGGTACCGAAGTTACGGGTAAGGAGCTTGAAAACAGGCTGGATCAGGTTAATATTACCGTAAATAAAAATGCAGTTCCCAACGATCCAGAAAAACCGTTTGTTACAAGCGGTATCCGTGTTGGAACGGCGGCGGTTACCTCAAGAGGCATGGGTGTCGAGGAAATGCAAAAGATCGGAGAATATATTGCATTGGCAGTTAAAGATTTTGACAACAAGGTTGAGTATATCAAAAACGGCGTGTCAGAAATTTGCAAAAAGTATCCGCTATATGAATAAAATATAAAATATTGCCTTTTGCAAAAAACGGTTTATAACAAGAATATGTTGTTGACTGTGGTCTGCAAAAGGCATTTTTCAGTTAGCAGGACTTTGATTATATGGGAAGTGTTTATTATGATGGCACCGTTAGCAGACAGGATAAGACCCAAAACGATAGACGAAGTTTTTGGACAAAAACATTTAATAGATAAGGATAAGCCGCTTTATAAAATAATTGAAGCGAAGCAAATTCCCAATATGATTTTTTACGGTCCGTCGGGAGTGGGAAAAACCACAGTTGCTGAGATAATTGCGAAAACCTGTGGGAAAAAGCTCTGCAAAATGAACGCAACCAGTGCCACGACGGCGGATATAAAGCAGGTAATTTCTTCGCGGGGCACAATAGGAACGGAAAACGGAATATTGTTATATCTCGACGAGATTCAGTATTTTACAAAAAAGCAGCAACAAATTCTGCTTGAATATATAGAAAACGGAGAAATAACGCTGATTGCTTCAACAACAGAAAACCCGTATTTCTATATTTATAATGCAATATTAAGCCGTTGCACCGTATTTGAGTTTAAACAACTCGACAGCCGGGCGATTATAGAGGCATTGATGCGTGCTTGTGAAATTCTAAAGGACGAAACGGGTTGTAAGATTGTTTTTGAAAACGAGAAAACGGTTGAAAAAATTGCCCGAGCCAGCGGCGGTGATGTGCGCAAGGCACTTAATTGTTTAGAATTGTGTGCGCTAACGGGGAAGCAGGCTTTCGGAGAAATAAAAATTTCAGATGAGTTTGTTGAAGAAACGTCTCACAAAAGTGCGATGAGGTATGATCGTGCAGGGGATGAACACTATGACATTATGTCGGCATATCAGAAATCTATGCGGGGCAGCGATCCTGACGCGGCGGTACACTATCTGGCGCGGTTGCTTGAGGCGGGGGATCTTCCGTCAGCCTGCAGAAGATTGATGGTGTGTGCCTGTGAGGATGTGGGACTTGCAAATCCGCAGATTATCCCGATTGTCAAAGCGGCGATTGATGCGGCGTTGATGGTAGGTATGCCTGAAGCAAGAATACCGCTTGCAGATGCAACCATTCTGGTGGCAGTAAGTCCCAAATCAAATTCTGCATACGAAGCTATTAATGCGGCAACGCAGGACATAGTTCAGGGAAACAGCGATCCGATACCCAGATGTTTGCAAAACAAACACTTTGACGGGGATGAAAACAAGAACAAGGGACAGTTTTACAAATACCCTCACGCCTTTGAAAATCATTATGTAAAGCAGCAGTATCTTCCCGACGCACTCAAGGATACTGTTTATTACAAATTCGGAGATAACAAATACGAGCAGCAGCACAAAAACTACTGGGATAAAATAAAATCACAAAACTAATAGTTTGAAGTACAGCGGCAGACAGGGGTTTGCCTGGACAGATGACGGTTAAACGCATTAAAACAAGTAAAAAAGCCGGGGTCGACAAGGTAATTGTTGACTCCGGCTTATATTTTCGACAGCGAACAGAAATAGTTTTAAAAGTATTCGCAAAGAACAAGTAGAGATAATATTATGTAATAGTAAAGATTTTGGAAAGAAAAAACACAGACAATTAACAGAGTGCAAAGTTTAAAAACCAATTCGTTGAAATCGCAGAAAAAATTAGTAAACAACGGGGGCTCTGTTATGACGGCTATTTTAGAACCGAACGGCAAATTAAAGGTTCGTTTAAACAAGGAGGAAGCCGACTATTATAAAGTGTACGATATAATATTTAATTATAACGAAATGTATGCCCGGGCGCATATTGTGAAAATTTTAGTTAAGGCGGCGCGAAAAACAGGGGCATATTATTTCACCGGAAATTTTGTAATAGAAATATTTTCGATGTCTGACGGCGGGTTTTTAATTAGTTTTTTACCCGAAAAAACCGATGACAGTAAAAAGAATTGCGTTCAAAAAAAGGGTATGGGTTTGCAAAAGTTCAGTTTTGAAAGCAGTGAAGCGCTGCTTGAATGTATTAGACAATTAATGCAACACAAGGAGATTTACGACGCAAGAAGCAGTGTCTATTTTCATGATGAATCATACAGTTTAATTATCCGTCTGAAAGATTCCAACGCTGAATTGTTAATAAAGGAATATGCCGCAGGGGCAACAAAAAACAGCTCTGATATTTTGCGCACCATGGAGTATGGCAGGCTTGTCTGGAAGGACAACGCAATATCAAAGCTGGCAAATATTTTTTATAAAGATTTAAGCTCGTTTACAACGGCTTCGAGGTCTAAAGATTTGAACAGGTAGCTGCCCGCAACCAGAACAGTTGCTCCCGCCTGAACGGCCAGGGGAGCAGTTTCCTTATTTATGCCACCGTCAACCTCAAGGTCTATGTTAAGGCCCAGTCTGGCACATTCTGATTTTAAGGCTGAAAGTTTTTCGAGGGCACAAGGCATAAAAGATTGTCCGCCAAAGCCCGGCTCAACCGACATAACAAGTACCATGTCACAAAGAGGTAAATATTTAAAAATAGCTTCTGCAGGCGTTTTCGGTTTTATTGTCAGACAGGATTTGCAGCCGAGCCTGCGGATTTGTTTTAGAGTTTCGGTAACATCCGAGCCCGCTTCATAGTGAAACCCCAGAATATCTGCCACCTTTGCAAAATCTTCAATATATCTGTGGGGTCGGTCGATCATCAGATGCACATCAAGCGGCAGGCAGGTGTGCTTTTTAATAGAATTAATTACCGGAACGCCAAATGAAATGTTGGGAACAAAAATTCCGTCCATAACATCAAGGTGTAACATGTCGGTTTTGCAGGATTCAAGAGTTTTGAGTTGTTCTTTAAACGAGAGAAAATCAACTCCTAAAACCGAAGGGGAAAGTTTTGCCAAAGAAATCGCCACCCATCAAACAAAAAATTCATTTTCAGAAAATCAAATTCATCATGATATATTTTATAGCAAAAACGCTTTGCGGTCAACAAAAACAACAAAAAATACTTTTGTCTTGAATTTATAAAAAAAAAGGAATATAATGCAGTTATCATAAAAGTAAAAAAGTCGCACAAAACCAATAAACGCTTAGTATAGAGTTTAAGGTTCCCGTTTTTACGGGAAAACGAAAACAGGTTATAAAATATAATTAAAATTAAGGACGGTCATCATAATGAACATATTAATTGTCGGGTGTGGAAAGGTAGGAATTCGACTTGCGGAGTTCTTTTGTCGGAAAGGGCATGAGGTGTCAATTGTTGCAAAAGAAAAAAGTCAGTTGAGCGATTTGCCCGAAAACTTTACAGGCCTTTCGGTAAGCGGAGTGCTTATGGATACCGATATTCTTGAAAAGGCGGGTATAAAGGAATGTGACGCGGTGGTTGTCGTTGATGACGAGGATAATCTTAATATCGTTATTGCGCAGATTGCCAAGGATGTTTATAATATTGAGGATGTTATCGCTGTTGTTTATGATTCCGCAAGGGAGCATATTTTTGAAAGTTTGGGGCTCAAAACGGTTTGTCCGACAAACAGCACCGTGGCGGTTTTAAAGAATCTTGTTATGCGTGACTCTACCAACAAGATGCTGAACTTTGGCAACACAACAACAACGTTTACAACACGATTTGATTCTAGATATGTTGGGAAACGGCTTTGCGATATACCTTTATATAAAGACGAAATAATTTACGGCTATTATACGGCCGACGGAAAGTTCTCATTAGCTGTTGATCTGGAGAGGGTTGTCAAAGAAAACGAAAAAGTAGTTATGTCGTCTGAGGTTGATTAAGATTTTTAAATTGCATAAAGACCGACCGAGAGATTACTGCTGAAGAAAATATGTTGTTTGCAAACAAGAGGCATAGATATCATACACGCACGGAAAAACTTGTTGCTTTGGTGTGGGTCTTTTCGCCTTTTGTGTTTGAGAAAGGATATAGAAAATTTATGAAAACAATCATCGTGGGTGGCGGAAAAACCGGGTTTTATGCGGCGAAAACTTTGCGAGAACACGGTAAAGAGGTTGTTATAATTGAAAAAGACAGGCAACTTTGTGAAAGACTGGCAGTCGAGCTAGACATATCGGTGTTACATGGTGACGGCACGGCGGTTGAAATCCTGGTTGAAGCGGGTATCAGCAAAGCAGAGGCGTTTATTGCAGCTACCGGTAAGGATGAGAACAATATTGTTGCATGTCAGCTTGCAAAGAAACATTTTAAGGTTAAAAAGGTTATTGCAAGGGTCAACAATCCTAAAAACGTTAAGATAACTAAAATGCTCGGTGCCGATATCGCAGTCAGCGGTACACAGATACTAACAAATCTTATAGAAATGGAAATAGACAACGAACTGCAAATGCTTGCTACACTTAACAAGGGTGAGGCGGGAATTATCGAGTTAATAATACCCGACGGATTCAATGAAAACGGGAAAGATTTATCCGAAATGGTGCTCCCGAAAAGCTGTATTTTGGTTGCAGTTGTCAGGGACGGCGAAATGAACATACCCCGAGGAGATTTTGTGTTACGCAGCGGTGACAGCATAACGGCTGTTGTGGGAAAGGAATCACAGTCGGCATTTAAAAAATATTTCAGACCATAAACAATCCCCGCAAAACTTGCGTTATCGGTATAAACCGAAACGGTTGTTTTGCGGGGAATATTATTCGTTTTCTTGCTCAATTTCTTCGTCTTTTTGTTCGTGTTTGTTACGCTTGCTAAGCAATTTAACATCATCGCGGTGGTAGGAGCGGGGCATTACCTCCTCTTTGCTGAATGCAACTTTCAGCATACCGGTTAAGAGGTTAACTTCGGTAACGGTTCCGACGCCATCGCTCGTTTTAACGGTTGAATGTAGCGGCGGTGTGAGTTGAATCAAATGCTCGTAGGCGTTTTGTTCATACTTAAGACAACACATCAGTCTTCCGCAGCTACCCGAAATTTTTGTTGGGTTGAGCGAGAGCCCTTGTTCTTTTGCCATTTTAATTGAAACAGGCTGAAAATCGTCAAGGAAACGCGTGCAACAAAATTCTTGACCGCAAATACCCAAACCGCCCAATTTTTTTGCTTCGTCGCGGACACCTATTTGACGCAGTTCTATCCTTGTGTGGAACATAGCCGCCAAATCTTTGACCAGTTCTCTGAAATCAACACGGCCGTCAGAGGTAAAGTAGAACAAAATCTTGCTTCCGTCAAAAGACGCCTCAACATCAACAAGTTTCATATCAAGGTTATGCTTGGGGATAAGTTCCTCACAAACCTTAAAAGCTTTTTGTTCTTTTGCCTTGTTTTCCTTGAGCCTCTTTAGATCGGCATCGTTTGCACGTCGGATTATTTCTTTCAGTGGTTTTACAACCTGTGTGTCATCAACAAAATGATTGGGATTGGAAATTTCTCCACATTCGGTTCCTCGTGCGGTATTTACAATTACGTAGTCGCCCGTATTGTATTTTTTTCCGGCGGGATTAAAGGAATAGATCCTGCCGTCTGAGCGAAACTTAACTCCGACAATTTCTATCATATTTTTATGATCAATCCTTTCTTATCAGTAAGGCATATAGCAGAATAATATTATACATTATTTTCTTAATATTACAAACAAATATCTTCAAACAGTCTGCCGGACAGAACCGAAAACACAAGTTTGACCGAACTGTTTCCGTTTAGTGCAGCTATAGAATCGTTTAATGTGTTTATCATGGCGATAAGCGCATTGTCAGACAAAACATAATCGTCATCAGTTGACTTCATCAACTTAATCCGGGCGGTTAGCATAAGGAGCAATTCGTCCAAAATTGCTTTTGCAAATGCCGCGTCCTTTTCAAAGGTTGCAAATAATTTAAGCAAACCGTATTTATCGTTTTTTTCTAAAAGCAGAAGAGTTTCCCGAGCGGCAGAAACAGCCTTGATATCTTGCTGCTCGTTTAGAAGTGCGAAGGTTCTTCCCAAATTACAATGTGAATTTTTAAGCGCCCGCAATATCTCTTGCTCGGACTTGTCGGGAAAGTGTTTGCAAACAAACGGCAAAGCCTCCTTAAGTTGTGGCAGGTGAAGAGAAAAGGTGATGCAACGGGAACGAATCGTCGGCAAAAGAAAACCGGCAGAGGTTACAAGAAGAATAAACAAGGTGCTGCCCGGAGGCTCCTCCAAAATTTTCAGAAGTGCATTTTGGGAGATGAGGCTCATTTTTTCACAGTTTTCTAAAATGATAACCTTTCTTTTAGCCTCGATAGGCATTATGTTCGCCTCACGTATAATCTCACGAACGGTATCAATATCAAAGACATTTTTTTTGGGGCTGAAAATCATATAATCGGGATGAGATGCAGTAGAAAACGATTTGCAGATTTTACAAACACCGCAAGGAGGAGTGCTGTCCTCACAAACGGCAGACGCACCGATTACGGTTGCAAGCGTATGCTTGCCTAATCCGGCTGCCCCTTCAATTATAACAGAATGTATAAGGCGTTGGGACCTATTAATTTTTTCCAGATTCTTTTTTATTAGCGTGTTTGAGCAAATTCGGTCATACATGCAATTCACCTGTTTTATTTCACAACCTTAATTTTAGAAAAGCCGTTTTGTCTTAGATAATTAATTGATAAATCGTTAATTTCTTCGCCGGGAACCACAACCGGAATTCCCGGAGGACAGGGACACAAAATGTCAGCACAAATTCTGCCCGGACAGTCTTCCAACAATATATCCTCTTGCTCTGCAAGCAGTGCGGCACGTGGCGAAAGAACGGTTTTACACGTTGGCAGGGGAGTTGTTTCTTTTTTTGAGGTTGATTTTGTCAGTCGAATATTTTTTAAAGCTTTTGCAATTTTTCTATAATCACGGTTGGTCAACTGGGGTGTTAGTATAAACACGACAAACCGGGAATCGTAGAAATCGGGAATTATTTTATGCTCAATGAAATATTGAGCAGCAACGCAACCTGATTGAGTAAAATTTGAAAGATCAAGGGTTAAACGAGTTGCGTCGGACAAATCGCTTTCACACAAAAAACCACGGAATCGGGCAAGGCTTTTAAGTTTTTCAACCTGTGACTGTGCCCTTGAAAAAGCCGAGCAACCTTTTGTTTTAAGCCAATCAAGACACAAATCAATGGATGCCATTATCAAATAAGAAGGGCTGGTAGACCCAAAAATTGCCATCATTCGTTTTGCGTCAGGCATATATTTCTTCTCGGCAATATTAAGCAGAGCTCCGCCGGTGAGAACCGGAAGTGTTTTGTGGAGTGAATATGTTGCCATGGTTGCGCCGAGTTTCAGCGGATCGAGGTTTTGTGGTAAAAACTTGAGATGGGAACCGTGCGCATTGTCAACCAAAAGAGGAATGTTTTTGTCTTTGCATAATTGAGCAATTTCAGCGATATCGCAGAGTCTTCCGCAGTAATCCGGACTGGTAAGATAGACTGCACAAACGTCGGGATTTTTTTCCAAAACAGCTTCAACATCTTGTTTGGAAATGGGCAAATCACCTTGTGGATAAATCCAGACCGGACAGGCGTTTATAAGCGCAAGGGTTGAAATAGCACAACGGTGAGAGTTTCTTGCTATGGCGATTTTTTGATTCGCTTTTACACACAGCGAGAGCATGGTTTGAATTGCCAAACTGCATCCGCCTGCCGAAATGAGCGAGGCCTCACACTCGAAAATCTCGGCGGCTTTTGTTTCGCAGTTTTTTATTATGCCGGTTGAATCGTAAAGACTGTCTGCACCGTCTATTTCGGTAATGTCATACCCCAAAATCGTTTTAAAGGGCGACAAAACGGCAGCTTTGCCGGAATGTCCCGGAGTATGACAGCGAACCGGGTTCGCTTTTTTGTATTGTTTTAAAAAATCAAACAGTGATTTACTCATTACAGTACAAACCCGATTTTCTTCATCACTTTGCCAACCTGACGGTTTGCAATATGTGCGGCGGATTCGGCTCCGGCTTTGAAAATGCGCTCAAGCTCTTTTTTATCTTTAATATAATACTCAAAATTTTCACGAATCGGCCGAAACTCTTCAATAACGGCTTCGGCAATAGCAACCTTAAACTCACCGTAACCTTTTCCTTCAAATTGTTGCTCAACCTGTTCGGGCGATTTTCCGGTAACAGTGCTGTAAATGCTTATAAGGTTGTTGATAGCGTCACGTCCGGGCTGCATACGGATACAACCTTCTGAATCCGTAACGGCGCGTTTGAATTTTCTTAAAATATCGTCGGGGGAATCAACAATTCCGACCCAAGCGTTTACATTTTCATCCGACTTTGACATTTTTTTGGTTGGGTTTTGAAGTGACATAACCCGCGCGCCGATTTTAGGAATATACGGTTCGGGTATGGTCAGCACATCTCCGTAACAGTTATTAAAACGTGTAGCTATATTTCGTGAGATTTCAAGATGTTGCTTCTGGTCGTGACCCACAGGAACAAGGTCAGAGGCGTAAAGCAGAATATCAGCTGCCATGAGCACCGGATAGGAGAACAGACCGGCGTTAACGTTGTCGGCGTGTTTCTGGGACTTTTCTTTGAATTGGGTCATTCTTGAAAGTTCTCCGAACTGTGTATAACAACTTAAAATCCAGCAAAGTTGTGCATGAGCCGCGACATGTGATTGAATAAAAAGAGTACTTTGACTTGGGTCAAGACCGATACTTAGGAGCATGGCGGCGGTATTATAAATCTGTTGGCGGAACTTTGCGGGCTCTTGGCGAATGGTTATAGTGTGCAGATCTGCAACCATAAACAAACAATCAAACTCTGATTGCATAGCCTTCCAGTTTTTGAGCGCACCCAGATAATTTCCGAGCGTTAAAACTCCGCTGGGTTGGATTCCACTTAAAACACGTTTTTTAGGGGTGTTGGTTGTTTCGTTCATTTTGGGATTCTCCTACTTAATAAAAATGTCTGCAGTCTCTCCCAGAATTTTGCAACCCAGTTCCAACTGCTCGTTAGTGGGGGTTGAAAAGTTTATCCGGAAGCTTTGCGTCTTATCGGTATCTTTCATGGTAAAGGCGTTGCCCGGAACAACAGCAACTTTCTTGTCAAGCAAAGCTTTACAAAAATCAAGCATATCTACACTGTCCGGCAGGGTGCACCATATAAAAAGTCCGCCTTCGGGACGGGTGAAACTTATTCGTCCACCGATATATTTGTCTAAAAGGTCAAGCATATGATTTGCTTTTTCTCTATAGATGTTTCGGTTGTTTTCGAGATGTGCCTCGTAATCGTATTTGGTCATGAATTCGTGACAGAGAAGTTGCCCCCAAATGTTTGTGTGAACATCGCTTGTTTGCTTGCAGACAACCATTTTTGATATAATTTGCCGGGGAGCAATCGCGTAACCGACACGGATTCCCGGAGCAAGTACTTTGGAAAACGTTCCTGCATAAATAACAATTCCGTCTTGGTCAAAACTTTTAATAGAGGGAAGATTTTCCCCGCCAATACGAATATCGCCGTATGGGTTGTCTTCGAGAATCAATATGTTGTTTTCTTTGGCTAAGCGGTATAACTTTTTGCGTTTTTCCAGCGACATTGTTATACCTGACGGGTTTTGAAAATTGGGTATAGTATATATAAACTTGCAGGAAGGATTTTCTTTAATGCATTTTTCAAGCATTTCTAAATTCATCCCGTCTTCTTCCATGTCAACCCCGACAAGCTTCTGTTCCATACAGCGAAACGCGTTGAGAGAACCGATAAAACTGGGGTTTTCGCAAATAATCACATCACCCGGATCACATAGCGCCATAGTTGCAAGATTCATTACCTGCTGAGCGCCTGAGCAGATTAAAATTTGATCAAAGTCTCTGCCGATGTCGTGCTTTGTTTTCATATAATTTGTCAGATGGTCGCGAAGCGGAGCATAACCTTCGGTAATTGAGTATTGCAGAGCGTCAATCGGTCTGTTTGTCAGGATGTTGTTACTTATTTCGGAAATAATCGTGGTAGGAAAAGCCTCGGGAGAAGGATTTCCTGCGGCAAAAGGAATATACCCCGGGGCAGAAGTAAACTTTAAAATTTCCCTAATAGCAGAGGGTTTTAAACTTGAAACTCTCTGTGCAAAGCTGTAATTCATAGCATAAACACCTTCAAAAAGATTTGTTGATGTATATTATACCATAAAAACGGGAAAATTAGAAGAAAAAAATATAGCAAAGGTTAAACTATAATGTAATGTAAACACCGGTTGAATATTCGGTTAAAAACCAAGCAAATTTGTGTATAAAAAGAAACAATAAAAAGAGTATTGAAAAAGGACATAAAAAATTGTTGTTTTCTAAAAAAAGGTGTTGACATAGGTATAGGAGATGTGGTAATATAATCGGGCGGCCC
>JAUMXX010000120.1 GCA_030535285.1 bacterium | reverse complement strand
CTTAGAAAGCAAATAAAGATAAAAAGTTTTAAGGCTGTTAAGTGGTGTCTAACGCTACCTCTGATCAGAAACCATACCGATTCTCTTTTACAAAAAGCGCGCTCTTATTTCGGCTCAGGCGACTACAACAGTGCACCCGAAGTAATGAGAAAGACTTTGGTTTCTCTTGTTAATGACGATATGACTGATATTGTCGGAAATATTTCCTGCCCTACGCTTTTGATTTGGGGCGATAAGGATACAGACACTCCGCTTTATATGGCCCATAAGTTAACAGAACTAATAAAAGATACCGGACTTTGTGTGCTTGAAAACACCGGACACTTTTCGTTTGTGCAAAAACCTTTTCAAGCCAACGCAATACTAAAAAGTTTTTTATCCTAAAGGAGTTTTGAAATTGAGTTATCAAACTTTAATTCCAACAATTATTATAATTATCTGCTCATTTGCCTCACTCAACAGGCATTTTCAGATATTGCAACAAAATTCATATTTCATAACAAGATATCTTAAATGGTTAGTAAAAGCTTTTTCACTACGTGCGGTTTCCAGTGCTGTTTTGCTTGCTTTTTCAGCTGTTTGCATAAGAATGGAATACAATAAACTACTGAACATTATCGCCGTTATTTCACTCCTTCGAATTGCAATAGCCTACCACGAACACAAAAAATCAATCAAGAAACTTGTTTTTACTACAAGAGTTATACGGATGTTCTCAACCTCTGCAGCAATTGAAATTGCCCTATTTCTTGTATCGCTTTTCACAGATGGTATGCTACAGTTGATACTGTTAACAATCGCAGTTTGTCTTGCCTTTATGCCATCGGTTTTATGCTTGCTCGGTCTTGTTATCATGTTACCGTTTGACAAGCTGCTTTGTATGTGGTTCACCTTCGACGCAAAAAGAAAACTTAAAAGTGTTAAAAATCTTACTGTAATCGCTATTACCGGCAGTTACGGGAAAACCAGTACAAAGTACATACTTAACCGTATTCTGAGTGAAAAGTACAATGTGCTCATGACCCCCGAAAGTTTTAATACTCCCATGGGAATTGTTAAAACAATAAGAGAAAAACTTACCCCGCAAACCGAAATTTTTATTGCAGAAATGGGTGCAAAAAAGTCGGGTGATATAAAAGAGATTTGCAAAATTACCAATCCCAAATACGGAATTATCACCTCAATCGGACCCCAGCATCTTGAAACATTCAAAACCCTTGAAAACATAATTGACACCAAATTTGAACTGGTCGATTTTTGTCAAGAAAACGCAGGAATATGTTTTCTTAACGGTGACAATCAACACATACTTGAAAAGTCTGAAAATTACAGTCCTGTTTTATACGGCACAAACCCCGAATTTGACTGCTTTGCGCAAAATATAAGTTACGACCGCAACGGCATTGTGTTTGAAATTAAATCCGGTGACCAATGCGTATCTCTTCATTCAAGATTACTTGGTGCCCATAATGCACTTAATATAACTGCCGCTGTTACCGTTGCCCTTCACCTCGGCGTTAGTGACAGGGATATTTCTTATGCAGTTTCACAACTGATACCGGTCGACCACCGGCTTCAAATGAAACCATATATTAACGGCTGTATACTAATAGATGACGCATATAATGCTAATCCGGCCGGTTGTTTGGAGGCTGTAAATGTTCTCTCGAGTTTTGAGGGAATGAAAAAAATTATTGTTACCCCGGGACTTGTTGAACTCGGCAATCAAGAGTACGAATGTAACTATACTTTAGGACAAAAGGCCGGGGAGATTTGCGATATTATAATTCTTGTGGGCAAAAAACGCGCCATACCTATTGCTAACGGTGTTAAAACTACTGATTTTGATACCCAAAACCTTTATGTTGCAGATTCATTTGCAACAGCGGTTAAGATTTTTTCACCCATGTGCGATAAAAACACGGTAATTCTGTTTGAAAATGACCTGCCTGACAATTATCTAACTTAATTATCGGTCAAAATATATGGGTCGGTTGTCGCAGTTTAAATATTGAAAGGAAACGGTGATTATATTGAAAATTAATGTTGCGGTGATTTTCGGTTGTTGCTCTGTCGAACACGAGGTTTCTATTATCTCTGCCGTTCAGGCAATGAAGAATATGGATAAAGATAAATATAATATTATCCCAATCTACATTACAAAACAAGGAAGTATGTATACCGGTGAAAAAATGTTTGATATGGAATCATATAAAAACATTGACGCCCTCATAAAAAACAGTCGCAAAGTTTC
>JAUMXX010000119.1 GCA_030535285.1 bacterium | reverse complement strand
CCTTGGAAGGAATACAGATAACATAGTCAAAGCCGTCAACCGGCACGGTATCAAGATGCTCAACCGTCTGCTTATTTCCCTCGTCGTCAAATAAATCAACTAAAAAATCATTTTCATTTTCCATGTTTTCGGTGTTATCAAATTTTTCTGCCATTTTAAATACCCTCTTTCTGCAAATTTATATTTATTTTCTTAAAATTTATTACTGTCCAGATACGCTTGAAGTATAAATGCCGCTGCAATTTTATCAACGCTGTCTTTGCGTTTTTTTCCCCTGACATTGGTTTCATTCATAAGGCTGTGTGCTGAAACTGTAGTCAGCCTTTCATCCCAGAGTATGACATCAAGACCCGTCATCTCCCGAAGCAGCTTTGCAAAAGCCTTTGTCTTTTTGCCACGTTCGCCTACTGTACCATTCATGTTTTTAGGGAATCCCAAAACTATCTTTTCAGCATTAAGCTCCTTTGCAAGCTTGGCTGTATGCTCCGCAACCTTGTTCATATTCTTTTCGCTGTATGTTTCAAGAGTATGCGCCGAAAAGCCAAGTACATCGGAGGTTGCATACCCCGTACGGCTGTCGCCGAAATCAACACCAAGAATCATAAACCAGGTCCTCCCTGCATACCATTTTTTAACACTTAATTATTGTACCATATTTATTATCTCTTCGCAAGTACTTTTTCTTCCTGCTATTCAAATAAATTAATTTTAGAACAACTTTTTCACATCCTTATTTAACAATTTTTTCTTAATAATGTTAAAATATGCAAAAAATCACTGTGATTACACATTATTTTCTGTGGATAACTCTGTGGATAAAGTGAATTGTAACAATTATGTAAACTTCACGGATAAAACAGTGCCGCAAAGTGACATTAGTATAGTTTTCTGCAAGCCAAGCCTTGACAAAGTAACAGTTTTTTTGTAAAATGAAATGATGATTAAATTTTACGGAGGACAACAGTTTATGGGACTTACTATTTCTCAAAAAATTATTAAAAACCACCTGGTTTCCGGTGAAATGATTGCCGGACAGGAAATTGGTATTAAAATTGACCAGACACTGACTCAGGATGCTACCGGCACAATGGCTTATCTTGAATTTGAGGCCATGGGTGTTCCCAGAGTAAAAACCGAAAAGTCAGTTGCCTATATTGACCACAATACCCTTCAAAGCGGATTTGAAAACGCAGATGACCACAGATTTATAGGTAGCGTCTGCAAAAAACACGGAATATATTTTTCCCGACCGGGTAACGGAATTTGCCACCAGGTTCACCTTGAAAGATTTGGTATCCCCGGCAAGACCCTTATCGGCTCCGACAGCCACACACCGACCGGTGGCGGCATCGGTATGCTTGCAATAGGTGCCGGCGGTATGGACGTTGCTGTTGCAATGGGCGGCGGTACATATTATATCACCTGTCCTAAAATCGTTAAGGTTGAGCTCACCGGCAAGCTTAGCCCCTGGGTTGCCGCAAAAGACGTAATTTTAGAAGTTTTGCGCAGACTTTCGGTTAAGGGCGGTGTTGGCAAAATAATCGAATACACAGGCGAAGGTGTCAAAACCCTTTCAGTTCCTGAACGTGCAACAATTACAAATATGGGCGCAGAGCTTGGTGCGACAACATCTATATTCCCTTCAGACGAAACAACAAGGGAATTTTTAAAGGCTCAAGCAAGAGAAGAAGACTATACTCCTCTCTCGGCTGACCCTGATGCTGTATATGACGAAGTAGTTGAAATCAATTTAAGCGAGCTTGTTCCGCTTGCAGCCTGCCCTCATTCACCCGACAACGTTAAGTCGGTTGCAGAAATCGGAGATATGAAGGTTGACCAGGTTTGTATCGGCTCATGCACAAACTCATCACTTCTTGATATGCTGAAGGTTGCTTACATCTTAAAGGGCAAAACCGTTCACCCCGATGTTTCTCTCTCAATTGCACCGGGCTCTAAGCAGGTTCTTAATATGCTTGCTGCTTGCGGCGCACTTTCTGATATGATTGATGCAGGTGCAAGAATTTTAGAGAGTGCTTGCGGACCTTGTATCGGTATGGGACAGTCGCCAAATTCCGGCGGTATATCCTTGCGTACCTTTAACAGAAACTTTGAAGGCCGCAGCGGCACAAAGGACGGACAGATTTATCTTGTATCACCCGAACTTGCAGCGGCTTCTGCACTTACCGGTGTGCTGACAGATCCCCGAACACTTGGAGAGATGCCAAACTTTGAACTTCCCGAAGTATTTACAATCAATGATAATATGGTTGTTC
>JAUMXX010000045.1 GCA_030535285.1 bacterium | reverse complement strand
ATTCCGCCGCTTTGTGTCGGTTCTTCGCAGACATAACCTTCAATCACACCGGTAGTCCCATTCAGTTTAATAACAGGACTCACATTAAGGTTGTAAAATAACCCATAATACACCAAAAACAATAGTGAAACTGCAGACAAAACAGCAAGTGTTTTTACTTCACATATCCTTTTCCTAAACAAAAACAAAATAACAATCAATAAAACCAACGATCCTGCAATTATCAAAAGAGCACTAATACCCAACAGGTACAACAATGCGGTTGCTATTGCAGAAAAAACACCGAGAACAAATAGATACCTATTCATTAAACCCCCATATAAAAACAGCTGTTTCCCTAAAAGCACCTTGTACAACTCTTTTTTGACATTGACAAGTCGGTTACCATCAAAAGCAACACCGACCCCGACAAAATCATGATTTGTACAATATTACCCTAGCAAAACAGCCCGACATAGATTATTTGAAGAACAAAGGTAATTTTTCCAAAAATATAATATCATCACGCTCTGCTGCATCGCCTTCGGCCAAGACGGCGCAATTTGCAACGACCTCTCCACCTATTTGGTCAACAAGCTGCTCAATTGCAAGTAAAGTTTCCCCGGTGCTGATAACATCATCAACAACCAGAATTCTTTTTCCTTTTAATCTCTCGACATCAGTTTCACCAAGGTAGAGTTTTTGCACCCTATCTGTTGTTATCGAGCGGACATCAACGCAAACCGGATTAGTCATGTAAACCTTCGTCCCTTTACGTATAACAACATAAGGTTTCCCTGAAACTCTTGCCATTTCATACGCTAAAGGAATACTCTTTGCCTCCGGAGTCAAAATAACATCAAAATCAGGTACTCTTTCAAGAAGTTGTTTTCCTGCCGCTACCGTAACATCAACGCTGTCAAACAGGATAAATGCTGCAATATCAAGTTTATCACTAACTTTACAAAGTTCCAATTCACATTTAACACCGGCAATCGTTAATTCAATTACTTTTCTCAAAATAATACACTCCTTACCTTAAAACTGATAATAAAAAACAATAAAACAGTTTGCCTTGCGAACAACATTAGCCAGCGGGCCAGCCAAACCTACGCCTGCCCATCAGGTGAAAATGTATATGTTCCACAGTCTGTCCGCCATCAACACCGCAGTTGTTAACGACCCTGAAACCGTCCTGAAGTTGATTCTCCTCAGCGATTTTTGCAATAACTTCAAATATTTCAGACATAACAGCACTATTTTGACGATTGATTTCCGCCGCACTTGCAATATGTGTTTTCGGAATAACAATAACATGAAACGGTGCCTGCGGATCAATATCTTCAAATGCCAAAACGTTTTCGGTTTCAAAAACCTTTTTTGAAGGAATACTGCCATCAACTATTTTGCAAAATAAACATTCCATACTCTATACTCCTATTTAATCATTGAAGAAACTATACCCTCAACGGCCGCCAAGGCTTCATCAATCATAGAAACATTTTTGGCGCCTGCCATGGCAAAATCAGGCCGACCTCCGCCCTTTCCGCCGGCGATTGCCGCAACTGCACTTACAACCCTGCCTGCATGGATTCCCTTTTCCAACGCATTGCCTCCTACAGAAACAGCAATGGTTGCTGTTTCACCATTAACACCGGCCACAACCGCAACACAGTCGGTAAATTTATCCTTAATCTTATCACACAGACCTCTCAAAGCATCCGAGCCTGTTCCCGAAATTGCTGCGGTTAATATTTTAACACCCTCAACATCTTTTGCAGACGAGAACAAACCGTTAATTTGTATTTGAGCAAGTTCAGAATTTAGTTTTTCAATAATCCTTTCCCTGTCTTTTAAATCTGCCGAAAGTTGAATACATTTATTAACAAGTTCGCTTGAATTGTTGAGCTTAAGGGCGGCCGCTGCTTGATTGACCCTCGTATTAATTTCTTTAATAAGTCCGACCACTTCAAACCCGGTATAAGCTTGTATTCTCCTGATTCCCGAAGCAACAGAACCCTCTGAGAAAATTTTAAAAAGTCCGATTTTTGCAGTGTTGTCAACATGCGTTCCACCGCAAAGTTCAATCGACCTACCGGCAATATCAACTACCCTGACGACCTTACCGTATTTCTCGCCAAACAAAGCCATTGCACCCTTCGATTTAGCTTCATTTATATCCATCTCAGAATTTTCAACGCTAATTCCCGACAAAATTGCTTCATTAACAAAACGCTCGACACGATCAATCTCATCCTGTGACAAAGCAGAAAAATGAGTAAAGTCAAAACGTACCTCTTTTTCGTTAACCAACTGACCTGCTTGTTCCACATGTGTTCCCAACACAGCCCGTAGACCTGCTTGCAACAAATGTGCAGCAGTATGATTTCTTCTGATTGCAGCCCTTTTGTCAACATCAATTTGCAAGGTAACAACATCACCAACCGAAATCACACCCGACTCAACCGTTCCAATATGTGTAAAGACACCGTTTTGATTCTTTTCAGTTGTATCAATTTTAACGGCGCAACCTGCTCCGGTCACACAGCCGCTGTCACCGATCTGTCCTCCTGAGGTAGCATAAAAAGGAGTATTGTCAAATATTATGACGGCTTCTTCTCCTTCATAAGCACTCGAAACCCTCTGAGAGTCCTTAACAATTGCCATTACCTTTGCCTGACATTCATCACTGTTATATCCGCAAAAATCAGTTGCAGACATATCGTTTATAAGATTTTCCTGACCCTTCCAAGCATCAGTATCTTCGTTTTTCCTTGAGCTGCGCGCCCTCTCACGCTGCAACTCCATCAACTGATAAAATTTTTCCTCATCAGCCTCGAAACCTTTTTCTTCAAGAATGTCCTTTGTTAAATCAAGCGGAAAACCATAGGTATCATACAGTCTGAACAAATCCTCACCGGAAACGGTTGTGTTTTTCGAGTTTGAAGTGATTTCCTCCAGCATTTTCAGGCCTTGTCCGATAGTTTTGTTGAAGTTCTCTTCCTCAACATTAATGATTTTCTTAATTAAATCTTTCTTCTCAAGAATCTCGGGATAGGCGCCCATGTTCTCATTAATGACTGTATCGCACAAATCGGATAAGAACAATCTCTCAACACCCAAAAGCCTGCCATGCCTTGCCGCACGCCTTAAAAGTCTGCGCAGCACATATCCGCGCCCCTCATTAGACGGGAAGACACCATCGCCCAACATAAAGCATACCGACCTGATATGATCGGTTATAACCCTCATCGACACATCTTTAACTTGATCGGTTTTGTATTTTATACCGCAAATATTGCTTAAGTGATCCATGATATTCTTGATCGTATCAACCTCAAACAAATTATCTACATTCTGGGAAATGCAGGCCAATCTCTCAAGGCCCATACCGGTATCAATATTCGGATGATCAAGATTTGTATAATTATTATTACCGTCATTATCAAACTGAGTAAATACCAGGTTCCAAAACTCAACGTATCTGTCGCACTCACACCCAACACCGCAATCAGGATTTTCACAACCGTACTTTTCACCGCGGTCATAATAAATCTCAGAACACGGACCACAAGGGCCGCTTCCATGCTCCCAAAAATTATCTTCTTTACCCATTCTGACAATTCTTTTCGGATCGATACCTACCTTTTCGGTCCAAATTTTAAAAGCCTCGTCATCATCTTCATAAATACTTATCCAAAGTCTGTCAGGATCCATCCCGAGTTCAACTGTACAAAATTCCCAAGCCCATGCTGTCGCTTCATTCTTAAAATAATCACCAAAGGAAAAGTTGCCCAACATCTCAAAATATGTACCGTGGCGGGCTGTTTTTCCAACACGTTCAATATCCGGAGTTCTGATACATTTTTGACATGTTGTTACCCTTTTACTCGGCGGTGTAATCTCACCGGTAAAATACTTTTTCATCGGTGCCATACCTGAATTTATTAATAATAGCGAATTATCATTTTTAGGTACAAGCGGAAAACTATCAAGCCTTAAATGACCCTTACTTTCAAAAAAAGAAAGGTATTTCTCCCTCAATGTGTTTAATGACATCCATTCCATAAAAATCAACCTCATCCAAACCGTAATTAATATTCAAATAATATTTAAATATTATAATACACAACAGCATTTATTGTCAACTTTATTGAACTATACGATGACTCAACCGATTACTTTTGCCATATTATCAGCGATTGTTTTAAAAATCTGAGAACTTTGAGAACTTCCGGTCACAGCATCTTCGACGAATACCGATATTACATACAATGAATTATTAATTTCAACAAACCCGCAAAACCACCCGTTTTCTATCTGACGTCGGTCAATCAACTGACCTGTTTGGGCAGTTGCTGTCTTACCCCCACCCACCGCGGTTGACGGTTTAGCCGATACACCCGTTCCGTCATTCAAAGCCTCAATTAAATAATTTTTTAATTTTTGGGCAGTGCTTTTTTTCATTACACCCGTTTTTGCTGTGCTGTTTTTCGCCTGTGTATAGCCGGTGTCATTTATAAACCCCTCTATTAAATACGGCTGTACATAACTGCCGTCGCAACAGACAGCACTATACAGCGTGGTCAGACTCAGCGGCGTGAGGAGAAGCTGTCCCTGTCCTATTGAAAAATTTGCCAATGCTCCTTTTAGTGTAGAAATCTTCTCAATATCCGGCATAATGCCGGCGGCAGAAGTCAATCCCCCACCTAAATTTATCGGCATACCGAATCCGCAGTTGGCCGCTGTGCTATGGATTTTTTTAGCCCCCAACTCGATTGCCAAATTATAAAAATAACAGTTACATGAATGTGCAAGCGCAGTCTGCATATTCATTCTTCCGTGACCGTCTTTTTTATGACAATTGAAATTGATTCCGTCTATAGCCACATTACCTGTACATTCATATACAAAACTATCAAGGCCATGATCTATAGCGGCAGCAGCCACACACACCTTGAAAACCGAGCCAACACTATAAGCATTGAGTGCTCTGTTTATAAACGGTGAATCCTTATCATCAACATTTTCCTGTGGGTTTAAGGGATTAAACACCGGTGCGCTTGCCAACGCTCTGATTTTACCCGTTCGGGCCTCTGTTACAACTACTGCGCCTTTATCTACAACATCCAACGCCTTTTCTGCAATTTCCTGGATTTTCGAATCAATTGTCAAAACAACACTGCTATTACTGGTCTTATTCGCTATAATCGGTTGTGCACCAAGCAAAATCTTATTTGCTGCATCAACCGTGAAAGAAATTTTGGCGAATTTACCGCTATACAGTAACTCATCAAGTCCCGCTTCGAGTCCCGACACTCCATGCCCGTCACCGTTAATGTATCCTACAACATGCGCTGCGCACTGATTTTTTGTATAGCGCAGCGGCACCCTGACCGGAATAATTCCGGGAAGTCCACTGCTTTCGCTGTCAACGAGTACCCCGAAACCGTTACTAAGCCGAGAAAGAACCCGTGAATAAGTATTATCATCCAAGATAGAAGCGGCAGAAACAACCCCCTGAGGTGTTGCTGTTATCACCGACATCATTTTAGACGAGGCTGACGTAATCGGCAGCATATTTGTATCATAAATCTCTCCGCGGCAACGGTATAAATCTATCGAAACTGATGACTGTGCTACTGCTGCATGACCCAGACTTTTATCCGACGCCAACACTAATATTCTTAGAACACAAATAAGCATTAGAGAAATAAGTATAAGCAAACATACTGCTGAACGGCGATGCATCTCATCTAGAACTGTCTTCAAAATAAAACCTCCCCGACACAAGTATTATTACCCGTCGAGGAGGTTAATATTTAACATTTAATTCGTAAAAGCGAGCCCTTTTTAATTTCAAATTCAAAAGGTATTTTCACCGTCATCATTGGATGCGGTGCAGATTCAATCTGTTCATTATTCTCATTAAACATTTGATTAACATTAATTTTGAAAGGCGATTTTTTAAATGTCAAACAATCGAGTTGCGTACCAACCGAAAACTTGTTTTTGACCGTTGCAACAACACAACCGTTTTCATACCCTGTTACAACTGCTGCAACGGTATAATCCCGATTGTAACCGGCGCTGCCGTAATTTTGTTTTCCTACGGGATTGCCGAAATAAAAACCGGTTGAATAGTCGCGGTGACTTATTTTATTAAGTTCCTCGCCGACCCACTGCGGTATTGGTGCTAAAGGGTTTTGATAGTATGAATCAACAGCGCCCCTATATGCATTAGTTGCAACCGCGACATAGTAATGTGACTTTGCCCTTCCCTCAATCTTTAAACTATAGATCCCGGAATCCGCAAGTTGTCTGATATACGGCGCCATACACAAATCATTTGCATTAAGAATATATGTACCCTTGTCTGTTTCCGTAATATCATAATATTCACCCGGTCGGTTTGCCTCCATGAGCGAATAACTCCACCTGCACGACTGAGCACAATCACCACGATTTGCATCTCTACCAGTCATATACTGCGACAAAAGGCATCTTGCCGAGAAAGAGACACACATTGCACCGTGTACAAAAGCCTCAATCTGTAAATCGCTTGGTGTTTTTGCCCTAATCTCCGCAATTTCATCAAGTGACAATTCTCTTGCAACAACTATCCGATTTGCGCCCATATCATGAAACGCCCGTGCAGTTTCATAATTCACTATTCCCGACTGGACCGAAATGTGTAACTCCTGCTTTGGTGCATACTTCTTTATTAATCCCATTGTACCGATATCGGAAGCAATAATTGCATCAACACCAATATGCGCAAGCAATTCAAGAAATTCAGGTAAACGTTTCATTTCGTCGTTATGGGGTATAGTATTGCACGCCACATAGACCTTGGCTCCGTTATCATGGCAATATTTTACGCCCTTTACTAAATCTACCTCACCAAAGTTTTTGGCAGCATTTCTCATGCCGAATTCCTCGCCGGCAAGATAAACCGCATCAGCTCCGTAATCGACTGCAGCTTCAAGTATTGATAAATCACCGGCCGGTGATAAAAGTTCTAATTTACTACCCTGCATTACATTTCTCCGTTAACAAATTACTAACCCAGCCACTTTCCCTGTCTCTTAAGAGATGCTATAACCGAGTTATGTTCTGACAAACTTTCAGTATAATAAAAATTCATTTGTGAATCTGTAACAAAATACGTTGCTTTAAAATTATCAGCAGGATTCAGCGTTGCCTTAATTGCATCAATCCCCGTACTGCAATAAGGTCCGGGAGGGATTCCCTCAGATTTATTTGTATCGTAACTCGCATTACCATGAGCATATTCTGCTGTAGGTGAAGAGCCGAGCAATTTAGGTTCGTCCCATGACAACCGATTGAAAAACACTGCCGCCACCTTTTGCTTATCTTCAAAAGAAGCACTGCTTGCCTCTAATTCAACAACCGATGACAGTGTCAATATTTCATGAGTAGAGTAGCCTAATTCCAAACACTTTTTACGCATATCCGCATCGAATTTTTTATCAAAATTCTCAAGCATCCGATTTATCGCATTTTCGGCATACGAAAGTCCCCCTGCTGTATAAAATTCGTATGTATCGGGGAATAAATAGCCTTCTAACCGATAACGGACCTTTGACAACGGAATATCCTCAAGAAATTCATAATCAAATACCGAATTCTCCTCTGCCTCATAAAACTGCTCGGCTGTGCAAACGTTATTTTCTTCTAAAAGTTTTGCAATATCCGTAACAGAAGAACCCTCAGGGATAGTTACCCTAACGGTTTCGGCAGATTCGCCCTGTGTTTGAAGCGTATTAATAATCGAATCGTAGCCGAGATCATCATTAAAAAGATACAACCCGTATTTAAATGTACCGTCACACTTTTTAAGTTTAATATATGCCCTGAATAACAGCGAAGAATGAATAACTCCTTCATCCTTTAACTGCTTTGCAATCTGCGCAGTTGTTGCACCCTTTTCTACGTTAATCTCAAAAGAACCGCTGGTCCCGATACCCAAAAAATCCATACCGGCAATAATAACGGTTCCCGCCATCAATACCGATACCAAAACCACGGTTAAAATCCATATTAATGGTCTCACCCATCGATTCTTGGTCTTCTTTTTGCCTTTTTTTACTGCATTTGATCTGACGGGAGGACGGTACACAGTATTATTGTCCGCCCTGCTTGATGCTGCCTTTGCAAGCAATATCTGTTGTTGGGAATCAGAACCTTTGTTGTTATTTTCAACCGGATTTGTGTCACCGGACAAAGTATCCTCACCGGCTGTGAGTGAAGTGTCTTCACTAATATTCTGAGAATCGTGCAGATTCATTTTGTCGTTCAATATCTCCGGACCTCCTGTCGTTTTTTAATTCGAACCACCTAAATTTCTATGCTTTTCAATAGACTTGTTTATACATTTTTAAATAACAAAATTCGACACCGGTCGATCATATATGCCATGATACATACGATACATTATATCGTCACTATAGCAAATTCCAACGGTAATACCCGTAAACCGAGACATATATCTGTCGTAATACCCTTTTCCGTAACCCAAGCGGTATCCGAACCTGTCAAACATCAGACCCGGGATAAGCATCAAGCAACCCTTAAAATCATCAACAACCGGTAAATCCTCGGTTGGTTCTAATACCGAAAAAGTTCCTTTTTCAAGCTGGTCAAATCCGGTAATATAATGAAATTCCATTAAAAAAGTTCCGGGAATACACCTCGGCAATGCTACTTTTTTTCCATCTGCCCATGCATTTTCAATTATTTTCTTAGTTCCGACCTCTATCTTTGTTGATGAATATGCTAAAACTGTACTGCAATTCTTATATTGGTACAACCGCCGCACATTATCGGCTATACTGCTGTCCATACTTGCTTTTAGACCGCTATCCAGTTCGCTTCTCGACTTCTTAACTTTTTCTCTTAATTGTGTTTTGTAAACTCTTATATCTAACGGTCGCATAGCATAGAACACTCCAACTTATCCGCAATTTCATCGTTGCATATAAATCTGACTATCTCAAATGCAAACCTAACCGACACTCCCGCACCACAGGCTGTAATAATATTACCATCTGTAACAACCGCGGTATCCGATATATGTGCACCCGTCAATTCCGATTCATATCCACTATAACACACTGCCTTTTTACCGTTTAAAATGCCCTTGTGACCTAAAATTGACGGTGCGGCACAAATGGCGGCAATCATCATACCGTTATTATTACAATAATCAATTGCACTCAAAACGGTACTCGAAGCCTCAAGATTGGTTGTACCGGGCAGTCCACCGGGAAGTACAATGCCGGTGCAATTGTCCTCTAAAACCAAATCCTGTTCACACAAATCAGCAATTACTGTAATTCCATGTGAGCCTGTAACCGATTCTCCACCTATTCCAACGGTAAAAACTTCGACCCCGGCACGACGCATAATATCAACCGGAGTTAGTGCCTCAATCTCTTCAAAACCGTCTGCTAAAAAAACATAAACCATTAATATCCCTCAAGTAAACTATAGTACTTTTTTCACCAATTCTAAAATTTCTGCTGCAATATCATCAATAGTTCTCGGGAGTCCGTCTTTTGCGCAATTAACAATCTTCCAACCGGAATAGTTTGCAGCAAACAACGCCGCTTCCCTGCACTCATTCAAATATGATATATCTCTTTCATGTATATCCTTTTTTAGATCATCGCCATTATATCTCCCACAAAGCATTTTTTGTGAAACGTCTATTGGCATATCCAAGAAAACAACCAAATCAGGCTTTGGAATTCCAACCTTATTGTACTCAAGATCATAAAGCCATTCAAAAAATATTGCCCGATCATCCTTGCGTAGTTTTGAGGCTTGGTGTACCGCATTGGAGGTAACATATCTACCGCATATAACCGTGCCGCCGGCACAATAAAAATCTTCCCAATCCTTTTTAAAACTCGCATATCGGTCAACTGCATAAA
>JAUMXX010000044.1 GCA_030535285.1 bacterium | reverse complement strand
AATTTATTATTAAGTATACCGTTGTCAAGATTTTCGGTTAGATTTACTAATGTCTTCGCATCGACCGCCGCCTGCTTTAACTCCGTAACAGCAGCAACCATTTGAACAATAAAATCAGAGGATTCCCAATATCTTGAATAAATCTTCAAATCATCCTTAACTGATTTTATTGCTTGTCCCATTAATATATTACGTATACTCTCATCGACATGCCTGCCGGCTCCCCCACCCAAATCATTGAATATATTTTCACACAATTGGGTAAAGCCAACAACATCAACGCGGCTGGCAAGTGTTCCGCAACTTTTAAGTAACTGTTTTTCACACTCAAAAGTAAACTGTTCCGGAACCAATAAAACAATATTTTGTTTTTTCTCAGATAACTGTTTTTCTATGATTTTAAAAACAGTATATGTTTTTCCGCTTCCTGCCCTACCTAAAATAAACTTCAGCATTTTAAACCTCCGTTATTAGATATTACAAGTATACCATTTTTTAAGTCCAAATAAAAGTACATACTAAAAAAACATTTTTACTACTATCAGTGCGAAAACTCCGGGAATTGAAAAAACGGTGCCTGCCCCAACAGTCCAGCAATTAAGATTAATATAAACGCCGGTATACTTTGAAATTATATTTATTACCGTTATGCTGCAAAGCCCGATAAACGCATAAATTAAAAACGTCTTTAACGGCTTTTTTGTCTTTATCAAAAAAAACATCTCAATCAAAACATATAATATCGCTAACGCAATTAAACTCCATTTTAACACCTGCATACAATCACCATTTTTAACATATTTTTAAGCTTTAGACCTCATATATTAATATGTTGTTAACCGCTTCAATTATGATATGTTATTAACAAAAAAAGAAGACACTTAGTTAAACTAAGCATCTTCTTGATAATGACTATTTTTCAAGTGTGAATGTTACACAATCAGTGGTTTCACTGTCGGGGCCTACAAAGACCTCAAACTCGCCGGACTCACTCTCGTAAACCATGTCATAATTGTAAAATCTGAGCATATCTTCGGTTATTTTAAACGAAACCTGAGCAGTTTCTCCCGCCTTAATAAATACCCTCTTGAAATCCTTAAGTTCCTTCATCGGTCTTGAAACCATATATGCAACAACATCATGTGTATACATCTGAACTATTTCCCAAGCGTCTCGTTGACCTGTATTCTTAACCGAAACAGTTACTGTTATTTCACTATCGGGTGTAAGGGTGGTTTTGTCTATCTTTAAATCGGAATATTCAAAAGTTGTATAGGTTAGGCCGTAACCAAACGGATAAAGCGGTTTTATAGGAGCATCAACAAACCTTGAACCAAAGGAATGTTTTTGACCAAGTTCGGCATACCGTCCGGTTCTTAATTCACTGTAATGGATAGGCATTTGACCAACACAGTAAGGAATACACATTGAGAGTTTTCCGCTTGGTAATTCCTTGCCGAACAGCATATCTGTAATTCCCTCAGCAGCCATTGAACCCGGCTCCCAAACAAACAGGATAGACTTTAATTTCTTTGAGATATCAGTAATATCCAAGGGCCTTCCGCTGAATATAACAGCCGTAATATTTTGATTAGCCTCGTAAATCTTATCAACTAAATCGCGCTGAATCTTATGCAAACGAATATCGGCACGACTCTTTGACTCACCATGATAAGCATAATGTTCACCCAGAGCCAAAACGACGATGTCAGCATTTTTAGCTTTTTCGACGGCATCAGCAATATATCTGTCTTCATTTTTGAAATATTCATCATTGTCTTCTTGGCAAAACTCGCTAACCCAATCACCATTATCAAGAATAGGACAGCCAAAGGAATAAGTGAAATCACTATCAGGATAGTTTTCCTTTAAGTAATTTTCCATTGTCGGACCTACTATTCGGTTCTTAAGATGAAAAGACCAAACCGGTGAGGTTACATCACATGACAGATATGGACCGATAAATGCAACCTTTGTACTTTCAGGATTAATTGGCAAAGCAGAATCTTCATTTTTAAGCAACACAGAACCCTCAACAACAGCACGTTTTGCTACCTCTAAATTTTGTTGCCGATCAATTTTTTCATAGAGATCATTATCAATATATTTATATGGATCTTCAAACAATCCCAATTTATTCTTCAATTCAAGAATACGGAACACAGCCGCATCTATTTGATCTTCTGACAATTTTCCTTCTTGAATGAGATTCTGAATATTTTTAAAAAGGCAGTCACCCGCCATTTCAATATCAACCGTTGCATCAATAGCAAATTTTGCAACTTCAGCCGAGTTGCTAGCAACACCGTGACCGGTGCTGTACTGCTCACCAAGGGATCCGTGATCGGTGATTACTACACCTTTAAATCCCCATTCATCTCTTAGTATATCTTTAACCAAACGTTTATCAATAGTGCAAGGCACACCTGCAATTGTGTTAAACGAGGTCATAAGCATCTCTGAACCCGCATCGACAGCAGCTTTATACGACCTTAGGTATTCTTGTCTTAGTGTTCGTTCAGACATATCAACACTGTTGTAATCACGACCGGAAACAGGTGCAGAATAGGCGGCGAAATGTTTAACACAAGCCGAAACAGTATCAAGCGCATTAAGATCATCGCCTTGGTATCCTTTAACAACCGCTTCTGCCATTTTGCAATTAAGTAATACGTCTTCACCGTATGACTCACTGACTCTTCCCCACCTTGCATCGCGGCATAGATCAACCATAGGAGAAAAAGTGACATTAACACCATCGGCAGCCATTTCGGTTGCCGAAATGCGTGATAACTTCTTAATAAGTTCGGGATCAAAGGTGCAACCCTGACTTAAACCACTGGGGAAAATAACATCATATCCAACAATAACATCGGCCATAAACAATAATGGAATTTTACTGTTTTTGAGATGATTCTCCTGCACAGCTCTTATTTTATCTTTACCAAAAATGTTTATAACTGAACCGATATTTTTAATATGTTCCTCTGAAAAAGTGTTGTCGTTTATAACACCGGTTACAATTCCGTCCTCAAATAAAACAGTTGGATGAACTTGCGACAACTGTCCGATTTTTTCATTAAGCGTCAAACTATCAAGTAATTCCATCAGTGATTTTTTATCCATTATAAATACCTCACACTTATTTTAAAATATTAAAATCCACACAATTTAAATCAGCAAAAGAATAGGTTGCGTTTTTATTTGACGAAGCAGTACCAACACCGATTACATCCATGCCACCTGCAATTGCCGCTTCGACACCTGCATCCGCATCTTCAACAACCAAGCAGTCTTCTGGTGCCTCATTAATAAGTTTTGCAGCCAGCAAAAAAACCTCCGGATCGGGCTTGCTGTTTTTAATGCTGTTTCCGTCTGCCACTGCATCAAAATAAGAGTCTAACCCAATATTCTTTAAAATAGACGGTGTGTTCTTACTAGAAGATCCAATTGCAATTTTTATACCCTTACTCTTTAAAAATTCTGTGAATTTGAGAACTCCGGGCAGAATTTCATCGGGGGTTAAATCTTTTAAAAATTCCTTGTAATACTCATTCTTTCTGGTCGCCATTTCTATCTTTTGTTCAGTTGTATATATTTTATCAGATTTCTCCAATAACACATCAAGGCTTTCCATTCTGCTAACACCGCGTTGACGCTCATTAATCTTACGGTCAAAATAAATATTTTCGTCGTCGGCAAGCCTCTTCCAACCCTGATAATGATAGTTATCGGTTGAAACAACAACCCCATCTAAATCAAAAATAACGGCTTTGTATTTCATTTAATCAACCTCCTTTTTAAAAACTAACGGTAACACCATTCTTATCAACACAGTATAAATTGTTGAAGACCTTAATTTTAATCATATCACCATCAAGCACCCTAAAAAATGCAGAATTATTCTTGACGCTAACCTGCAAAATATTACCGAGATATGTTATTTTAAAGGAATAAGATTTCCAAGTTTGCGGTAAAACAGGATTGAATACAAGTAACTCACCGTCACTTCTCATGCCACCAAAGCCATAGACAAAGTTCATCCATGTTGCCGCCATAGAGGTAATGTGTAACCCTTGATTAGCGTTTCGGTTATAATCATCAAGATCCAAACGACTGGCATACTGCGAAAACTCCAACGCCTGATCCACCTTGCCTAAATCACAAGCAAGAATAGAATGAATTGACGGTGACAAAGAAGATTCGTGAGAACATCTCGGTTCATAATAGTCGTAATTTGCACGCAGTATATCTTTTGAAAACTGCTGGGAATAGAAGAACAAGAAAAGCAATACATCGGGTTGCTTTGTCATGCTGGTTCTGAAAATTTTACCGTATTCCCAGTTATTGTATACAGGAAACTGAGTGTGCGGTATCGCCTTGACGTCTAAATACGGAAGATTATAATACCCGTCGTGCTGTTCAAACAATAAACTGTCTTGGTCAAACGAAATATACATATTCTCAGACTTTTTCTTCCAATCAGAAATTTCTGCATCGGTAATGTTTAAACGGCTTATAACCTCGTTGAACTTTTTAAAATCAGCAGTTTTGATTTCATCAAAAACCTCAAGTGTAAAATCAAAGCACTTCTTAGCCATAAAATTGGTATAACAGTTGTTATTAACCATCATATGAAACTCATCCGGACCCATTACGCCAAAATAACCGTATTTCCCTGTTTGTGAGCCCCATGCACCGCGGCTTGCAAAATAGCGGCTCGCCTGTAGCAGCATTTCAAAACCCTTATTGTATAAGAAGTCTTTGTCCTTACAAATCCTGTTGTAATGCCAAATGCCATACGGAATTGCAGCAGTAACATGAATTTCAAGATTGCCGTGTTGCCAAGTTCCGCAACTCTCGGTTCCGTCAATTGTGCCCATCGGATAACATGTACCATCGCACTGCATTTCCTTTGCACGTTCAATTGCCTGTGGCATAGTGTTGTATCTATACTCCAAAAGGCTCTTGGCGGCTTGGGGATTGCTAAACATATAAAACGGCAGACAATAGGTCTCGGTATCCCACCAGGTCCATCCATAATAATATTCACCGGTCAAACCTTTTGCACCTACATTAAGGGTAGGATCATTACCGTGATAAGTCTGAACCAGGTTGAAAATACAAAAACGAACACCCTGCTGGTTCTCATCATCACCCTCAACTGTTATATCAAGTCTGTCCCAAGAGTTAGTCCAGAATTTAATATGCTTAGAATATTCATCCGCAAAACTGATTTTGAAGAGTTTATCTGCCAATTTAGTAGCAGTTTTCCAAACCAAATCACTGTCTGTATCTTTTTCCCGGTCGGCATAATTTACAACCGTCTTAACAAAACTGTTTGTCTCACCGGATTTAAGCGGCAAAGAAAATTTTACGCCGACAAATTTTTCTCTTGAGATCGGTTGAAGTTTTGCATCAGCATCAATTTGGAAGCTTGAAAACAACTGCTGATGGCTATTTAAGGTTTTGCAGAGAATGGCATATTGACCGTCGTCAGTTCTTTTAACCTCATTAAAAAAGTTTTTATTCTCCAACTCGTGAATAGTGTTAAAGTCAACACCGCTTTCAATCTCGACACTACCGTCAAAATTTAAGGGTATAAACTCTACCTTCTGAAATCCCATATTAGCATTATTCATACTAAGCATTCTTGTAAAAATAAGCCTGAGTTTTTTTTCGGTATTTGTTGTCCAAACAAACTCCCTGGTCATTATTCCTTTTTTCATATCGAGAGTTCTGATAAAATCCGAAAACTCAGAAGTATTAAGATCCAACTGTTCACCGTCAATAAAAATACGAGTATATAACCAGTCAACAGTATTAATCATAAAACAAAAGCGTTTAGCCATACCCAAAAAGTATGCTGCGTGTATAATTTCCTTCTCGTCGAAGATACCGTTGACATAACTTCCTACCAATCTGTCTCCGCTATAACCCTCGTCGAAATAACCCCTAACTCCCATCAATTCATTAGCCAATGAAAATATAGATTCCGACACGCGTGACCTGTCCGGATGAAAGCCTTCCTCAACGACAAGCCAAGGGTCAACCTTCAAATATTTTTCAGCAATCTTAGCCATAATAAATCACTCAATTTCCTTAATTTAAAATTCCAAGATATTCTATCATAATGCACCCTTTATGTCAAGATTTGGCGCCACTTTAACACAATAAAAAAAGCGGTGCAAAAAAGCACCGCTATATCCTTTTTTCAACTATAAAATAATACAAATTAAACCGCTGCAACCGTCATTGATAACACGCTCAAGTGTTTGCTGTAATCTCATCCTTGCATCTGACGGCATTCTTGAAAGTTTAGTATGCAATCCTTCATTTACAAGTGAATGTAATGACTTACCAAATATATTCGAATCCCAAATTTTGATCGGGTCTTCCTCAAATTCCTTTAGTAAATACATAATAAGATCCTCCGATTGCTTTTCAGACCCGACAATTGGACTTACTTCGGTTGTGATATTAGCCTTCATCATATGAATCGAGGGTGCGCTTGCATGTAACCTTACGCCGAATCTTCCGCCCTGCTTTACAATTTCGGGCTCCTCAAGTGACAATTCCTCAATATCAGGCATCACTATTCCGTAACCTGTCGCCTCCACCTCGTCTAACGCATTTTTCACCCGCATGTATTTCTTCTTAATTTCCGCGAGTTCGATAATATTTGTCATTAACTGCTGATCATTTTCAACTGTCAGTCCGGTCGACTCGGCAAGAACAGCATAAAACAGATTTTTGTCTAACTCAATAACTATCTTTGCAGAACCCTTACCTAAATCGAAATTTTCAAGCACTGCATTTTTAATATGCTCGTTGTTAACTATATCATCATGAATCAAAAATACATCTTTTATCTTTTTAATATTTGCAGTACAGTTTCTTACAGTATCAAAGATAGCAGATTTCAACCAATGATTTTCAGCTAATGCCGTAATCCACATTGGAAGAGAAACCGCGATTTCTCTGATCGGAAACTCATATAATATCATTGATATGATGTTATTTAATTCATCCTGAGAAAGTTCCATACAATTTGACGAGATGACCGTCACGCCGTATTTGTCAGATAACCTCTTCGCGAGCATTTGAGATTCCTCTGATGTTGGATATAAAGTATTAAGTAAAACGACAAACGGTCTGTCAATTGCTTTTAGTTCAGCAATTACACGCTCTTCTGCTTCCTCATATTCTTCTCTCGGGATATCACTTATCGAGCCGTCTGTAGTAACCACCAGACCGATTGTAGAATGTTCCTTGATAACCTTTTGTGTACCGATTTCAGCAGCCAGATTAAACGGGATTGGTTCTTCATACCAAGGTGTTGCTACCATTCTCGGTCCATTGTCTTCAATATAACCGAGCGAACTCGGAACTATAAACCCGACACAATCAATCAAGCGAACATTAAACGATGCCGAGTTGTCTAGATTAATGGTAATTGCATTTTCAGGAATAAATTTCGGTTCTGTCGTCATAATTGTTCTGCCGGCTGAAGACTGTGGCAGTTCATCAATTGCCCTTTCTCGCTCAAACTCGCTTTTTATATTCGGCAAAACCATTAAATCCATAAAACGCTTTATAAAGGTTGATTTACCGGTTCTGACAGGGCCTACTACCCCGATATAAATATCCCCGCCGGTTCGCGCTGCAATATCCTGATATATATTAGTGCTCATTGCCATAATGTTTCCTCCGCAATATCTTCTTTTGTATATGGATATGTTGTGCGGACGAATAATATGACAGATAAAAACCAAACTGGCAGGTGAAATTCGAAGTACATATCCCCTGATTGTCAAGGTATATGACAAAAGGATGTGTAGAATTTTCCACACATCCTTTTTACAGTCAAAAAAATCACATCGTTTGATATCGGTTCTTTCAAAACTAGATATTAAATACTTTCTCGGCATATCTGACCGATTCCATTGCATCCTTACCGTAAAAATCGGCACCTATTTTATCTGCATAATCTTGATTCAAAACTGCACCGCCCACCATAATTTTGCAATCAGCCTTATTAGTACGAAGCAATTTCACCGTTTCTTCCATTGACGCAACAGTGGTTGTCATAAGTGCGCTTAAACCTACAAGTTTTATGTTTTCGCGCAGGACAACACATAAAATCTCATTTGGATCGACATCCTTACCGAGATCGATAACATTGAAACCGTAATTCTGCAACAAGGTTTTCACAATGTTCTTACCTATGTCATGAATGTCGCCCTTTACCGTCGCAAGCACAATTTTATTCTCTACTTTAACATTGCTATAAGACGACATTGAGTTTTTTATAACAGAGAACGAGATTGACGCAACCTCAGCCGAAAGTAAAAGTTGCGGTAAATACACCGTTTTGTTTTCAAATCCCTTTCCCACAGTGTCAAGTGCCGGGATTATGTATTCATTTATAATCCGTATAGGTTGTTCGGACAGCAACAGTTTCTCTGTAGCCTTAACAGCACTTTCTTTTAAGCCCTTGATAATCGAGGTTTTTAAATCGGTACAATCGCTATCATTAACATCAACAGCGGCATTTTTGTCACCATCAGCCAACGAAATATAATTTAGAAAGTTTTTATCATAGCCCGACAAGGCGATATAACTATGATATGCCCCCATCATTTCAACCGAAAACGGATTGATTATTGCAGCGTCGAGTCCTTTTTGCATTGCCATTACAAAAAACGCCGAATTTATCAAATTTCTGTTTGGCAACCCATAGGAAATATTTGAAACACCTAGCGAGGTTTTGACACCGAGGTGTTGCTTTATCAAAGCGACAGCTTCTAATGTTATCAGAGCAGATTTGTCATCAGCCGAAACACTCATTGCAAGCGGATCAATAATTATATCCTTTTTATCTACTCCGTAAACCGCACCGGTATTTACAATCTTTTCAGCAATAGCAAGCCTTCCCTCAGCTGTAGCCGGGATACCCTCTTCATCTAACGTTAGTCCTACAACAACACCGCCGTATTTCTTAACAAGCGGGAAAATTTGTTCCATTGACTCTTTTTTTCCGTTAACAGAGTTAATCATCGGTTTGCCGTTATATAGTCGCATTGCATTTTCGAGCACATTGGCATCAGATGAATCAAGTTGTAAAGGCAAGTCAAGGACCGTCTGTAACTGTTTAACGGCCTTGCACATAACCTCAGATTCATTTGTTCCGGGAAGCCCTACGTTAACATCAAGAACCTGCACAGACTTGTCACGTTGTGAAAGGCCTTCATTGACAATATATTCGAAATCACCGTCAACAATTGCCGACTTCAATTTCGGCTTTCCGGTAGGATTTATCCTCTCACCTATCAAGATCGGAACCTCACCAAATGTCACAGCATGAGTATATGATGAGATAACGGTGATATCCTTGTTAGTAATTTCACAAGGATTGAAATCTGAACACTTTTCAATTACTCTACTAATATATTCGGGTGTTGTTCCGCAGCATCCTCCAACAACACGAGCACCCATTTTAACAAACTCATAGGCAGTTTCTGCGAACTCATCGCTCGACACATTGTACTTCACAACTCCGTTTTCAACCTGTGGGATCCCCGCGTTAGGATTAACAATTATAGGCAGAGAGGAAACCGACAAAAGTTGGGTGATAACCGGTAACATCTGTTTGGGACCTAACGAGCAATTAATTCCGATTCCGTCAACACCCAATCCTTCTAAAAGTGCAACCATTGCGGTTGCATCTGCACCGGTCAATAATTTACCATCCTCGTTATAGACGTTTGTAACCAGAATAGGTAAATCACAGGTTTCCTTTGCAGCTAAAACCGCGGCTTTTGTTTCATAAGAATCGTTCATGGTCTCGATTAAAATAAGATCAACACCGCAATCATAACCGATTTTAATTGTTTCAGCAAACAATTCAATTGCCTTTTCAAAATCAAGATCACCAAG
>JAUMXX010000043.1 GCA_030535285.1 bacterium | reverse complement strand
AAGAAAAACAGTTTGAATCTGCCAAGCAACTTGCATCAACGGTACAAAGAGATTGCCGTGAGGTTAAAGAGTTTTTTAAGCATGATTTTAAGTTTTAAAAAGAATTAACCCCGACCAAAAGGTCGGGGTCAGTTTTTTTAGTTACAAAGGTTTGATTAATAGTAAACTATTTTGGAAAATTTGGGATACTTTTCATAAAGTTGTGCAAGGGTAGTTCTGGAGTTGGAACCGGGATCATTAATTAAAAAGTTTGAAGGTGTCAAACTTCCGCCTTTAAAGCCGCGCACAACGACATAATGGGTGCTTCCGCCGGAGGTTTTTGCGCATAAGAGCACGGGTATGTTGCTTTTTAATTTATTGTAAATTGTATTCAGGTATGCCGTGCTTGTTGAAGATTTATAGTTGCTCGGCCAGTATACTGCGCCTCCCGATGTAAAGTTCAGTTTGGATGCCATTGTGTTGGGGGTTATTGTAGTTTTTGTTCTATAACTTTCGGTCATAGCTAAACAGCAAACTGCGCAGCCTGAATTGAGTATTGTCTTTCCTGAGTTCCCCAAAACCGTACCCGACCAACGACTGTCTGTTTGTTTAAAGTTTTGCATATTAAGATTAGATGGAGTGTATTGTGATTGGGTATAAAATGCGACATAGGTTGAGCTCACATATCCGCTTTTTGTCCCGTTATAGACAATTTTACACCATCCGTTTGTTTGTGAAACAATCATAATCTCTGTTTTATTTGCAAGACGGTCTTGTATTGGGTAACCGGTTGAGGGTCCGCTTCGGACATTGAGATTTCCGGAAGAAACCGAAACGTATCCCGCCGAGGCTGACACCTCGGTAATATATGCTGCGCTGCAGTATCCGTACATATTTTTTGCGTACATAACCTTCCACCAACCGTTCGATTTCGAGATTAGTGTTACGTAGCTGCCTTTATTGAGTGTAGATACTTTTGCATGGGAGGTTGACGGGTTTGAACGAACCGTTAATCCTGTTGATTGGGTTGTGACAACGCCGATTGAGGTTGCGGTTTGTGCCGAAACTCTGTTTGGGTTTGCGATAAATATGACAAAGGTCATAACTATTGATAGCATAACTGCTGACATTTTTTTAATCATTTTCATTATCAGTCCTTTCTGAAACTGCGAGGTATAAGCTACTTGATAAAGGGTATTATGTCTTGTTTTTGTTTTATCAAATGCATAAAAATTTTATCAGGTTTTTAGTTTAAATTTTAATTAAACCCGCATACCGATCGGTGACTTTGGCAGCAAAAATATTTTAACATAGAAAAATATCAAAATGTTGATGCAAATGTTGGCAGAGAATGTGGAAAAAAACGAGCTAATATGTTAAAATAGTTAAAACATTTTAATTTGTGAGAACAAAAGCAGCAGGTGGTTATGCGGCATTTATACTACTTTGTTGAAATAAAATGTTGAAAATTATGACTATTTAAAGCAAGGAATGGTTGTGAAAAAATGGAATATTTATATCCTTTAAAATTGGATTATATTTGCAAGACGGCACTTTGGGGAGGAGACAATTTAAAAACCCGTTTTTCAAAGGAGTCTAGTTTTAAAGTTGTCTCGGAAACTTGGGAGCTATCGGTCAGGGAAGACAATAGAAATATAATAACAAACGGTTGTTTGTGCGGAATGAAATTATCAGAGTATTTAACTAGATTCGGCAACAGCGTAATAGGTAAGGATTATACGGGTGACCGATTTCCGCTTTTGATAAAGTTTATTGATGCACAGGATAAATTGTCGGTTCAGGTTCATCCGGACGATGCTTATGCGATTGAAAATGAGGGTGATTTGGGCAAAACTGAAATGTGGTATATAATATCTGCACAACCCGATTCCGAACTTATTTACGGATTAAAGCCCGGTGTTTGCAAGCAACAGTTTTGCAGTGCCTATCAGTCGGGAAAACTTGACACGGTGCTTGAGCATAAAAAAGTTACGGCGGGTGAATGTTATTTTATCCCGTCTGGGATGGTGCATGCAATCGGCGCGGGTATTATAGTGGCTGAAATTCAACAAAATTCCGATGTTACCTACAGGGTGTACGATTACGACCGTATTCAAGATGACGGCAAGCCCAGGCAACTGCACAAACAAAAGGCGATTGACGTTATTAAGTTGTTTGAAGCGGATGAGATTGAAAAAATTCGGTATAAAAACGGGGCAGATTCTGAATATCTTGCTGACTGTGAGTACTTTAGGGTTAAAAAACTCGAACTTAACGGTAAGATAAATGACAGTGTATTTAAAGAGAGTTTTAAGTCAATACTTGTTTTGTCGGGCGAAGGTATAATTAAGCATGCTAACAAAGAGTATAGTTTTAAAGCCGGTGACAGTTATTATTTACCTGCCGGAATGGGCGAGTATACTTTAGACGGTGATGCACAGATTATTATCTCTTCCATTGGTTAGAAAAAAGGTAAAAATGATTGCAAAGTAACTGCATAATTCAGAGTTTTTTGGGTAATTTGCCTATGTTATTTATTGCCGAAAAATGTTAAAATTAAAGTGTAAGTCAGCAAGTGATAAAAGAAGACATACAGGTATAAGTAGGTTTATTTGATGGATTTAGGAAAGGGCGGCGCGTTGTTTTGTTTGCGGTAAGTGATAGGGTAAATTATGGTGCAAACGGTGTTTGTGAGATTGCAGATATTGTTGAAAAAAATTTTTGCGGGCAAGTGGTTAAATATTTTGTGTTAAGGCCTGTTTTCTCGGTTAATGCGCAGATTTTCGTGCCTGTAGAAAACAAAGAACTGACTTCAAAAATGTTGCAGGTGCTTTCGAAAAACGAGGTTGAAAGTCTGGTTAATGCTTTGCCGGTCAAACCTGACAAGTGGACAAATGATAATAGTAATTTGGGTGAACGGTTTAGGCAGGCAGTCGGGAGCGGCGACAGGCTGTGTCTTGCAAAACTGATTGAAACAATAAGCGTTCGCCGAAAGGAATTGGCAACTGAGGGTAAACGGCTTCGTATGAGTGACGAGAAAATCATGAATGATGCAAAGAAATTGCTTTATAATGAAATTGCATATGTACTTAAGATTGATCCCGATCAGGTTGTTGAATATATAGAGTCACAAATTCAAAAAAGATAATATTTATGTATTAAATATGACCCCACGAGCAGACATTAATGGCATTGTCGGCACATGGGGTCGTTTTATAGATTACGGTATAATATATAAATTATAAAGTGTGGGGATTTTTGCAGGTGTGTCATATAAACGGTTAATGTGACTTTATCACAGAAATATCGGAAAAAAGGGGGTATAATAACCTCACGGTGTTACTAAAATAAAAGAAGCGTGATACCCAAAAATCCACTAAACATAAAACTGCTGTACAGCAAAAGAAAAACATCTTGGCTTCTTTAAAAGCGGTCTGCAGGTTTATGGTAAGTAATACAGAAAACAGAAAGGATGAATTATATGTCGGTAAAAACAATAACAAATGAGAATTTTAATGAGGTAATAGATAACGATAAAATCATTCTACTCGATTTTTATGCTGATTGGTGTGGGCCGTGTCAAATGCTTTCGCCGATTATTGACCAAATTGCGCAGGAAAACCCGGAGTATTTTGTGGGAAAAATAAATGTCGATGCACAACCCGAACTGGCACAGCAATTTGATGTCGTTAGTATTCCTACCTTGGTAGTTATAAAGGACGGGGAAATTGTAAACAAATCATCAGGTGTGCGTCCCAAACAGCAAATACTTGATATGTTACAGTGATAGATTATACAGGCGTTTTTTGTCGAGCACCTTAATGCCTTTGCGCGAAACCTCAACAATGCCTTCATTTGCAAAATATTTAAGCATTCTCGATACTACTTCTCGGGCAGAGGCAATATATTTTGCAATCTGTTCATGGGTCAGGTTGATGGTTTCGCTTCCTGTTCTTGCGATTTCATCAGACAGGAACATTGCGAGCCGCTTATCCATACTCATAAAGAGTATTTGTTGCATAATCCACATCACATCGGAAAAACGACTCACTGCAGTTTCAAGAGTGAAAATTTTAATATTGGGGTTGCGGTCGGCAACATTAGAAAACGCCTGACCATTTATTACATAACATTCACTGTTTTCCTCAGCGTCGACAAACACATCAAAGGTGACTGATTTTAGGACGCAAGAGGCTGACAACATACACATATCACCCGCGTGTATACGGTACAAGGTGATTTCTTTGCCTTGATCAGACATAATATAAAGTCTAAGACATCCTGACCGCACCAGAATAACTCCCGAACACTCGGTCCCATTATGGATATTGGTTGCCTTAGGGTAGGTTAGGGCTACGGAGTTTTCGCAAATATAGTTTCGGTCGGACTCTGTAATTTCTTCCCAGAACGGAAACATTTCTTTATAAACCTGTGCAAACAGTATTTGGGTCATTTTGATGGTTACTCCTTTTTGAAAATACTTAAAAGATGAAAGAGAATACTATTGTTTTATATTAGAATTATAGTATAATGTAATCATGTTAGCAACAAATACTTACGATTTATATGTTGTTGCTTTTGTGACCGTGGGCACTTAGGCGTTATATCAAAAGTTATGAAATCCAAAGAATTATTCTAAAAAGGGATAAATAAGTAATTTAATAAAAGTGTTTGCAACACTCCGTCACTAGATTTTGTAACAAATTAAAACTGCCTTTATAAAATAACATAGGGTTCATATTTATGAGGAAAAAACAATGGAAATAGTATTATTAACTGCTTTGGGTATAGGCGGAGCAACTGTAATAGGTTCGCTTATAGGGTTTATATTTAAAGGAGTTTCCCACAGATTTTCAGATATTGTTCTTGCGTTTGCCGCCGGGGTAATGCTTGCTGCGGCAGTGTTCGGGTTGATATTGCCGTCACTTGACGGCGTCGGCAAATATAATGTAGTAATAACCGTTGCAGGAATTTTTACAGGCGCAGTCTGCCTTAATTTTATTGATAGGTTGGTTCCGCATCTTCACAGGTTGGCGGGTTCAGATGCCCAAACACACACAAACGCAAATTTAAGCAAGGTTATGTTATTTGTTGCCGCTATTGCAATACATAATTTACCTGAGGGAATAGCAGCAGGTGTTGGATTCGGTTCGGGAAACATTTCTCAGGCACTTGTTATTGCAGGTGGCATTGCGTTACAAAACATTCCTGAGGGCATGGTTATTATAGGCCCTATGCTTGCGGTGGGAGTATCACCTCGCAGAACCTTCATATGTGCAATGTTTACCGGTTTAGTTGAGGTTGTGGGAACAGTTATAGGATATTTTGCGGTCAGTATATCTACAGTGGTTCTTCCATTTGCACTTGCTTTTGCAGGCGGGACAATGCTGTATGTAATAAGTGATGAAATGATACCCGAAACCCATTCGCACGGTAGTGAGAGGGGTGCAACCTACGCCCTTTTAGTTGGTTTTTGCATGATGCTTGTGTTTGATGTTTTGTTGGGATAAAAGAAAATTATGGGTTGTTTATATTTCTTGCAACAATGGTTTTTTGCACAAAGCGACGTTGTGTAGACAGATGCGCAATTTAGTGCCAAAAAAATTGTGCTCGAAATTTCACAGTGTATAGATACTAATGCGCCTTTGCGGCTGCTTGCTCAACTATGTTTAATCTTGCGTCATCACAAAACTACCGTTTGGTAGTGCTGTATAAAGTGCCGGTTGAAGCAGAAAAACACAAAATCGCGTAGTATTCTTGTTATGCCAAAAAAGTTATTGACTTTTAATAATACTAAAAAAGTCAAATAAACTGCGTCTGTCTATTGAGATTTTGATTACTTTGCAGTATAATAAACCCAAATAAAAAAATGGAGGCGTGACTATGTGTGATAATAATAAGTTTTACATTTGCGAGCACTGCGGTAATTTGATAGGTATGATTCATGATGCGGGGGTTCCTATGATGTGTTGCGGCCAGAAAATGACCAAACTCGAACCGGGCGTGGTTGAGGCAAGTCATGAAAAACATATTCCGGTTGTCAGTGTTGACGGTAATACCGTAACGGTAAGCATCGGTTCGGTGGAGCATCCCATGTCAGAGGAGCACAGTATCCTTTGGGTATATCTTCAGACCGATAAGGGAGGTCAGCGTAAGTGCCTTGATGTTGGCAAAGCTCCTACAGTTGTCTTTGCACTTGCTGACGAAAAGCCCGTAGCAGCTTATGCATATTGCAATCTCCACGGCTTGTGGAAGGCAGAAATCTGAAAGGAGAAAGAAATGAAATACTTATGTGATGCTTGCGGATGGGAATACGATGAGAGCGTCGGTGATTCCGATAACGGAATTGAACCCGGCACAAAATTCGAGGATCTTCCCGAAGACTTTGCTTGCCCCCTTTGCGGAGTTGGCAAGGATATGTTCTCAAAAGCTGAATAAGAATTAAAAAGTCCACAGTAGTCGAAAACTGCTGTGGACTTTTTAATTTGTAAGGAGTAGCGGCAAAGATGAGCAGTGAGATATTAACTCTCGCGCTCCGATTTTATAAGTCCAAAATGCTACCGCGCATTTTCGACTGTTTTGACCAACCACATCGCACACTCCCACCACCACAAAAAATTCAGGAACCACACCAAAGGTAGTGCTGAAGGAACACGGATTAAAACGAGTGCGCTTTCACGACCTGCGACACAGTTGCGCATCGCTGTTACTTGCAAACGGTGTGCCGATGAAAATGATTCAGGACTGGCTTGGCCACAGCGATATGGGAACCACCGCCAACATTTACAGCCATATCGACAGCGAGAGCAAGAAGGCAAGTGCGGTGGCAATAGGTTCAGCCTTGGGATAAAGAGAGAAAACTCCTTGAAGGATAAAACCTTCAAGGAGTCCTTGGGAACTAACCCTAATTTTGATACAAATGCACCCCCTTTTGAAGTTAGGGGGTGCATTTTCTTGTCAAGGGGGTGCAAATTGGGTTTGAGGGGGTGCAGTTTCTGGAAGAATATGATTTATGAATGAACATTGATAAACTCATTTATAGTCGTATAAAGCTGCTCTATTGATGCAATACTGGACAGCGGGATTTCTTTTTCGATTGGGCTATCAGTTTCTTCATCAACAATAATTGAGATGAAATTTTCATCTATCTCGATCAAAAACTCATGCTTGTTTTTTTGCAAGCCGATATCAATGCTATTGTTGTGATACTCAACGAAGTCCAGCTTTTCATAAGTGAGGTTGAACTCAAATCCGTCATATCTGTATGCATCATATACTTCAGCAAAAAGTCCTGTTCGTACTATGGAACCCCTTTCTTCGCAAAGCTGTTGCAAATATATTGTGCGCTTTTTACCAATTTTCGGCGCAACAAAAAAGATAGATACCGTACTCAGAGACATCAACAATCCAAATAACGCCTTTAGTTCATCAGACTTTGCAAAGACAAATAAAAAACCAAAAACGAATGTAAATCCCAATATTGCGAATAGAGCGATTTTGCTAAATAAATCAAAACGATTATATTGGCGTTCAAGGTTTGTCATGTTTTGCTTTTTCACTTTTGCACACCACCTTTATTTCATTATACCATAAAAAGAAAATAACCGCAACCTTGTATCAAAGTTGCGGTTATTCTTTGGCGGAGACGGCGAGATTCGAACTCGCGGGGGATTGCTCCCTAACTGATTTCGAGTCAAGTGTCAAAAAACGAACTTGACGGAATTTAACGGAAGATAAAGGCCGCAGCGAGAACCCCGAAAACCCCGATGTTTTCAAGGTTCTTTTGGTTATTATATCAAAAAACACAGTAAAAATCAAGGTCTAAAAGTCTTCTCCGATTTTGCCGAGTTCTAATGGATTTTTGAGAAAGTCTATTAGAACTTTTCGTAGAACTGCGCCTATTTTTACCCCAAAATCACTCCTTTGGCAGTGCAATAAAAAGCACCGGTTGAGGCATACAAAACACAAAATCGTGTAGGCAAATCAACGGACAGAATAAAAATGCCGTTATCGGCAAAAATATAAATAAATTTTGTTTTATCTTCGTTGACATTTTGCCGATATTGTGGTATACTAATAGCAGTAAATTTGGAGGTAGGAATATGAAATATTTATCCGTTAAAGAGGTTGCTTTACTTTGGAACACATCCGAGCGTAGCGTTCGTAATTATTGTGCTACAGGTCGTGTCCCCGGTGCTTTCCTTACGGGCAAAACTTGGAATATTCCCGAAAACGCAGAAAAACCCGAAAGAAGTAATAAAAGCAAACCCGCTCCGCAGACATTGCTCGATATTCTTAAAGAGGAAAAGAGCAGTCAGACCCACGGCGGAATTTATCATAAAATACAGATTGAATTGACCTACAACTCTAACCATATTGAAGGCAGTCGCCTTACCCACGATCAGACACGCTATATCTTTGAAACCAATACCATCGGCATAACTGATGAGGGCGTGCGTGTTGATGATATAATTGAAACCGCCACCCACTTCCGTTGTATCGACGAAATCATCGAAAGTGCAAAATCGCAGCTAAGCGAAAAGTTCATAAAGCACTTGCATTTTATTCTCAAGACCGGAACAAGCGACGCTAAAAAAGATTGGTTTGCGGTCGGCGATTATAAAAAGTTGCCTAACGAGGTCGGCGGCAGAGAAACAACACTGCCCGAAAATGTGTCGGCTGAAATGAAAAAACTTCTTGCCGATTATAACGGAAAAGAGAATGTAAAGCTTGAAGATATTATTGAGTTCCATGTTCAGTTTGAGCGCATCCACCCGTTCCAAGATGGTAACGGACGTGTCGGCAGACTCATTATGTTCAAGGAATGCTTAAAGCATGGAATAGTTCCGTTCATTATTGAAGATAAAATAAAAATGTTCTACTATCGCGGTCTGAAAGAATGGAATCAGGAAAAGGGTTACCTCACCGACACAGTTCTTTCCGCACAGGATACATTCAAGGCATATTTGGATTATTTCAGAATAAATTATGAGGAATAAAGTATGGCAAAAAACACAGGTAAAGAATACGAAAAATTAACGCAATATATATTTGATCAAATTGTTAATCAGCAACAGGTTAATACAATTGACGTGCAGCACGATGTGATTTTACAAGGAAAGTCCACCTCTCATCAAATTGACGTGTATTGGAAATTTGAGGTAGGTGGAGAAGAATACTCGACTATTGTTCAAGCAAAAGATTGGAAAAGCAAGGTTCCTCAGAAAGAAATGTTAGCATTTAATGATATCATACGCGATCTTCCGTACGGAACAAAAGGGATTTTTGTATCACAAGCCGGATATCAAAAGGGTGCAATTGATGTCGCTAAAGCTAATGGTATTACTATATACGAATTAAGACCGCCTATATCTTCAGATTGGGATGGCTATATTAAAACAATCAACATATCAATAGAGATGAAGCATCCTGTTTATGAAAATATTGAAATCTCCATTGATGAGGAATGGTTAAAAGAACACACTGAAATACAAATGGGAAACAGATTACATTTTTGTTGTGCGGGAGATGATTTCTTGTATAATGAAAATAATATTCCCTATATAACTTTTAAAGACTTAATTATGTTTTTAGTAAACAAAAATCCAAACGATGTTAAATATGTTGAACATACTTTCGATAAAGATACTTTTGCTGTTATTGAAAATAAACACGTTAAAATTAAATGTATAAAAGGGAATTTCGGGTATTCTTTCTCTACCGATTCAATAGTAATTGATGCTGAGAATTTTATCGGGGCTGTTTTGAAAAATGTAGTATCCGGTGACTCAAAGCTGTTTGATAAGCAATATCGCCTTAAGCAAAAGCAAGATGATAACTAAAAAATTTAAATGCAACGGAGGCAAGAATTTCTATCCCTGCCTCCGTTTTTATATGTTATTAAGGATGTATATGTCAGTTAGCCACTTCAAGCAATTTCTTACTTACTCTTGATTGAACCTCAATATAATATGCGGTTTCAGCGGCGTTCATTTCTTCATCTTCCCACTTTTCAAAATCTTCTACGAAATCTGCGT
>JAUMXX010000042.1 GCA_030535285.1 bacterium | reverse complement strand
AGAACCTAAAACCCTTTTCTAAACAAATATCACCTATTCGATAAATTGGAATTTAATTAAAAGAAAAATAAATCTTCAAATTTTTTATCCAATGCTATGCACAAAACTAATGCAAGCTTTGCGGTCGGATTAAACTGTCCAGTTTCAATTGAACTGATTGTGTTTCGTGAAACACCTACCATTTCTGCTAATTGTTGTTGAGATAATCCTTTTTCACTGCGAGCATCTTTCAGACTGTTTTTTAATATCAATTTATCATCCATATTTATGCCACCGCCTTAAATACAATCGCAACAGCGAATGCAACAGCAAAAGCAATTTCGATAATGCCATAGATTAGCTTAGAGGGAGTTTTCAAATACTTAAATAAAACAATATTGCTACTACCTTGCATAGCAGAATACACCATCCACCCAACCAATGCGAGTTCTGGCACATTCAAAACAAATTCGCTAACAAGGATTAAAGCAACACAAAGCAATCCACCGACAAGCATACCGACTCGCGATGCTTTACCAAATGCTGCTAACTCTCGCTCATCAAGTTTTCCTTTGTTTTCCTGCTGGCTTATCTTCAAAATTTCATCTTTGTTCATAACAAATCTCCTTTGACAAGTTTTCTTGTCATTATTATAACATTGCCAAGTGAACTTGTCAATAACTTTTTTGCAAAGTTTTATTGGCGGAGTTTCAAACAAAAGAGGGCGCTACCGAAGTAACACCCTTTATATACATTATTCAGTTTGATAAATTCTTATTTATCGGTTAGTTGTATTATAGCACAACTTGACTAACAAAGAAAGAGAATATTATAAACACCCTTAGTTTTTTAAAAAACTAAGGGTGTTTTCGTGTCTTGTTGTACTATCCTTTAGAGTACGACTCTTATTCGCCGTCTTTTTTTGTTTGCGTTCCGTCATGCAGTATTTCATAATTTTCTTTATAGATTAAATCCTCAATAAATACAAACTCATAGCCTTGTTCTTTGAGGGTTTTAAGTATCGTCGGTAGTGCTTCGGGTGTATGGTCGGCATCGTTGTGCATAAGTATAATAGAACCGTTTTTAGTTTTGCTTATCACCCGGTTTGCAATACTTTCGGCGGTGGCATTTTCCTTCCAATCAAGGCTGTCATCATTAGTTACAAAAGTAATATAAACAAAAAAGAGCCATTGGCTCTTTTTATTCATTACTATCCATATTTTCTATTGCATATTTGCAGCACTGAAGCACTAACAAGTTAAATGATATATTATTTTTTTGTGCGGTATCATTTAGCTTGTCAAATAATGGTTCAGTGAAACGGACAGTGCGAGCTATGTTTGCACTTTTTAACTCATTATCAATTTTAAACATTTTCATCACCAATATAATATTATGCTTATTTTTGGTTATATTTATATAACCAAAAATGGTTGCACAAACACCGTTGGTGTTATATAATATTAAAGAGGTGGTATTATGGAATGTGAAAATCATTTTTGTGTTTACGAAGAAAAGGGTGAATGTGTTTTAAAAGAAATAAAAATTGATATTGCAGGTCAATGTGATAGTTGTATATACGTAGATATACCGAAATTTCAATTAGATAATTATAAAAAGCAACTTAGAAATAAAATGAAAGATTACTAATTTTTACTATTGTATCATTTTAAAAATCAATTTTCAATCTTGCACTGCGTTCCGTCATGCAGTATTTCATAATTTTCTTTATAGATTAAATCCTCAATAAATACAAACTCATAGCCTTGTTCTTTGAGGGTTTTAAGTATCGTCGGTAGTGCTTCGGGTGTATGGTCGGCATCGTTGTGCATAAGTATAATAGAACCGTTTTTAGTTTTGCTTATCACCCGGTTTGCAATACTTTCGGCGGTGGCATTTTCCTTCCAATCAAGGCTGTCAACATCCCATTGTATTGCATACATCCCTATACTTTGGATTGCTTCAATAACATTGTTATTATAATCGCCGTACGGACAGCGGTGAAGAGTGGGGGTTTTGCCTGTTATTTTTGCAATTTTTTCGTTACAGTTTTTAAGTTCGGTTATCATCTCATTGGTGCTTAGGTTAGTCATATGAGGATGAGAATCGGAGTGGTTTTGGATCTGGTGTCCGGCATCCGACAACTGTTTGACCGATTCGGGATATTTATCCACCCAGTCTCCGACAACAAAAAAAGTTGCTACGACACCATATTCGGCAAGTGTATCAATTAATGTCTGGGTGTCGTCGTTACCCCAAGCAGCATCAAAACTGATTGCAATTTTTTTTGATTCGGTTGACACATTATAAATGGGAAGAAGCTTTGAACTGCTTGCAAAAACAGTCAGAGAAACTGCTGTAGTAATGATAATTGCAATCATTACCGCTGTTAATCCAAGTACTTGTTTTTTTGTTAATAATATAAAACGCATTTTTACCCCTCCATTGTTATGTGGTAAATTATATTAACAGACGGCTTATCTATATTCTAAAGGATCCGGATTTTTACAATAACTTTGTGTCTTGCTGCATTTTATTAAAAAAATTTAAAAAAAACTATTGTATTTTCAAGAACTTTTGATATAATAGGTTTATATTTTGATTTGTAGGTGCTTTATGACTTTATTAAACATGGTCAACATTAACATAATTATTAACGTCAGCATTATTCTAATCGTGGGCTTAGTTAATGCTGTTGTTTGTTGTGCTGATTATGGGAAGATGAGATCATTAAAGTTTTAAACGATATAATGATTTTTAACCTGTAGTTAGAACAACTACAGGTTTTTTAATGATTTATGCTTTTTTGGAGGATGTAATGAAACTGACAGGTGCACAGATAATTGTTAAAACCCTTATAGAACAAGGTACCGATGTTGTCTTCGGTTATCCCGGGGGACAGGCAATAAATATTTATGATTCTTTATATGAGAATTCGGATAAAATCAAACATATTTTAACGGCTCATGAACAGGGGGCTTCACACGCTGCGGACGGTTATGCCAGGGCATCCGGAAAGGTTGGCGTTTGCATAGCAACTTCGGGTCCCGGCGCTACAAATTTGGTTACTGGAATTGCAACGGCATATCTCGATTCAACACCCATGATCGCCATTACCGGAAACGTTCCCAACAGTCTTATAGGCAGGGACAGTTTTCAAGAGGTTGATATTTTTGATATTACTCTTTCAATAACAAAACATAATTATTTTGTTAAAGATATTTCATTATTGGCTGATATTATCAGAGAGGCGTTTCAAATTGCTAAATCTGGTCGTCCCGGTCCGGTATTAATTGATGTGCCCAAGGATGTTCAGACTGCGGTTTACGAGTGGGAAGAACAATCCTGTGTCGAATGTTTGACTAATGAAAATAAATGTGATCTCAAAGCAGCAATTGAACTTGTTAACAATGCAAAGAGACCGTTTGTTTATTGCGGTGGCGGTGTTGTGTCAAGCAACAGTCAAGATCATATTTTAAGATTTGCTGAAAAAATTGATGCACCTATTGGGTGCAGCATGATGGGTCTCTCAGCGGTTGACTATAATAATGAACGAGCCCTTGGTATGCAGGGAATGCACGGAAGATATACCTCGTCGAAGGCAATGGACAGTGCGGATCTTATTGTTGCAGTAGGTGCCCGTTTTTCAGACCGTGCCACCGGAAATAAGGATAAATTCAGTGTCGGGGCAAAGATTATACATATTGATGTTGATAACGCTGAGATTAATAAGAATATAACAGTCAGTCTTGGATTAAACGGAGATATCGGTCATATAATTAATGAGCTCACCGAGCAGGTTGATAAAAAGAGTCTGCCGGAATGGAAATCTCAGATTGAACAATTGAGAACTTTTGAAAAAGAACATTGTGTTTTAAAGGGTGATTTTAATCCCTACACAATTATTGATACTGTATGCGATAATGTTTCAAAAGATACGGTTGTAGCAACAGATGTCGGACAGCATCAGATGTGGGTTGCACAGAGATATCGTTTTTGTAAACCGCGCAGTTTCATTACAAGCGGAGGTCTCGGAACAATGGGATTTGGAATGGGTGCAGCAATTGGTGCATCGGTTGCAACCGGATGTCCGGCGGTATTGTTCACGGGTGACGGAAGTTTCGGTATGAATCTGAACGAATTAGCAACAGCCGTTTCAAACGATATACCTCTTACGATTGTTATTATGAACAACGGTGTTCTGGGAATGGTTCGTCAGTGGCAAACCTTGTTCTTTGATAAGCATTATTCGAACACCACACTTAACAGAAAAACTGATTTTGTAAAGCTGGCGGAGGCTTTTGGCGCGGTTGGATTTTCTGCGTCCACTAAGGCGGAACTTGAACAAGCACTCAGGTCTGCAGCGGAGTCAAGCAAGGTCACATTGATAGATTGTCATATTGACAGCGATGAAATGGTATACCCCATGCTTCCTCCCGGCGGTGCTATTGAAGATATGATACTTGCAGGTGACAAATAATCTAATGATATCAACCGGCAGTAATAGGCTGCTCGCTGTTTTCGGCAAGCCGGCAGCCGTTTCATAAACAAATCACAACTGATATCGGGGATTTTTTATAGTGCTCTTTGTTTGAGAAAGGATAGGGTGATTGATATAAAACAATACATAATTGCAATTTTAGTTGCTAACCAGTTTGGTGTGCTGACTCGTGTTTCGGGATTATTTTCCCGTCGAGGATTTAACATTGACAGTTTAACGGTAGGTGAGACCGAATCACCGGAATTTTCACGTATAACGGTTGCGTTACGCGGTGATAAGGCTTCGAAAGAACAGATAATAAAACAGTTATCAAAACTTCACGATGTTAAAGAAATAAAGGAAATGAAACCGGAGGAAACGGTTGTAAGAGAACTTTTGCTTATTAAGGTTAAAAGTGACGATTCCAGCCGGAACAAGATTATTGATGCGGTTTCTGTATTCAGGTCGAAGATTGTTGATTATACTACTGATTCTGTATGTATAGAAATTACCGGCGAGAGTTCTAAAATCAATGCTTTTATCGACCTTTTAAAGCCGTTTGGTATTATAGAAATGTGTCGTACGGGTGTCGTTGTGCTTCAAAGAGGCATTGACTGTCTTAAAAATTGAAGTTAAAAATATAAGAAATTATTTTAAAGGGAGAGATATATTATGGCAACAATGTATTATGAAAAGGATTGTGATCTTGCTTTATTAGCGGATAAAACAGTAGCAATTGTCGGATATGGAAGTCAGGGTCACGCACATGCACAAAACCTTCGTGACAGCGGCATTAAAGTTATTATCGGTTTATATGAAGGTTCAAAATCAGCTGCAAGGGCAAAAGCAGACGGCTTTGAGGTTTATACAACTGCCGAAGCAACTAAGAAGGCAGACCTTGTGATGATTCTTATCAATGATGAGAAGCAGGCTGCTGTTTACAAGAACGATATAGCAGATAATTTGTCAGCAGGTATGACCCTTGCTTTTGCACATGGATTTAACATTCACTTTAAACAGATTGTTCCACCTAAGGATGTTAATGTTATAATGGTTGCTCCTAAAGGACCGGGACACACTGTTCGTTCACAGTATGTAAAGGGCCAGGGTGTTCCTTGTTTGGTTGCGGTTGAACAAAATGCCACTAAGAATGCACATGATATTGCGTTGGCATATGCACTTGGTGTAGGCGGAGCAAGAGCAGGCGTACTTGATACTACATTCCGTGAGGAGACCGAGACCGATTTGTTCGGTGAGCAGGCTGTGCTTTGCGGCGGTGTTACTGCTTTGATGCAGGCAGGATTTGATACTTTGGTTGAGGCCGGATACAAGCCCGAAAATGCATATTTTGAATGTGTTCATGAGATGAAACTCATTGTTGATCTTATTTTTGAAAAAGGTTTTGCAGGTATGCGTTACTCTATTTCCGATACTGCCGAGTACGGAGATTATGTAACCGGACCGAGAATCATTACAGAAGAAACCAAGAAAGAGATGAAAAAGGTTCTTACCGAAATCCAAAACGGAACATTTGCACGTAATTGGATTCTTGAGAATCAGTCAAATCGTCCTTTCTTTAATGCTACGAAGAATCTTCAATCTGAGATTCAACTTGAGAAGGTCGGTGCAGACCTTCGTAACAGGATGAATTGGGGAGACAAGGAAGAAATTATTAAAGAAAAGTAATCGTTCGGGGCGGTTGCGCCGCCCCGCCCTTTTTGGTTAAGGAGAGATAGTACAATGAACAGTGACCGTGTAAAAAGCGGTGCCGAGAGGGCGCCTCAACGTTCGCTTTTAAAAGCGATGGGTTATACCGACAATGAAATCAAAAAGCCTCTGATTGGTATTGTAAATTCGTTTAACGAGGTTATTCCGGGACACATACATCTTGAAAAGATAGCAAGAGCAGTTAAGGACGGAGTTTTAGCAGCCGGCGGCACACCGATGGAATTTAACACGATAGGTGTTTGTGACGGTCTTGCGATGGGGCATATAGGAATGAAGTATTCCTTAGTTACCCGCGAACTAATCGCTGACAGTGTAGAATGTATGGTCAGGGCGCATGGATTTGACGGTTTGGTTTTTATTCCTAACTGTGATAAGATTGTCCCCGGAATGCTTATGGCGGCTGCAAGGGTAAACATCCCGTCGATATTTGTTTCGGGCGGACCTATGCTGTCGAATTGTTCTGATGAGGGTAAATATATGGATCTTAACAGCGTTTTTGAGGCTGTTGGTGCATATAAAAACGGAACCATTGATGAAGACAGACTTAAATATTATGAAGAGAATGCCTGCCCGGGTTGTGGTTCATGTTCGGGAATGTTTACCGCAAATTCTATGAACTGTTTGTGTGAAGTTTTAGGAATGGCTTTAGGCGGAAACGGAACCATTCCCGCGGTACATGCTGCAAGGATTCGTCTTGCAAAGACTACCGGAGAACAGATTTTGAAACTTGTCAAAAGTAATATAAGGCCTCTTGATATACTGACAGATAGGTCTTTTAAAAATGCATTAACGGTTGATATGGCGTTAGGATGTTCAACCAACTCTGCGCTTCATCTTGCTGCAATAGCGCATGAGGCAAAAATTGATTTTAATCTGCACATGATTAATGAGATTAGTGAAAAAACCCCAAATCTGTGTCATTTAGCCCCTGCAGGACATCATCATATGCAGGATCTCAACGAGGTTGGCGGTGTTTATGCTGTTATGGGTGAACTCTGCAAAAAAGGGTATTTGGATACTTCTTTGATGACCGTAACAGGAAAAACCGTTAAGCAGAATATAGAGGGTATACTACCCAGAAACTATAATGTTATCAAAAGTGTCGATCAACCATATTCAAAAACAGGAGGTCTGGCGGTTCTCTTCGGTTCACTAGCGCCCGATGGTGCAATTGTAAAGCGAAGCGCAGTTGCTAGCGAGATGCAAAAGCATACCGGTCCGGCAAAGGTGTTCGACAGTGAGGAAGAGGCAATAAAAGTAATATATGAAGGTGGCATTGTTCCGGGTGATGTTGTTGTTATCCGTTATGAAGGACCTGCGGGAGGTCCCGGAATGAGAGAAATGCTTTCACCGACTTCCGCAATTGCCGGAATGGGCCTTGATAAAGAGGTTGCACTTATTACAGACGGAAGATTTTCGGGTGCTACAAGGGGTGCTGCAATAGGTCATGTTTCACCTGAGGCTAAGAATGGCGGAAATATTGCTTATGTTAAAAACGGAGATATGATTACAATTGATATTCCTAACTATACCATAACACTTGAGGTATCTCCGGAAGAACTTGAGGAGCGCAAGAAAACAATGCCTTTAAAGGAAAAAACCGATATTACAGGTTATTTGAAAAGATATTCACAAATGGTATCTTCTGCCGATAAGGGTGCGGTTATAGAATAAGACAGGAGAATATTTTTATCATGAAGCTTGAATTTTTTGATTCAACCTTGCGTGACGGATCGCAGAGTCAGGGAATTTCATTTTCTGTTACTGATAAAATTAATATCGTCAAGGTGCTTGATGAGTTTGGGATTGATTATATCGAGGCAGGAAATCCCGGTTCAAATCCAAAGGATCTGATGTTTTTTGAAGAAATAAAATCAGTAAAACTAAAACATTCTAAGCTCTGCTCTTTCGGAAGTACCTGCAGGAACACTGTTAAGGTTGAGCAGGATAATAATATAATTAACCTTCTTAAATCGGGCACACCCGTTGTCGCTATTTTTGGAAAGTCGTGGGACTTGCATGTTACCGAAATTTTGAAAATTTCGCTTGAAGACAATCTCAGAATAGTTTCAGAAACCATTTCGTATCTCAAGTCGAAGGGTAAAGAGGTTATATTTGATGCCGAGCATTTTTTTGATGGCTATAAGAACAACAGTGAGTATGCCATCAAGGTTTTACAGGCTGCATATGAAAGCGGTGCTGATTGTTTGTGTCTGTGCGATACAAACGGCGGAACCATGCCTTTTGACATAGAGGAAATCACCAGGAAGGTCTGTGACAGGTTTAGCGGTGTAAGGATTTCTATTCACTGTCACAATGATACCGGATGTGCGGTTGCAAATTCATTGGCAGCGGTGCGTGCCGGAGCAGTGCAGATTCAGGGAACATTCATAGGTTATGGTGAGCGTTGCGGTAATGCCGATCTGAGCACGATTCTTCCTAATTTGATTTTAAAATGCGGATATTCAAGTCATATAAATCTTGAAAATCTTTATAACGTTTCGCGTGTAGTTGCCGAAATTTCCAACATACGAATACCCTACAATCGTCCATACATAGGCAAGTCTGCTTTTGCACACAAGGGTGGTATGCATGTTGACGGTGTCATTAAATTACCTAAATCATTTGAGCATATTGACCCGTCACAAGTGGGCAACAGACGAAAATTTTTGATGAGTGAAGTGTCGGGAAAAAGCACGGTTTTACCTAAATTACAGGAACTTGTACCTTCTTTGAAAAAGAATTCTCCTGAAACCGAAATGATTATTAATGAACTTAAAAATCAGGAGTTTTTAGGATATCAGTATGAGGCTGCTGATGCAAGTTTTGACCTGTTCGTAAAAAAACAGTTGAAAATTTGGAAACCTCATTTTAATATAATTTTCTTCAAAACAAGCGATGACTATCCTGCGCCCAGCGGGTCACTGCGCTCTTCAGCCGTAATTGAGATTGAGGTTGACGGTCAGCGTACAGTCTCGGGTGCGGTGGGTAACGGACCTGTAAATGCACTTGATAACGCGTTACGCAAAGCGCTGATGGTCTTCTATCCGGAAGTCAGGACAATCGAACTTACTGATTTTAAGGTTCGTGTAATCGACCAAAGCAGCACAACTGCGGCTAGGGTAAGGGTACTTATTGATTCGTCTGATGGTGAGTCGGTTTGGACAACTATCGGAGTTTCAAACGATGTTATTGAAGCGAGTTTTATTGCACTTGTAGATTCATTTGAATATAAATTATCCAGGAAAGAGAGTTGATTGGCATGGGTATGACAATGACCCAAAAAATACTTGCAGCACACGCAGGAGTTGATTCGGTAGAAGCAGGTTCACTTATTTTAGCAAATGTTGATTTGGTACTCGGAAACGATATCACTTCTCCTGTTGCAATTGAGGAGTTCGGCAAATTGAATGTCGACAAGGTTTTCGATAGAAACAAGGTTACAATGGTAATGGATCACTTTGCACCTAATAAAGATATTAAGGCAGCGCAACAGTGCAAAAAGTGTCGTGATTTCTGCGGAAAGTATGATGTTGAGAATTTTTTTGACGTCGGACAAATGGGTGTAGAGCATGCAATCTTGCCTGAGAAGGGGTTGGTCATTGCCGGAGATGTCGTTATCGGCGCTGATTCACATACCTGCACATATGGTGCACTCGGGGCATTTTCAACCGGAGTTGGTTCAACCGATATGGCATGCGGAATGGCTACCGGTAAGGCTTGGTTTAAAGTTCCGTCTGCTATTAAGTTTGAACTTAAGGGTAAACTTAATAAGTATGTGTCCGGCAAAGATGTTATTTTACATATTATCGGTATGATAGGCGTTGACGGTGCGCTTTATAAGTCTATGG
>JAUMXX010000041.1 GCA_030535285.1 bacterium | reverse complement strand
CGGTTGCACTGTCATCATCAAATATTACCTCAGCAAACTCTACCTGTGCCCCCGTTTTCTCTATCGACCTTAGCGGCCTTGTGACCGCATTATGCTCAAGCGAGGAGGCTATAACATGATTTCGGCCTATATCCACTCCCTTGATAACAAAATTTGCCGACTCGGTACAGTTGTTTGTAAAAACAACCCTGTTTTCTGAGCTGCAATTAAATAACTGCTTGACCTTGCTTCTGCAATTGTATATCATCTCTGCGCTATCTTGTGATACCTTATAAGTACCACGCCCGGGATTTGAAGAATAGTGCTTCAATGCATAATTGACAGCCCTTATTACGCCTTCCGGTTTGTGTCCGGTTGTTGCCGCATTGTCAAGATAAACCATTTGCTATCTCTTCAATACCTAATATTTTGACACCCGAAGAAACAAGCAGTTCTTCTATGGGTATTATATCATTACACCATATAACGACGCCGTATCCGCAACCATTACTTTTATAGTTACTTCTCGTTTTTTCAACCCTGACTCTATATCCTTTTTTGCCTAAAATATTTTTTGCCTTCATGGCATAAGTCACTGTTCCTGTTGCAATTAAATATTTTCTCATATTAATCACCTTATCCTTTCATCAACACTAAACGCAATAAACAATCACACATCGGCAATTTTTTACCGCATCTACCACTTTTTAGACGTCAACAGAAAAAGCATGTACCCCTATTTGCTTTCAGCATTTTAATAACTATATTCTGACTTTCCTTAACATGTACGGCTCGTCTATACTTTTTATTATATGCACGGGTTATCTTTATGGTTAGTATAATAAGAATAACGGCTGTAAATTTTATTAAAAAATATGTTGAAATTCAAATCAGGTTATGATATAGTGTTTTACAGTCAACCACAAGTGTATTCCGTACGTGGATTTTTTTGTGGATTTTTTTAACGCTGACACTACCCAATTAAATAACTCACAGCGAGCGTTTGCTAACAATCATAGCGATAAATACATTAACTCTTCGGCAGTTTTTCACATTCTGTATACGTGAAAGGTTTAGTGATTCTTATGGATGAGAACAAACTATTATTAGTCGACCCAAAGGTGTTGCCTGAGATTTATACAAACGTGATTAAAGCTAAGAAGCTACTGGCTTCGGGTGAGGCAAAAAACGCCACCGAGGCGTCAAAAATGTCCGGCATCTCAAGAAGCGCCTTTTATAAATATAAAGATTATGTTTTTGAGTACAACACCACCGGCCAAATTATAACCCTTGATATTGTGCTCAAAGACGAAGCAGGAATATTATCCTATCTGCTGACAACACTTTATGAAAACGGTGCGAACATATTGACTATCGATCAGAAAACCCCTTCGTCAGGTGTCGCAACAGTATCAATCTCGTTTGGTGGAAGTGCATTAAAATCGGACACATCCCGGCTTATTGAAAAAATCCGTTGTGTTTCGGGGGTTGTTTCGGTCAGGCAGGTACACAGTAGGTAATTTATTTGAAAGGATGTTTCAATTGATAAATATTGCAATATTGGGTCATGGTGTCGTTGGCTCAGGAGTCGCAGAAGTTTTAGAGAAAAACAAAACTCATATTTCTACAAAAGCTAAAAATGAAATAAACATTAAAAGTATTTTAGATTTACGGGAATTTCCCGATTTGGACTACAGCAACAAATTTACAAAGAATTTTAATGATATATTGGAAGATGATTCTATCAAGGTAGTTGCCGAAGTGATGGGCGGAATCAATCCGGCATACGAATATGTTAAAGCGTGTCTTGCAAAAGGAAAAAGCGTCGTCACATCAAATAAAGAATTAGTTGCGCAAAAAGGTGACGAGCTGTTAAAAATCGCACTTGAAAATAACGTAAACTTCTTATTTGAGGCAAGTGTTGGGGGCGGAATTCCCGTTTTAAGACCTATTTCACAATGTCTTGCGGCAAATGATTTATATGAAATTGTGGGGATCTTAAACGGAACGAGCAATTTCATATTAAGCAAAATGATAGATGAAAAAATGTCGATGGAGGATGCGCTATCACTGGCACAAAAACTCGGATATGCCGAAAAGGATCCATCTGCTGATATCGACGGCCACGATGCCTGCAGAAAAATTTGTATTCTGGCATCCCTTGCATTCGGAAAGCATATCTATCCCTCTCAAGTATCAACCGAAGGAATCCGAAATATCACGCTGTCGGATGTGGAATATGCCGATTCCTGCAACCGTGTTATTAAACTTATCGGTAAAACAAAGTTGGTCAACAATAAAACCGTTATCGCCGCAGTCTACCCTGCTCTTGTCAGCCGCGATAATCAACTTTCTTCTGTCAACGGTGTGTTCAATGCAATTATGGTTAAAGGTGACGCAATCGGGGATGTCATGTTTTACGGTCAAGGCGCAGGCAAGTTGCCTACTGCAAGCGCAGTAGTTGCTGATATTATTGATTGTGTCAAGCATCTGCAAGCAAGAAAATATCTTTTCTGGGATTCTGCTGTTGACAATTATGTTTCCGACTCACTCGAGGATACCGTCAAGTTGTATGTCAGAGCTCAAGCCGATGATATCACCAAAGCACTTGACGAAATAAATGCTGTGTTTGGAAATGCTGAATGTTTGAATCGAAATAACCAGGCAAAAGATGAACTTGCTTTTATAACACCTGCATCTTCTGACAGGAAGCTACGCCAACAGATTTCGAAACTTCAAAAATCTAAAGCTGTATCAATACTGCACATTATTGATTAATAAATTGGAGGGTTATAATGTCACTTATCGTAAAAAAATTCGGTGGCAGTTCGGTTGCAAATGCCGAGAGAGTATTTAATGTTGCCAACAGGGTAATTGAAGATTACAAAAAAGGAAACGATATTGTAGTTGTTGTTTCTGCACAGGGCGACACCACTGATGATTTGATTGAAAAAGCACTTGAAATTAATCCGGACGGATGCTCAAAACGTGAACTTGATATGCTTCTATCAGCAGGCGAACAGATATCAATTTCACTTTTAGCAATGGCAATTGAAAAATTGGGATATCCCGCCGTTTCACTTCTCGGTTGGCAAGCAGGATTTAAAACCGACAGCAATTACTCAGCTGCGAGAATCAAGTCTGTTGATCCCGAGAGGATTCGTGCCGAGTTGGATAAAAAGAATATCGTTGTTGTTGCCGGGTTCCAAGGCACTAACAAATTTGATGATATAACCACCCTGGGACGCGGCGGGTCCGATACGAGCGCAGTTGCCATTGCGGCAGCAATGAATGCCGACCTATGCCAAATCTACACCGACGTTGACGGTGTTTATACCGCAGATCCCAGAATAGTCAAAAACGCACAAAAAATGAATGAAATCAGTTATGAAGAAATGCTCGAATTAGCCACACTCGGTGCTCAGGTTTTAAACAACCGCTCGGTTGAAATGGCTAAAAAATACGGCATTGAACTTGAAGTATTGTCAAGTCTTGAAAAAAAACCCGGAACAATTGTAAAGGAGTATGTAAGCATGGAAAAAATGTTAATTAAAGGTGTTGCAAAAGACAATAATGTCTCCAGAATCTCGGTTGTAGGACTCGAAGATGTTCCCGGGGTCGCTTTCAAACTGTTTAATATGCTTGCCGCCAAAAAAATTAATATCGATATTATTTTACAGTCGGTCGGACGTGACGGCACAAAGGATATCACCTTTACCGTTCCAAAAGATCAGAGAGCTACAACAATTGATATAATTAACAACGCCAAACAATCACTAAAGTTTATTGACGTATTTTTTGATGATAACGTTTCTAAAATCTCAATCGTGGGTGCCGGTATGGAAACTCATCCGGGTGTTGCGGCAAAAATGTTTGAAGCTCTGTTTGACAGTGACGTTAATATTCAAATGATTTCAACCAGCGAGATCAAAATTTCAGTACTGATTGATATAAATGACAGTGAAAAGGCTGTTAATGCAGTACATTCAAAGTTTATCGATTAACATATAAATTTTAACAACCTATAAAAAACGGTTTGAAGCAGTTTATTCTGCTCCAAACCGTTTTTATTTTAACTCAGCAATTGTAACGCCGTTTTCACCCTCGCCGTAAACCCCCAGCCTGAATGATTTTACACTTTTATGTTGTTTTAAAAAAGTATGAACAGTTTTTCTGAGTGCCCCCGTTCCCTTTCCATGAATAATCCATACTAAATTAATACCTGAAAGCAAAGCCTCATCAATATATTTATCTAATTCCAAAACTGCTTCATCGGCCATCAAGCCCCTCAGATCAACCTCGGTAACAGCAGTACGCTCTGAGGTTTTCGCTATACCTGTCGGTCTGCCCTTTAAACCTGAATCAGCAGTATTACGCTGTTTTTTATCAAGTCTGAGATTACTTTTGCTGACCCTCATCTTGAAATTACCTGCCGAAACAAGCACTTGTCCGGACTTGTCCTCAGGCTCAACCACAACCGCTTTCTTATCAATATCTACGATTACTACATTGTCACCAACAGCTAGTGGCCCTACGGATTGGGTGTCTTTATTTGTAAAACTCTCAACCGGATCAGAAGCATCTTCAATAATTTCCAAGCTCTTTTTGACTGCACTACGTGCTTTTTGCAAACGGGCTGTAATGTCAACCGAGTTCTGTTTTTTTAATCTTTCCAATTCCTCTATTAACTGATTTGATTCACGGCGGACCTTATCAATTATATTCTCTGCATTCTGTCTTGCAGTTTTTATAATTTTATCCCTCTCGGCTTCAACCTTTCGGTTTTCTTCAACCATCTTCTGTTTTGCTTTTTCTAACTCTGCCCGAATTAAAGCAGCCTGTTCCCTTTCACTCTCAGCCCGAACAGCATCCGCCTCAAGTTTTGCAACTATTCTCTCAAATCGCATATCGTTTTCATCTATATAGGTCTTAGCAGTATCAATAACCTCATCCGGCAACCCTAATTTAGAAGATATCTCAAATGCATTTGACCGACCGGGTGTTCCTATAATCAACCGATAGGTCGGCATAAGTGTATCAACATTAAACTCACAACTCGCATTAGTGACACCCTCGGTTTCAATCGCAAACGATTTAAGTTCACTGTAATGAGTAGTTGCAACAACACAAGCCCCTTTACTGCGGAGTTTAGTAATAACCGCTGTTGCAAGCGCCGCACCCTCAACCGGATCGGTACCGGCACCGAGTTCATCAACCAGTACGAGTGTATTCTTATCCGCGCGATCAAGTATTGAAACAATATTTACCATATGTGAAGAAAATGTCGACAATGACTGTTCAATGCTTTGCTCATCACCAATATCAGCCAACACCCTTTTAAAAACAGAGATTTCACTTCCGCTATCACAGGGAATCATCAACCCGCACATTGCCATTAATGTCAATAGCCCAACCGTCTTTAAGGAAACTGTTTTTCCGCCGGTATTAGGACCGGTTATAATAAGGGTGTCAAAATCAAAACCGAGTTTCAAAGAAACAGGGACCACTCTATTCCTATCAATAAGCGGATGCCGCGCATTTTTCAGCCTTACCCTAGACTCAGTATTGAGCGCGGGTACACTTGCATTTAACTTGTATGCAAGTGCCGCCTTGGCAAAAACCAAGTTGAGTCTAATCAACACATTGTATGATGAAATAAGCGGCTGAGCAAATTCAGCAACCTCTGCCGATAAATTAGTCAAAATACGTTCAATTTCATCACGCTCATTTGACTGCAAAACCTTAAGACGGTTATTTATCTCAACAACCACCATCGGCTCCACAAACAGTGTGGCACCTGATGATGACGTGTCATGAATTAAACCGGGTATTTCACTACGATGCTCAACCTTTACCGGCACAACAAACCTACCGTCACGCTGGGTGATAATTGCATCCTGAAGATATTTGGAACTTCGCGAGGACTTAATCATTTTATCAAGTTTATCCCTTATATTAAGCGATTTTGTGCGAATTTCTCCCCTTATCCTATCAAGTTCCGCAGAGGCTTTATCATTCATTTCGTCTTCTGATTTTATGCAAAAAAAGAGTTTTTCCTCAAAATATTTATTAGGTGAAAGTGTTTGAAATAAACTATCAAGTATTGGTGATTCATGTCCCGCACAATTGTCTCTATATTCCCTTAATCTACGAATCGAAGTCAAAACCTGTGCAATATCCAAAAGCTCCGACATGTTCAAAACTCCACCGTCGAGAGCGCGTTTGACCGAACCTTTTATACCACTGACGCTTCCAAACGACGGCGCCCCAAATTTAGCCGAAAGTACAAACGCCTCATCAGTCTCGCTAAGCCTGCGACCAACCTCATCAATATCAAAACTGGGTTGAATTTGCAAAGCTAAATCTGAGGCGTCTTTAATTGTTGTTTCAGCACTGAGCATTAACAGTATTTTATCAAGTTCCAACTTCTTATAATACCGCTCATACCCTGCTTTCATTTCATTCTTAACCATATAATCACCATCTAATATATACCCACCGATAACGTGGATTCCTTACAGCCCTATAATCCCAAATTGTGATAAAAATCAAGTGTTGAAAACCTGCGTTCAGTCTGTGCCAACACATATTTTTCGGTTACATATGACAAATAATCAATGCTATTATCAGGGATTGAAAAAGAGTAAAGTTTTTTAAATTCTGAATATATAATATGTCTCATTGCAGCAAGTGTGGTGTTATCAAGTTCAATAAACCCTTGAGCATCACTATTAACACAGTCATTACAGATAATCTGTGGATAAATCGGATTAAATCTGTACGACCTGTTATCACTTTTACCGCACATGCAACAGCCAACAAGATCCGGCATATATCCCGATAATGCTGCTACTCTCAACTCGGTTATTGACTTTATAAGTTTTGGACTTATTTTGCCGTTTGCCAAAAAACTGAATGAATTCAAAACCAACCGCAAGTAGTCCTCAGCCTCCTCATCCTGCGGTGCAGTATAGATACACAACTCACTTATATATTGTGCAATGGTTAACCTCTCAATATCCTCTCTTAGTGAAAAAAACACTTCGATAGGTGATGCCTCATTAACCTTATATGTATCCCTGCTTTTATACAGGGTGAAATTTGAGTAGCAAAGCAACTGCGTTGCAGCCGATTTTCTGTTTTTATACCTCCTGGCAGAACCGGCAAAAGCACGCACAATACCCTTGTCTTTTGTCAAAATGGTAATGTGACGGTCACTCTCACCGATATTTATTTCCTTTAAAACGATCCCCGTTGTCGTCAACAACATTGTTGCTCTCCTGTTTTATAGTTTGAACGCGTTTGGTTTTACAGTATTCTAAATAATCAAAAACCGATCCTCTTTTATAAAAGTTATCCCACTTTTCTAAATCAGACATAGCAAACATCCTTCCAAAAAGATTACTTTACTATCATGCGATAACCGATAAAAGATTATAAATGGTAAATATTAATCAAGCCCAAATGTATGTATAAGCCCTTGGCGGTTACGCCAATTTTCTTTAACCTTTACCCACAGTTGCAGGTTTGTCTTACACCCAAAAAATTCCTCAATATCTTTTCTCGCTGCAGATCCGACTTGCTTGAGCATTGCTCCGCGCTTACCAATTATTATTCCCTTGTGGCTTTCTTTTTCGCAGTATATAACCGCTGAAACCTCAAGCACCGGTTGACCCTGAGCATTATCTCTTTCAAAAAAACTTTCGATATCTATCGCTATTCCGTGGGGTATTTCCTTATCCAACAAATGCAAAAGTTTTTCCCGAATAAGCTCCGCGACCATTATGTTTTCAGGTTGGTCGGTGACAACGTCTTCAGGGAAAAAGTGCGGCGATTCCTTACAAAATTCAAGCTGCTCGTTAATAAGTTCATCAACACCATCACCCGTAATTGCCGATACGGGCACAACCGCCTCAAAATCAAGATGTTTTGTATAACAAGAAATAATACGCAGTAATTCACTCTTTTCCTTCAACAAATCTATTTTATTTATTGCCAGGATTGTCTTTAACTTCTTGCTGTTTATGACCTTAATCAGTTCCTGCTCTGCAATCGGCAAAGTATCTTCACCGCGCTTGAAATCTGCCGTAGCGTCAACAACAAACATAACAGCATCTACATCACATAAACCGCTTGAAACTGCCTTTATCATCTTTTCACCCAGCGTGTTTCTCGGTTTATGAAAACCGGGAGTGTCAATATAAACAATCTGTGATTCATCACGAGTGTAAACACCCATAATTCTTGTACGCGTAGTTTGCGGCTTTTCCGAAACAATTGCAACCTTTTGCCCCACTATATAATTTAAAAGCGAGGATTTTCCAACATTAGGCCTACCTACAATCGCAATAAAACCGGTTTTTGTATTTTTCATAATGTTCTCCGTTTTAATTATTTTAATCTCTTTTCTGACCAATTAAGGTCAAGGCTGTTTCTTCCTTTTCTCTCATCTCACGGCGCGTGACTTCGTCCATATGATCATATCCTAACAAATGCAACATGGAGTGGACCGTTAAAAACGCTATCTCCCGTAACAGCGAATGTCCATACTCCTCAGCCTGAGCCTTAGCGGTCTCAACCGAGATAACAATATCACCTAAAAGTTTGGCACCGGTAGACATATTAATATCAAACTTTCCATCATCACAAAGCGGAAATGATAAAACATCGGTTGATTTGTCAATTTCCCGGAATTTTAGATTGAGCCGTTTGATTTCATCGTTGTTAACAAAATTAATATTAACCTCCGACCTGCCGGATATGCCCTCAAGCTTAAGCACCGCCTTACACGCTTTACAAACGACGCACTTAACTCTCGGGGTGATCATAACCTCTTTTTGTTTGTTTACTATTATTGCCTTAAGCTTGTCCACTTAATTGATTCCCCTTTGAAAGATTATATTTTTCATATGCTCTTATAATTTCCTGAACTAAGCGATGACGTACTACATCACGGTCGGTAAATTTTACTATTGAAATATCATCAATATTCTTCAAAATCGACACTACCTCCTGCAGCCCCGACTTTTTACCCGCAGGCAAATCAATCTGTGTAATATCGCCCGTAACAACCGCCTTTGAATTAAAGCCTAACCTGGTCAAGAACATCTTCATCTGCTCAGAGGTGGTGTTTTGTGCTTCATCCAAAATAATAAAACTATCATCAAGTGTTCTGCCTCGCATATACGCCAAAGGTGCCACCTCAATATTCCCGCGCTCTTGACATTTTTGAAAGTTTTCAGCCCCCAGCATATCAAACAAAGCGTCATACAGCGGCCTCAGATAAGGATGAACCTTCTGCTCCAAATCACCCGGGAGAAAGCCTAGTTTCTCACCCGCTTCAACCGCAGGACGAGTCAGCACGATTCGGTTGACTCTTTTCTCCCTGAATGCCGCGACTGCCATGGCAACTGCTAGATAGGTCTTTCCCGTACCGGCAGGGCCAAAACCTATTGTAACGGTATTATTACCAATAGCCTCAACGTATTTTTTCTGCCCAAGCGTTTTTGCTTTTATCGGTCTTCCCTTTGCAGTTATACATACGCAGTTACTGTCAACAAGTCCGGCAATTTTAGTTTCATCATTATCCTCAACCAACGATATTACATAGCGTATATTCTGCTCATTTAAAACCTCACCCTTATTTATTAACGCCAGCAAACCATCAATTGCACGTTTGGCACGCGATACATCTGCTTCGTTGCCCTTGATCTTAATTTCATCGGAATGTAAACAGACATTTACATTATATTCTTTTTCAATATATCTAATATTCTCATCAAAATTACCGAACAAGCCCACAACCTGTTCCATACGCTCGATATTTAAAGTCTGTTCTGCCATTTTAAACACCCACCGATAAAAATTAATATATTCTAACATAAACCAAAAGGCGTTAGCCTTTGTAAAGCGTCAGCGTTGTCGCACTATCAGTGCGACGGGTTTATGTTTCAATGTTCTCTCAGGTGTCAAAATCTTTGATTTTGGTTACACCGTGAGGTTATTATAACATAAAATCAAGGCGTAAGCCTTGAAAGGCGCAGCCGTTCAAAATGACACAG
>JAUMXX010000118.1 GCA_030535285.1 bacterium | reverse complement strand
GGCAAAGATCTGATGGGAACATTTCTCTCCGATATTGTGTTGCAGGTACTATCCTTCGTAGCGGAAAACGAGCGCACGAATATCAAGCAGCGCCAAGCCGAGGGGATTGCGGCTGCGAAAGCTAAGGGAATCAAGTTCGGCAGACCGCCTTTGCCCTTGCCGGATAATTTCTATGAGGTACACAAAGCATGGCGCAGTAAGAAAATAACCTTGAAACAAGCAGCGGAAGCCTGCAATATGCCGGTTGGCACATTCTACGGAAAGGCAAGAAAATTTGAAAATGTGGCTTAAACAAATCATGCCCTAAATTTGTAAAGGTGTACTTTTGCAAATCCGTACACTAAAATTTAGATACAACCATTATACTCGTAAACACCTCATTTTTCAAGGTCTGGACATTAATATTCATGGTATAATTTGCAACTTTTTTGTTGTTTGCAAAAGTACACAATAAAAAATCGAAGGAGATTCGAGTATGTATTTAATAAAAAGCAGAACTTTTTCTTACCCGCCATGGCGGCGCTGGAAAGGATGTCGTTTGAATGAATAAATGTCAACAGGAATTAGTTATGCAACGGCTTCGGACTTTCAGAAAGAAGATGCAAATTGTTGATGTTTTCGGTCATCAACTTTATTTAGTGCAATCCAAAATCATTTCAATGTCAAAGACATATATCGTATCAGATGCGGACGGAAATAAAGTTGCAACAATACAACAGCGATTATCTATGGTTGTCCCCAAATATAAGATTTGTATTGTTGGAACAGAACCTTATTTCATAAGGAGAAATATAAGTCTATTGCACAATTATTCATTCAAGGGCGTGCCATGGAAAGCATATGGTGATTTTTTGGGATATCGTTACCAGGTTCAAAACGATCGTGAAGAAATACTTTTTGCTATCTGCAAAGACCTCGATAGCTGGAATAACAGGTACGCCTTAAAAATTTTTGATAGCCAACACACACTTCAAGGAATTTGCACTGCGTTGGCTATTGATGCTGCAATGTGTGCTGTACGCTCAAAAAACTAAATTTGGAGGGATTTGTTAAACATGAAACGACTAATTTCGTTACTGCTGATTTTTGCGATACTCACGTCTATCAGCACAACTGTTTTTGCAATCGATAACAACGTTGTGGATGATCAAACTTCGGAAAACGCCTTCAATTGCGAGGCCCATGATAATCAGGCAATTCGCAAAGATGTCATGCTTATGTCACTTAGTAACACATCTCAGATGGTAGGCAATAACTATATTGAATTCTATGTGGCAGATGCTAACGATACTGAAAATAGCGGTAGGTTTACAGTAGGTAATTCTGGGGGAAATCCTAATTACTCCTCAGATGATGGTAAAATTCTGTTGTTTGGGCATCCCTCACCTTGGTCTTCTTATACGACCATAAGGATAAACAATAGAAATTATATTTTCCATGCCGAAAATACTACATTTGATTCTGACAACTTGTGTGCAGTTTCAACCATGACAGCTGACGATGTCCTCATCACACAGACATTACAAATTGTCTTAAATGAGGGGACCGGACTTAAAGATACTGTCAAAATCAGCTATACTGCCCAAAATAAGTCGACTTCAGAAAAAAGTGTGGCTATTCGAATTATGCTGGACACGATGCTTGGCAACAATGATGGTGCTCCGTTTAAAGTTCCTTCGTTGGGCAATGTTACGACAGAAAAAGAACTGGTAGGTAATGCAATTCCTTCTTATTGGCAGGCTTTTGATAGTTTAACCAATGCAAGCGTATTTGCTGTCGGCACTCTTTACAAGGAAAATGATCGCAAGCCGGATAAAGTACAGTTTACAAATTGGGGCAATGTGTATGCTTCAGACAATGCATGGCAGTATTCAATTGACAGTTCTACTGCTGTTACAGGTGATAGTGCTGTTTCAATATATTGGAATGCTCTGAATCTGTCTCCGAATGCATCAACTGCGGTCTCCACCTACTATGGAGTAGGATATGCAGATAGCGGAAGCGGATCAATCGAGGGATCTTCCGAAGTTCCTACCAATGGATTTGCAGTTCAAATAGTGGACGAGAATGGACAACCAATAGAAGGAGTGTCTGTTGAAGTATCGAACATTTTGAGTCATCCCTCAGAAGTGACTACCGCTGATGGTATTGCAATTTTCGACGCGCTTCCTGCCGGAAATGGCAATACCCGTAAAGTACAATTGAAAATATCAAAGCAGGGCTATCAATCTATAACTGCCGCTGAACGATATGTTGATAAAGGTGGTTTGACTTCTGTTACCATTTGTCCCGATGATGGAAAAGCTCACGTTTTAGCCGCAATGG
>JAUMXX010000007.1 GCA_030535285.1 bacterium | reverse complement strand
ACTCTCCGGGGAAAAGCGAACACACCGTATGCAGCAAAAAATAAAATAACGGCGGATGAGCGTCGAGGGTATTATTATAATAAACCTTTCCGTAGGAAAATTGCTCTCCCTTTTCAACCGTAACAAATTTTTTAAAATCATCCCCCGACAGCCATTTGGTCCATACTTGATTTTCATAAATAATTTTAGCGCTGTCATGACTGTTAGACAAGATATAACTGTAAACCTCATCTATATGAAGTCCGCGCTTCTCAAAACCCATATGTACCAACGCTGTTGTCTGAATTACCAACACAACTATCAACAAAATAATTCCGATGCTGTTTATGTGAAAATTCTTTTTAATCATTTTTTGTTTAACTCTCCCACAAAATAAGTGTTGTTAATCCAACTAGCCATAAATTTTCCTGTGCAATATTTGTGCCCTTTCAGCCTCTGCCCGTTAGGTTAATAATAACGCTTTAGTGTTTGAATTTAAATATTTAACCGGTTTTATGATCCGGGCGGCAAAATCAATAAATACAGTCACAAATTTATTTTTGACTTAAATCATTTATTTTAAATTGAGTATAACATAAATGATATATTTCTTCAATGACATATCAGCTTTAAATACGAAACAAAAAAGTGTTGTTTACTTAAACAAAAAGCGAGTGCCCATAACTACATTTGTATGGACACTCGGTATGGTTTATATTAATAATTTAAATACCTATAAACGCATTGTTATCTTTCAAAGTTTGTTGCAACTTTTGTATATTTATATTGCGAACAGACACTTTGTCTTTAACTGCTATTCCGACCGCTGTTCCCGCAGCTTCACCGATGCTGCAAACAGTTGGCATAATTCTGTAAGAAGCCTGTGCTCCGTGATCGGATGAAATACATCTGCCTGCCACCAACATATTATCGGCATCTTTTGGTATGAGGCTACGATATGGAATAGTGTAATATTGACCCTCCGGAAAATAATAGTGGCTGGTACCGCTTCCTTCAGGATTATGAATATCAATATCGTAATTACAAGCAGCAATCGCATCTTCAAATTTGACACAATCTCTGCAATCAATCTCGGTTAAAATATAGTCCCCTATGATCATACGGCTTTCACGAACACCAATTTCTGATGCGGTCATCATTAAAAAGCTGTTTTCAAGACCGTCGGCATGTTCCTTTACAAAATTGTATATTTCATGCACCTGTTTGCGTGCAAGAATTTCTGCCTCTGTCACCTCTGTAGGAGAGGTTGGGTTCTTTTTAACAACCCTTGTCGTGTTAAAATGGAGCACATTGATAATTGGGGTCCTAAACACAAGAATGTCTTCTCTTGGATTGATAAGTTTTCCCTCATTAAGAGCTTTTTTATAGGCGATTCTTAATTTTTCCCCACTTGCAAAAAACTTTTCAATATCTACGTTTCCAACACGGAAACATAATGTCATGGGCTGACATAGATGATCCGGCTCGCGTCCTAAGACGGTTGGACAATCGGCAAGGAACGCCAACTGTGCATCACCTGTCGCATCAATAAAATAATCTGCCTCAATATTCATTTCTCCGCTTTTTGTGGCTACACAAACAGATTTAATCCATCCATCTTCTTTTTTACTTTTTGTAATATATGAATGAAAAAGTAATTCTATATTTGCTTCTAACACAAGCTCATTTAAAATATATTTTAATTCTTCCTCTAAAAAAGAATCTCCGTACATTCCGTCGCATGCTTCGAGCTTTTCACGAATCACCTTAAATATACCGTTTGAAAGGTTTGTTCTCTTTCCGTTAATTTTCGTGCTATAAGGCATAAACGGATTAACAAGAGCGTTGACCGCCGCACCGCCAAGGCAATTTGATTTTTCGATAATGATAACGCGGGCACCTTCTCTGGCTGCAGCAAGTGCCGCCGCTACCCCTGCAAATCCACCGCCAACAACGGCAACGTCATATTTTTTCATGGTTTGCCTCCCTGTTTTTTGTTTTTATAGAAAACGATTGTTAAATAGTCTAATATATAGTGCAAAAATGCTTCCGCAAAAGATAATCATGTTCTATTATATTTAAAAAATTTATCCACTAACCAGACGATCTGTTATTACATACAACAGCACCTTCTTTTCGAATTTAGTATAACATAATACTTTTGCCTTTTCAATAAAAACTCTCACAATAAGTGTCTTGCACGATTTAGATGTCACGAAATTTGGTTCAGTATGTTTATACGAATGTCACCGGTATCGGTAGTGATTTCACATCTGCCGCCGGTTACTGTTTTTGGGACATCAACTCTGCCTGTGTCTGTTTGCGTAATAAAAACCTTATCGGTAAGAAAACTGCCCGTAACGTCTCCCGTATCTGTTTCTATAAAGATCTCACAGGCATCTGAACCTTCAAATCTCACATCGCCGGTGCTTCTTTTAATCGTAAATTTTTCTGCAGCTATAACGTTTTTCAACATTATATTTCCCGTGCTTCCGCTTGATGTGACATTTTCGCACTCAACATCGGTCAATTTTGTTTTTCCTGTGGAAACGCTGATATTAACATTTCCTTTACAGATTACATCTGAAATCATGATCTGACCGGTTGAAACCGAAAGATCAAGTGCTCCTGCAGATATGTTTTCAACGCGGATATTTCCGGTACTTGTTTTGATTTTAACAACATCTGAGACAGAAGCATAACTCGTTACATCGCCCGTGCTTTGTGAAATATCTACACTTTCAAACCTGAACTCTTTCGGTATTTCTACATCACCCGTGCTTGACTTTACCGAAATCGAGCCATATTCACCCTGCGGAATATATACCGTTATCTTGGGCGTTTCAAAAAACACGCCAATGTGCTCATACCATTTTCTTGTATCAACCTTCTCTATAATAAGAGTGTCGTCCTTTACCGCAACCGAATGTTTTAAATTTTTCTGCTCATAACACTCAACCGCGTTTTCCGCGTTTTCGGAAGGTACAAACACAATATCGGCAGTATCGGTATTTATCGAAATTGCCTTGAAACCTTCGCTTATTTCATGCTTGTTTGTTTCGTATTTGTTCGTGGATAATCTTGTAAAATCCCATTTTAAAATTGCCATCACACCTCCAAAAATTATGCTTCCGATTAACACAAAGCAGGAAGCTATAATAATCCATGTTTTCGTTTTTTTGCTCATTACAGTTCCTCCTTTTTTATCAAGCAGTTCTTAATCCACAACACAAATTTCTTTGTGAATCTCAAAATACCATTTGTTGCCGACCTGCATCCGTAGAACATAAAAATTGAAAGCCCTGCACAAACGATTCCTGCCCCAACCATAGCAATTCCCGTTAGAATTTTACCGTTTGGCACAAAGATAAGCCCTGCCACCATACCGCCAAACGCACAGCCGGTCAGCGAACCAAAAACAGCCCATAACGAAATTATCACAGACCACAACGAAACATAAAGCGAGAAAATCAGGGCAACCGCGACAGCACCTATCGAAAACCATATCGGAAAACCAAGCGCCAAAAGAGCAATTTCCCATGCTTTTAACCGTCTTTTCGTTTTTACCCTTTCCTTCGCAATTTTTAAAAGAGGAATCTCTGTCACCGCCTGCGCAACAATTTCTTCAATAGTTCCTACTGCCAAAACAGCTTCCTCCTCCGAAAGCCCTTCTTCCATTCTGTCTTCTATCATCTCACTATAAAACATCAAGCGTTCTTCGGTGTCTTCTTGCGGCAAACAAGACAATCCTTTGCGCAACTGCACAAGAAATTCTTGCTTATTCATTGCTATTATCCTCCTTGGTTACAAATCTATATATAGACAGCATTTCTTTCCATTCTGCTTTAAAATCCTCAATCCGCCTAAGTCCCTCGTCGGTAATATGATAATATTTTCTAAGCCTGCCTGCGTGCTCTGCAGTACGAACGGTCAACATATTCGCTATTTCTAAGCGTTTCAAGATGGTATATAATGTCGATTCGGAAAGTTCAATATACGGCTTCATGTCTTTAATAATCTTGTAACCGTATGAATCTTCGCTCTTAATTGCAGCCAACACGCATACATCTAAGAAACCGCGTTTTAACTGAATATCCATACTATACCTCCTTTTACGTAATACATCGTATCACGAAGTATAAATTTTGTCAATGGGTTTTGAAAAAGCACCAAAATCAAAGCGCCCCTATCGTTTCTCAATGTGCCGAAGGCACGCTTCATAGCCGTAGGCGACTTCATTCTTCATTAGCACCGTAAGGTGCGCTTTATTGCAACCAAAAAAACATCCCAAGTCCTTCGACTTGGGATGTTTTTTGGTTGCGGGGACAGGACTTGAACCTGCGACCTCCGGGTTATGAGCCCGACGAGCTACCAACTGCTCTACCCCGCGATATTTAATATTCATTTTTTATTATATTCTTATTATACACATCTGCACACCGTTTTGCAATACCTTTTTGTGTTTTTTTAATCTTTTGTTGTCTGCTCCAAGTTTTTTACCCTGTGTTGATATAGTTCTGTAGTCTTTATACAACCTTTCATTTGTTTGCATGCCAAATATTATAGAATAACCCAAAATTTTTCCTTATTATTGCTTTTTGTTGACTTTTATTCAAAAAAATTATAAAATGATTTTTGTACCTAAAAATATTGTTTGGCTTGTTGGGAGATGCTTTATGTACAAAATTGTTGATAAAAAAATCCTTAATGACGCCGTTACTTTGATGACGGTTGCCGCGCCTGAAATTGCAAACAAAGTGCAGGCGGGTCAATTTGTTATTCTTATTGTTGACGACCGCGGCGAAAGAATTCCGCTTACGGTCGCTGATTTCGATCGTCAAAAAGGAACAATAACTATCATCTTTCAAACTGTTGGATACACAACAAAAAAACTCGCTCAGCTTAACATTGAAGACAGCATACATGCTTTTGTTGGTCCTCTCGGAAAACCGACCGAATTCGGAACCCCGAAAAAAGCAATTGTTGTGGGCGGAGGCGTTGGTTGCGCCATTGCTTTGCCACAAGCTAAAGCTTTATTTAACATGGGTGTTGACGTTGATATTATCGCCGGTTTCCGAAATAAAGATATCGTAATTTTAGAAGACGAAATGAAAAAAGTCTGCAACAACCTTTACATAACAACCGATGACGGTTCATACGGTGAAAAAGGGTTTGTAACCGATGTTTTAAAAAGACTTTTAGAAAAGGATTCCTATGATTTGGTTGTCTCAATCGGACCTATACCGATGATGAAATTTGTTTCTCTGACAACAAAACCCTTCGGTATTAAAACAATTGTAAGTCTTAACCCTATAATGATTGACGGAACCGGTATGTGCGGCGGGTGTCGTGTATCTGTTGACGGAAAAATTATGTTTGCCTGTGTTGATGGGCCCGATTTTGACGGTCATCTCGTTGATTTTGACGAGCTTTCCCGCCGAAACGCTTTTTATCGTGAAGAAGAATCTCACGCTTGCAGGATGGAGGCACAAATTAATGGCTAACCTTTCACTGACCAAAACTCCGATTCCGGAGCAGGATCCGAATATACGCAACAAAAATTTTGACGAAGTGTCTACCGGGTACACCGAAGAAATGGCTGTTGCGGAAGCAAGCCGCTGTTTAAACTGCAAACACAGACCTTGTGTAAACGGATGTCCTGTTAACGTTAAAATCCCCGATTTTATTGCCGAAGTGGCAAAGGGGAATTTTGAAACTGCCTATAATATTATCAAGCAAACAAACTCCTTGCCTGCCGTTTGCGGAAGGGTTTGTCCACAAGAATCTCAATGCGAGGGCAACTGTGTCCGCGGCATCAAAGGCGAACCGGTAGGTATCGGCAGGTTGGAGCGCTTTTGCGCTGACTGGCATATGAAAAACGGCAAAGACAATATTGAAAAACCCAAGCCCAACGGCAAAAAGGTTGCGGTTGTAGGCGCGGGGCCCTCAGGACTTACCTGTGCGGGTGACCTCGCAAAACTGGGCTACGAAGTCACCGTTTTTGAAGCTTTTCACACCGCGGGCGGTGTCTTAATGTACGGAATACCGGAATTCAGGCTTCCGAAAAAAATTGTCGAAAAAGAAATTGATGCCCTCAAGCAACTCGGCGTAACCATAATGACAAATATGGTAATCGGAAAGGTTTTATCGGTTGACGAGATAATCACACAAGGCTATGAGGCTGTGTTTATCGGCTCGGGTGCCGGATTGCCGCAATTTTTGGGTATTGAAGGAGAAAATTCGGTTGGTGTATATTCTGCTAACGAATTTCTGACACGTATAAACCTCATGAAAGCATATCTGCCTGAATATGATACGCCAATCAAAAAATCAACCTCTGTTGCGGTTGTGGGCGGAGGCAACGTTGCTATGGATGCCGCAAGATGTGCAAAACGACTCGGTGCCGAAAACGTCTTCATCGTTTACCGTAGGAGCGAAGACGAGATGCCGGCTCGAAAAGAAGAGATTCATCATGCTAAAGAAGAGGGTATTATATTTAAAACCCTTAACAATCCCGAAAAAATTCTCTGTGACGACAAAGGTTTCGTTACCGGTATTCAATGTGCTAAAATGGAGCTCGGTGAAGAAGATGCCTCGGGCAGAAGACGTCCGATAAAGCTTGAGGGTCAAGACTATATCCTTGATGTCGACAGCGTGATTATGGCAATCGGCACTTCCCCGAATCCCCTTATCAGAACTACCACACCGGGAATTGAATCAAACAAAAAGGGATGCCTGATTGTTGACGAAAATATGCAGACCACAAAAACCGGTGTTTATGCCGGCGGCGATGCCGTTACAGGTGCTGCAACTGTTATTCTTGCTATGGGGGCAGGAAAATCTGCAGCAGCAGCCATTGACAAATATTTAAAAAATAAGTAAAACTTTATAAAACATTAAAACCGTCGGCTTATAACAGTCGACGGTTTGTTTTATCTGAAAATTCTAATTTTAAAATCCTTTTTGCACCTCGGACACTCAACAGTATGTCTTCCTCTTTTTCGCGGTAAACGCAATTTGGATTTACAATGCGGACACTTTTTATAACAATGACTTTTATCACTTGCCTTATTTTTTTGGAAATTTATAAAATCAACAGCTTTGCTCTTGCCTCTTAAAAACCACTCGTTTTCGCGGCTTCTTTTATAAATATTCTTAGAAAATACCCTAAAAAACATATATACAAGCAGCCCACTTTGAAGTAATTGTAGCAAAAATGTTCTTACAAAACAGTTTGCTACTGCAATGATTAAAAACAGGATCATTAAGAAATAGTGAAATCTGTCTATGCCGTATCTTCCGTACATAAACCGTGATATGCTTTGTCTTAATCTATATAACATAACTACGCTGCCTCTTACTTTCTTCCGGTTGAGCCGAATCCGCCGACTCCCCGCTGCGTGTTTTCAAGTGTATCACAAACACAAAAATCCGCCTTTAAATATGGAGCAACTACCATTTGAGCTATTCTCTCTCCGTCTGTTATTGTGTATTGCTGTGACGATTGATTATAAAGCGAAACCATAATTTCCCCGCGATAGTCAGCGTCTATTACTCCGACTTTGTTGGCAGGCGCAATTCCGTGTTTTGTTGCAAGTCCGCTGCGTGCATATATAAAACCTGCAAAACCCTCAGGTATTTCCAGCGCTATTCCGGTATGTATCAGTTTTGTCTGACCGGGATTTATAACCACCGGCTCATCACACAAGGCGTATAAATCGGCGCCGGCAGAGGAGGGGGTGGCATATGCCGGAACCCTGGCGTTTTCATTAATTTTATGGATCTTTATTTGTTTCTCGGTAATCATAGTCGAATATCACCGTTCCTTTCTTGTGCGTCACGATGCGCAAAACAACCAACAAAAGCACTTGTTTTTATTTTTTGTTTATTTTACCCTAAATATTCCATGAAATCAACCATGATAAAAAAAGACAGATGCCTTTACTGATATAAAACAGTAAATTTGCATCTGTCTTAATTTTAATGTATGTACTTGACTATTCGGAAATAGCACCTACCGGGCAACCGTCAGCACAACTGCCGCATGAAATGCAAGCGCCGGCATCAATTTCATATTTTCCGTCACCCTCTGAAATAGCGCCTACCGGACAGGTTGCTTCACAAGCACCGCAGCTAATGCACTCATCAGAAATTTTATATGCCATTTTTTACACCTTCAATCATTATTTATTACGCTGTTCAACAGTTTGAACAATATCATTTTATATTAAACTCCAAAAAAAATCAACACTGAATTTTTACTGCTGAGTATCTGTTTCCCAATTGTGCCAAACATTCTGGACATCGTCATTTTCTTCAAGAGTTTCAAGTAACCTTTCCATCTTGGTAACGGCATCTGGATCCTCAATTGAGGTGGTTGTTGCGGGAATATATGAAACCTCTGCCGAAACAAAGGCATACCCTTTTTCTGCCAAAGCGGCACTAACCGAATTTACACAATTCGGATCGGTGGATATCTCGAAAATTCCGTCTTCATAATTAAAGTCGTCTGCTCCGGCATCAAGCGCATCTTCCATAACTTTATCCTCGCTCAAACCTTCGCCCTCGATAATAATAATGCCCTTGCGTTCAAACATAAACATAACCGAACCGCTTTGACCGAGATTTCCGCCCGATTTGTCAAAATAGTGCCTTAAATCCCCTGCTGTACGGTTGCGGTTGTCGGTAAAGGTTTCAACCACAACGGCAACGCCGCAAGGACCGTATCCCTCATAAATCAACTCTTCATAGTTTGCACCGCCCGTTTCCCCGGCAGCTTTTTTAATTATACGGTCAATGTTATCGTTAGGCACATTGTTTGCCTTGGCTTTTGATATAACCTCTTTGAGCTTTGAATTGGAGTTTATATCGGGTCCGCCGGTGCGCACCGCCATTGTTAACTCCCGTCCGATTCTGGTAAAGATTTTAGCCCTTTTTTGATCGGTTTTTTCTTTTTTTCTTTTTATTGTACTCCATTTTGAATGACCTGACATTAATCTTTCACCTCTGATTTTCTTTCTGCCCTTTTAAATAAAAACTCATAACAACAATTGCTATTCTATCACAACCGTCGGTTCTTTTCAAGATATATAAGCAACACCGATATGTCTGCCGGACTGACTCCCGAAATTCGAGATGCTTGTCCGATACTTGCCGGTTTTATCTTTTTGAGTTTTTCCACAGCTTCAAGCCTTAACCCCGGAATAGCATCGTAGTCTTGGTCCGGACTTAATTTTTTAACCTCTAGCCGTTTTGCCTCTGCGATCGCCGCAAGTTGACGATTGATATATCCGCTGTATTTTATCTCTATTTCAACCTTTTCACAAACCTGCGGACTTAACTCAGGCCTATTGGGATCAAAATCCGCCAGAATCTCATAATTTAACTGTGGCCTTCTTATCAAATCTGCAAGTTTTACTCCGGTATTAACCTTGACCGTATTCATTTTTACAAGCAACTCATTAAGTTTTTCAGAAGGCGGGATGTATGTGCTTTCCAGTCTTTCGATTTCTTGAGTTTTTTGTGCTTTCCTTTTTAAATAACTGTCATACTTCTCACGGCAAACCAGTCCGTTTTCATACCCGAGTTCCATTAATCTCTCATCAGCGTTGTCCTGACGCAAAACCAATCGGTATTCCGAACGTGAAGTCATCATTCTGTAAGGGTCGGTACAACCTTTGGTAACCAAATCATCAATCAATGTGCCGATATAAGAACTTTCCCGTGCAAGTATCATCGGCTCACGGTTTAACACCTGTCTGGCGGCATTGATTCCGGCGACGAGCCCCTGTGCTGCAGCCTCTTCATATCCCGACGAACCGTTAAACTGTCCTGCTCCGTAAAGACCTATGTGCTGTTTCATTTCAAGCGAAGGTTTAAGTGCTGTCGGATCGACACAATCATATTCTATTGCATATGCGTTTCGCATTATCTTAACATTTTCTAAGCCCTTGATGGTTTTATAAAAATCAATCTGAACATCAAGCGGCAAAGAAGACGACATACCCTGCAGATACATTTCCTGCGTGTTTTCCCCACAAGGTTCTATAAAAAGCTGATGGCGTTGTTTGTCTGCAAAACGCACAATTTTATCCTCTAGGCTCGGACAGTACCTCGGGCCCACTCCCTCAATCTGTCCTGAATACATAGGGGAACGGTGAATGTTTTTAAGAATAACCTCTTTGGTCTTGTCATTTGTATAAGAAATATGGCAAACAACCTTGTTTTTTAAGTCGGCAGGGTTGGTCGAATAACTAAACGGAACAATTTCCGAATCACCCTGCTGTACCTCGAGGTCGGTAAAATCAATACTGCTCTTAAGCACCCTTGCCGGTGTCCCTGTTTTGAAGCGACGAATAGGAATGTTAAGTCGGTAAAGTGCCTTCGACAGTTCGGTTGCAGCAAAGGTTCCGTCGGGGCCGCCCTCGTAACTCACATCTCCAACATAAATCTTTCCGCCTAAAAACGTACCTGTAGCCAATATGACCGTTTTAGAACTGTACTGCGCCTTCAGTTTTGTTACTGTCTGCCAGTTCCCGTCTTCAAAAAACAAATCCGTTATCTCAGCCTGACATAAATAAAGATTCTCTTGGTTTTCAAGCACATTTTTCATATATGCCGAATATTCTCTGCGATCAATTTGCGCACGCAAAGAATGTACGGCAGGTCCTTTTCCGAGATTAAGCATTCGGCTTTGCAGTGTGTTTTTGTCTGCCGCAATACCCATCTCGCCACCCAAAGCATCAATCTCTCTGACAAGGTGACCTTTTGCCGTTCCGCCAATTGAAGGGTTGCACGGCATATTACCTACCCAATCCATATTTATTGTAAAAATTGCGGTTTTGCATCCCATTCTGGCCGCTGCCAGTGCCGCTTCTATGCCTGCGTGTCCGGCACCGATTACAACAACATCGTAACTGCCTGCAAAAAAAGACATTGTTTGCGCATCCTCCTTATTTTCCGACACAGAAATTTTTGAAAACCTCATCTGTTACCTCAACCGTTACCCTCTGACCCGTTAACTCCATCAAGGTTGCCAACGCATCATCAATGCAGGTCCCCACAGCATCAATAGTCATTCCGTCTTGCAATATATCTAAAGCCTCTTGTAAATCCCTTTTTGCCTTGACAGCACATTCACGCTGACGCTCACTTACAAGGTAAACGCCTTCCGAAGAGATTGTATTTATGTTAATCAGATTCTCAATCGCCTTTTTTATTTCATTACCGCCCTTACCGTTCTTTGCCGAAATTGAAACCACCGTTAGTGGAAAACGGTCAAAATCCGAAGCGGTTACCAGGTTTTTGATATCGGTTTTGTTTAAAACAACAATCGTCCTTGCAGGGTCTGCCGATTCCAATATCTTGATGTCATCCGGGTCCAGTTCTCTGGAAGCGTCGAACACTGCCAATATCAGTTCTGCCGTCTTAATCCTTTGTTTTGCACGGTCAACGCCGATTTTTTCAACTGTATCTCCGGTATCCCTGATTCCTGCCGTATCACATAGGTTGAGTTTAATGTCGCCAAGCAAAACCGTTTCCTCTATTGTGTCCCGTGTTGTGCCTGCTATTTCGGTTACAATTGACCTTTCGTGTCCCGACAAATAATTCATGAGTGTGGATTTTCCCACATTAGGTGTCCCAATGATTGCGGTATTTATACCTTCTCTGATAACCCTGCCATTGTCGTAATCTTTTATAAGTGTGTCTAATTCACAAACTGCAGCCGACAACCTGTCTGACAGAGTGTTTATTCCGCTGAATTCCTCATCTTCATCGGGATAATCCGAATACGCCGCAACCGAAGCCGCTGCCGCCAAGACACTGTTTTTTATAGACTCTATACATTCGGAAATTTTTCCGCTTTTTGCCGAAACAGCAGCTCTCAACGCCTGTTCGCCTGAAGCACTGATTATTGCGGCAACCGCCTCAGCCTGCGACAAGTCTATTTTTCCGTTTAAAAAAGCACGCTTTGTAAACTCTCCGCCCTGTGCGAAGGTTGCTCCGGCAGCCAATACTGCCCTGAGCACCTGCTTTTGAACATATCTTCCACCGTGAACAGAAAGTTCCACGACGTCCTCGCCGGTATAACTTCTGGGTGCGCGAAAAACAAGCGCAACCGCCTCATCTATGGTCTTTTCCTCAAAAGAAACGTGCCCGAAAAGCGCACAATAACCTTTTGTCTGTTCCAACCGTTTTCCTGATGCCGAACTGAAAACCTTGTCGGCTACCCTAATTGCCTGCGGTCCGCTTATTCGAACTATTCCTATTCCGCCCTCTCCCGCCGGAGTTGCTATTGCGGCTATTGTACTCTGTTTCATTTTTTTCTCCCGGACTATTTTTTAATTTTCTCTAAAAGCGGGGTAATGTCTAAAAACTCACAACCCTCAAAGAAGGGTTTAAGCTGTTTTAAGATGGTCTGCACGCCGCCCACGACACTGCTTTCAACATTAAACGGCATTATTGGGTCATGAACACTCAGACGCAGCAAAAACCAACCCTGCCCAGTAGAAACCCTTATGCCCTCGTGGTTGTCATCTGCAACAGTATAACACTCATTTTTGCCGGCAAATTGTTCTAGTTCGTAAATTACGCGATTACCGTATTGTTTGAAGTTCTCTGTTTCTATGTCAAAACGGATTTCTTCTGCCTCAACCGGAGTTTTCAGCTCGGCAGTAAGTTTTTCGAGTGAACTGCCGCTTTGCTTGAGTTTTACCATTTTTATAATTATTTTAGTAATCAAATATGCCCCATCATCAAGGAAATAATTTTCCCTTAAAGCTGCATGTCCCGAGGTCTCAATTGCAAGGGGCGAATTGATGCCCTCGTCACAGAGTCTTATAGCCTCATTTATTACATTTTTATACCCTCTTTTAAAGCGGTGATGTTTGCCCGAAAGCCTTTGTTCAATAAACTCTCTCAGTCCGTCCGAGGTGACACTGTCGGTAACAATTGTGGCTCCCGGATTGTTTTCGATAACAATTGCCGCTGAAAGCGCAATAAGTCTGTTACGATTAATTTCGGTTCCGCTTGAATCAACGCACCCTGCGCGGTCAACATCGGTATCGAAAATAACCCCTAAATCAGCACCGGAATTTTTAACCGCATCACAAATGCTTTTCATTGCCGCTTTATCTTCGGGGTTGGGTATGTGGTTTGGAAACATACCGTCCGGATCTAAAAATAAACTTCCGTCAACCCTTGCCCCCAGTTTCTCCAGAACCTCGGTCGCATAAAATCCGCCGACTCCGTTTCCCGCGTCAACAACAATGTGAAAATTCTTAAGCGGCATATCGGTCTGGGCAACCCCAAGTTCATTACAAATAATTTCACGCAATCTCTTTGAATATGTCTGCATAAAATCGAGTTTTTTAACCTCACCACCCAAGGTGGCGGGTATGTCTATTGTACCGGCATCCGAAACAATTTGATTTATATCGGATGAGTCCAGTCCGCCTTGCGAAATGAAAAATTTTAGTCCGTTTCTGTCAGCAGGATGGTGACTTGCCGTGATCTGAACCGCCCCGTCCGCATCGGTATCAACCGTTGTCATAAACATAGCAGGGGTTGACGACATTCCGCAATCGTAAACCTTAACCGAAAAGGCACACAAGGTCTCAATTACTCCTTTTTTTATTGCCTGCGCAGTGATTCTTGAATCATGTCCCACCGCAACCTTAAGCTGAGTTGCCGGCTTTTGTGTTTTGTCAGACAGCCACTTTACAAATGCAGCAGTAATGTCTTTGACCGCTTGATCGGTCAAGGTAACCTGTCTGCCGAAAACATCCGAAGCAACTCCACGAATGTCTGTTCCGCTTTTTAACGCCGTGTAATTATTTTTCATATTCAGCCAAAATCCTTTCTATATCACCTTTTTCGGCAAGACCGTAACTAAATGCCGTTGCGCTTCCGATCTTAACCGCTACCTCAAGCGATTTTTCAAGATCAGAACCCTTTATGTATTCATACAAAAATCCGGCCACCAGGGAGTCTCCCGCTCCGACACTGCTCACCGGATCGCCCTCCGGCGCTTTCTGTATGTACCTTTTTCGGTTTTCATCAAGCAACACAGCCCCAAGCTTATCTAAAGAAACAATTACATTCCTTGCTCCGAGTTGTTGAAGCTTTTCGGCGTATATAAATGCCGTTTCGTATCCATTAATCTTTACACCGAATATTTGTCCTAATTCATCGGCGTTCGGTTTGATGAGAAACGGTTTTAGTTTGAGGGTGTTAACAAGGAAATCCTTTTGTGCATCTACAACCGTCAGTATGTTTTTTCCCTTGTGTAACTGTAATAATTCTGCATAAATCGTATCACGCACGCCAAAAGGGACGCTTCCGCTTAAAACCAGTATATCTCCATCTTTGATTCCGGAAATTTTTTCTTTCAAACACAAAATTTCTTTCTCGGTGATCTTTGGGCCGGTTGCGTTGATTTCGGACTCGCCCAAACCGGTCAGTTTTACGTTTATCCTCGACATCCCGTCGGCTATATTAACAAAGTTCTCCCTTAATCCGTTTTCATTAACATATTCTCTGATTTTCGCCCCGGTAAACCCCGCAACAAAACCAAGGCAGCAACTCTGTATCCCCATTTTTGACAGCATAACCGAAACGTTGATCCCTTTTCCGCCGACCCTCAGTTGTTCTTTCTCTGATCGATTGGTTTTTCCGAGTTTAAAATCCTTGAGCTCCATAATATAATCGAGCGCCGGATTGAGCGTCACCGTATAAATCAAACCAAATCACCGCCTTTGTGTTTATCAACCTATCCACATAAACTGTGTATCTTGTGCAAAAAGACTCCCTTAAAAAAGGGAGTCGATTCCGCTGAGTATAGCAAAAAACACAGGGTTGTTTTCTTGCCCGACATAGCCACACCGGGACCTTTTCACTGTCCAAGATTGTCGTCCGATTCCCTTTAGCGTGAAAAAGCAAACCTTTACAATTGTTACTGTGCCTTTGAGCAAAATATCTTTTCGAACTCAACCTAAACTAATTTGCTTTTTAAAGTCTCAAGTTGCTTTTTGAGCTCTGCGGGGAGTCTGTCCCCGAACTTTTTATAGTGTTCGGTTATTTCCTCAGCCTCTTTTATCCAAGCCTGTTTGTCAACATCAAGAATTGTTTCAAGCGTGTTAATATCAAAATCAAGATTAGAAAGGTCAATATCCTTAGCATGAGGAACATATCCGATTGCGGTTTCCTTTGCCTCAACCTTGCCTTCGCAACGGTCAATAATCCAATTAAGCACACGCATATTATCGCCGAATCCCGGCCAGATGAAGTTGCCTTCATCATCAAGCCTGAACCAGTTAACATTAAATATCTTCGGGGCTTTATCACCCAATTTTTGACCGATTTCAATCCAATGTTTAAAATAATCACCCATGTGATATCCGCAAAACGGAAGCATTGCCATGGGGTCACGACGAACAACACCTACTGCACCGGCAGCGGCCGCAGTGGTTTCGGATGCCATTGAAGAACCTACAAACACACCGTTGTTCCAATCTTTTGACTGATATACAAGCGGAGCAAGTTTTGCGCGACGTCCACCGAAAACAATTGCCGAAATCGGAACACCCTCAACGTTTTCAAACTCGGGTGAGATGCAGGGGCAGTTTTTGGCAGGGGCGGTAAATCTGCTGTTGGGATGCGCCGCACAGGTAGATTTATCACTTTTATCAAATTTAGAAGCATCCCAGGGTTTGCCTGTCCAGTCAATAGCGTTTTGAGGCAGATCCTTATTGAGTCCCTCCCACCAAACAGTGTTATCCTCCAGATTGTGAGCAACATTTGTGAAGATTGTATTCCTGGTTGCTGACTGCAAAGCATTATAGTTTGATTTTTCATTTGTTCCCGGTGCAACACCGAAGAATCCGTTTTCGGGATTAATAGCGTAGAGTCTTCCGTCTTTTCCGATTCTCATCCAGGCAATATCATCACCGACGGTCCAAATCTTATATCCTTTTTTCTTAAGATACTCGGGCGGAATAAGCATTGCTAAATTAGTCTTTCCGCAGGCAGAGGGGAACGCAGCAGCAATATATTTTACCTCTCCCTTAGGATTTTCAAGACCGAGGATGAGCATATGTTCAGCCATCCAGCCTTCCTTCCAGCCCTGATATGATGCGATTCTCAAGGCAAAACATTTTTTGCCCAACAAAACATTTCCGCCGTATGCCGAATTAACAGAAATAATAGCATTATCCTCAGGGAAATGACAAATATATCTTTTTTCCGGGTCAACGTCGCACTTACAGTGAAGTCCGCGAACCCAATCGTTGCTGTCACCTAATACTTCCATGACCTCTTTACCGATACGGGTCATAATTGCCATATTAAGAACAACATAAATAGAATCGGTTATCTCGATACCTATTTTTGCAAGAGGAGATCCTATCGGACCCATTGAAAACGGAATTATATACATTGTTCTTCCTGAATAGGTGCCTCTGGCAATATTATAAAGCATATCGTATGCCTTTTCGGGTGCCATCCAATTGTTTGTAGGACCGGCAGTGTCCTCATCCTTTGTGCAAATGAAGGTTCTGTCCTCAACTCGTGCAACATCATTGGGTTTTGTGCGGTGAAGATAACAACCCGGCAACTTTTCCTCATTAAGTTTCTCCATCTCGCCGGTGCTTACCGCCTCAAACCTTAAAGCCTCAAGCTGCTTTTCACTTCCGTCTATCCATACAACCCTATCCGGATTGAGCAGATCTGTCATTTCTTTAATCCAATTTAATACGGTTTTGTTGTTTGTCATAGTTAAAATCCTTTCAAATAAAATACCTTCTCGGCAGGTGTTTAAAATTTTCATTAAGTTTTATGCCGCAACGGTCTTTCGCTGAAAACCCGTGCCTTTTTAGCGTCAAAACTTGATAAAACCACAAACTCTCCATTGTAAAAACAATTAATAACATTAACATTATAATCCCATTTTCCAATATGTTCAATACTTTTAAAAATTTTTGTCTATTTCGCTTATTTTAGATTGATCTGTTAGCCTTTAGATGTTGATTTTCGCCACATGTACCAAAACTGTCAAACTCCTTGGCACTCTTTTGTGTCGGTTTTGTCTGTTCCTTGCCTAAAAAACAGGACCGCCGCTTGTTTGTTTTAAACATTCACGGCAGTCCTTAATCATCTGTCTGATTTTCGAATTCAAAATCAAAAAGTGTTATTTAAAAAATTAATAATTTTCTTTTCTTACTTCAAAGAAACTTTGCGGATGACGGCAAACAGGACAAACTCCCGGTGCTTTCTTGCCCATTACAAGATGTCCGCAGTTTCGACATTCCCACATTGTTTCGTCTGCTTTTTCAAAAACAGCCTTCATTTCAACATTGTTGAGTAAAGCACGATATCTTTCCTCGTGAGCCTTCTCAATCTTTGCAACTGCACGGAATTGATAAGCAAGCTCTGTAAAGCCTTCCTCTTCAGCTTCTTTGGCGAAGGTATCATACATCTCGGTCCATTCATAGTTTTCACCCTCAGCAGCTGCCGCCAAGTTGGCCGCAGTATCTCCCAATTCTCCCAACGCCTTAAACCATAACTTTGCATGCTCTTTTTCATTGTTTGCCGTTGCCTCGAAAATTGCAGCAATCTGCTCGTATCCTTCTTTTCTTGCAACCGAAGCAAAATACGTATATTTATTTCTTGCCTGTGATTCCCCTGCAAAAGCAGTAGCTAAATTTTTCTCAGTTTTTGTTCCTCTGATGTCCATAATGCCTCTCCTTTTATAACATTATTTTTTTTGTAAAACACCCATTACCTACAAACATAATTCGTTTAATAGTAATGATTACTGTTTTAGAATATATGAATTTTCTCGGTTTGTCAATACTTTTCTTAACATTTTTGCAAAGCGTCGCGTATGTTTTTATCCGACTTAATAATAAACGCTCTGTGTGCTTTTTTTGATTCTTTTGTTTTCTTATTTTAATCGTAATTCTCTATTTTAATATGCCATAAAAACTTTAACTTGACAACTCGGTTAGCATATGCTAACCTATTGTTTGAGGTCTTTTAAACAAAAGGGGGAACGTTATAATGACACTCAACGATTTAGAGGTGGGCTCGTCTGCCGTCATCACCGAAGTCGGTGGCGAGGGCAATTTGAGACTTCGCCTGCTTGATATGGGTCTTATTCCGAAAACGGCAGTGCGGGTGGTAAGAATTGCTCCGCTGGGGGACCCGATAGAAATTGAACTGCGGGGATATTCCTTAACACTCAGAAGGAATGACGCAAAAAATATAGTTGTTTCAAGAAGCGAGGTGCTAATATGATCTTTGCGTTAGTGGGCAATCAAAACAGCGGCAAAACCACACTCTTCAACACACTCACGGGAGCAAACCAACGTGTTGGAAATTTCCCCGGAGTAACGGTTGACAGCAAAACGGGAGAAATTCGCCGACATAAAGACTGTACTGTTGTCGACCTGCCCGGAATATATTCAATTCGTCCTTATTCGGCAGAAGAGATTGTGACAAGAGATTTCGTTTTGGAACAAAACCCCGACGCTATTATTAATATAGTTGATGCAACCAATATTGAACGCAACCTGTACTTAACGCTTCAGCTTATTGAGTTAAAAATACCCATGGTTGTTGCTCTTAATATGATGGATGAGGTGCGTGGAAACGGCGGGACTGTCGATGTTGCAAAAATTTCTGAAATGCTGGGGGTTCCGGTTGTTCCGATAAGCGCGTCAAAGAACGAGGGTATTTCCGAGCTTATAAATACACTCATTTCAACCGCAAAATCCAAACGGCTTCCTTCGGTTTATGATTTTTGTGCACCGGGCCCTGTTCACAGATGTATACACGCGGTGTCCCATTTAATTGAGGACCACGCACAACAGCGGGGAATTTCAGCAAGGTTTGCCGCAATAAAGTTGATTGAGGGCGACCTTGATTTCTCCGATAAACTCAACCTCAGCGAAAACGAGTTGCATACCATCGGGCACAACGTTCAGGAAATGGAATCAGAATGTAAAATGGATGCTAACGCCGCACTTGCGGACATGCGCTATTCATTTATAGAAACTGTCTGTCTTGCCGCAGTTGTCAAATGCAGCGAAAGCAGGGAACACAAACGAAGCGTCAAAATTGACAGTCTGTTGACCAACAAATACTTGGCTCTTCCGATATTTTTCAGCATCTTGATTCTGATTTTTTGGCTAACCTTCAGCGTTTTAGGCAGCTTTCTCTCAGACCTGCTTTTGCAGGGCATAGAAACGCTGACTTTGTTTGTTGATACAGGACTTAAAAACTACGGCATAAATCCGGTCATTGGGAATTTCATTGTAAACGGCATCTTCGTGGGTGTCGGAAGCGTGGTTTCGTTTTTGCCGCTGATAATCGTTTTGTTCTTGTTCTTATCTATACTCGAAGACACCGGATATATGGCTCGGGTTGCGTTTGTCATGGATAAAATTCTCCGCAAAATAGGTCTGTCGGGCAGAAGTTTTGTGCCAATGATTATCGGCTTTGGCTGTTCGGTGCCCGCAATAATGGCAACCCGAACACTCTCCTCCGAGCGCGACCGCAAATTAACCGTTTTGCTAACACCCTTTATGTCTTGTTCGGCAAAGATTCCGATATATGCCGTTTTCTGCGCCGCCTTTTTCCCAAAACACGCTACACTTGTTATCTCGGGGCTCTACATATTCGGAGTTGTCGTAGGTATTTTAGTTGCGCTGTTACTTAATAAAACAGTTTTTCGGGGGAAACCCGTTCCGTTTGTAATGGAGATGCCCAATTATCGAATGCCATCAATAAAAAGCGTTATGCTTTTGTTATGGGAAAAGGCAAAAGACTTCTTACAAAAAGCCTTTACGGTAATTTTTGTAGCAACAATTATTATTTGGTTTTTAGGCTCGTTCGATGCCAAACTCAACTTTGTTGACAATCAAAGCAACAGTTTGCTCGCCTCGGTCGGCAAACTGCTTTCACCGATTTTTGCCCCGCTGGGTTTGGGTGACTGGAAGGTTACCACCTCACTTATTTCGGGACTTTCAGCAAAAGAGGCGGTAATAAGCACCATGAGTGTTCTCGCCGGTACAACCCTCGACAAACTCGACGGCGTGCTGGCAACGATGTTTACACCGATATCAGCAATCAGTTTCTTGGTGTTTACTCTGCTTTACACACCTTGTGTTGCAGCAATCGCAGCCTTCAGACGAGAATTAAACTCTTTGAGTAAAACCCTGCTTATAATTATCCTTCAATGCTCGGTTGCCTGGATCTGCGCCTTTGCCGTATACCGTCTTTGCCATCTGCTCGTTTCTTTAAACACAACCCTAAACATCTTTGATTTGTTAATTCTTGCAGCCGTTTTGGTTTGCGTTGTTTTGGCTGTTACATATATTATTAAACAGAAAAAGAAAGGCCGTTGTGTAGGTTGCGGAAGCTGCGAAGGTTGCCTGAGCCCTTGTCAAAATAAGAAAAAATAATTTTCCAATTAAAAGACCGTAAAGTTTCAAAGTCAAAAACTTTGGACTTGCGGTCTTTTTTCACTGTTTCTTCTTCAATTATGTCGCAAAAGGTGTTTGACACGGTTTTACTTATGATGTATAATAATTTTGATTTCGCATTTTCAACAACCTGTTTAAATCAGCGTTGTATTGTCTGTTTTTATCATATTTTTAAATAGAAGGAGCCACTTTACCATGCATGTTAATTTTACCGAAACAGTTTTACGCGATGCTAATCAATCGTTGATTGCTACGCGTATGCCGTTTTCTGATTTCGAAGACATTTTGGAAACTCTTGACAGTGCAGGTTACTACTCCCTTGAGTGTTGGGGCGGTGCCACCTTTGATTCCTGTCTGCGTTATCTCAGCGAAGACCCGTGGGAAAGATTGCGAAAAATCAAGGCAAAGGTTAAAAACACTAAGTTGCAAATGCTTTTGAGGGGACAAAATTTGTTGGGCTATAAGCATTATCCCGACGATGTTGTCAGAAGTTTTGTTGCACATGCCGCAAAAAACGGAATTGATATTTTCCGCGTATTTGACGCTTTAAACGATTTTAGGAACATCGAGGTTGCGGTTGACGAAATTTTAAAACAAGGAGCGCATGCACAGGGTTGCATTTGTTACACAACAAGTCCCATTCATAACCTCGAAAAATATGCTCAGCTCGGAAAACAACTTGAACAAATGGGCGTAAATTCAATTTGTATTAAAGATATGGCGGGAATTTTGGGGCCGCAAGAAGCCTTTGATTTGATAACCGCCTTAAAACAAAGCGTTAAAATTCCGGTGTTTCTGCATACCCATTGCACAACGGGACTCGGTCCGATTACCTATCTGAAGGCTGTTGAGGCAGGTTGCGACGGTATTGATACCGCCATTTCCTCCTTCTCAGGCGGAACCTCCCAACCCGCAACCGAAACGCTTAACTACGCCTTGCTCCAAGCAGGTTTTGAAACCTCACTAAAAAAAGATTCGCTCAAAAAAATTAACGATTTCTTTAAACCTTTAAAAACCAATTATCTCGCGTCCGGACAAATGGACTCTTTTGTACTTGGAACCGAAACAGATGCGCTTACCTATCAGGTTCCGGGCGGTATGCTTTCCAACCTCATCGCCCAACTAAAAGCACAAAAATCTATTGACAGGCTGGATGAGGTGCTTTCTGAAACACCGAGGGTTAGAGAAGATCTGGGCTATCCGCCGCTTGTTACTCCTATGAGTCAGATGGTCGGCGTTCAGGCTGTTTCAAACGTACTTGCCGGCGAGCGTTATAAAAATGTTTCAAAGGAAGTAAAGGCCTACTTAAAGGGCGAATACGGAAAGGCTCCCGGTAAGGTAAATCCCGATCTTATTAAAAAGGTTTTGGGCGACGAGGAGGTTGTTACATCCCGCTTTGCCGACACCCTTGAACCCTTGTTTGAAAAAACCAAGCAAGAATTGGGTGAACTGGCTGTCAGCGACGAGGATGTTTTGTCTTATATTGCCTTCCCTCAGATTGCTGAAAAATTCTTCCTTGAACGCAAAGAACGCCAAAGCCGTACTGTTAGTTATTCTATTATCAAAAAACAGGGGGAACTTAAATGACTGTTTTAGAAAGTTTACCGCTTGCCGCATTTTGTCTTTCGGTTGTTTTCTTTGTTTTGATCTGTCTTTGTTTGTTTATAAAAATTTTGTCACTCGTCGTAAGACTCTTTTTAAAGTCCGAAAAGTCTCAGGCCCCGTCAAACGAAGCCGACAGCCTTGTCGAAAACACCCTTTCAGATACAAGCCGCGACCAGTTAAAGCTTTACAATGTTGACGAGCAAACCGCCGCCATGCTTATGGCGATCGTGAGTGATGAGTGCGGTGTTCCGGTTGAAGAACTGGTTTTTAAATCAATTAAAGCTGTTGACTGATATGCACAACGCTTATACATCAACACTCTGTGAAAGGATATATTACTATGATTTATACTGTAAGGATTAATGATAAAGATTATGAAGTTGAAGTAGAAAGAGGAAAGGCCTCTGTTTTAAATGTTACACAGGCAACCCCTCAACCGACCGCACCGTCTGTACAGGCTCCGGTTGCTGCTCCGGCCGCCCCGGCCAATCAACCTGCACAGGAAATTTCTGCCGGTGCAAAAACCGTTGTCGCACCTATGCCCGGTACGGTTCTCAACATCAAAACCGCTGTAGGCGCACGGGTGAAATCCGGTGATGTTCTGCTAGTGTTAGAGGCAATGAAGATGGAAAACGATATCGCGGCTCCGGTCGACGGCGTTGTTTCCCAGATTTTAGTTGCAAAAGGCTCCTCGGTTAACACCGACGATGTCCTTATTACAATTCAGTAAGGGTGGCAGAAATGTTTATAGATTCATTGATAAATATTTGGAACGGTTCGGGGTTTGCGGCACTGACTTGGAAACATATTGTAATGATTTTGCTCGCATTTGTCCTCATCTATCTTGCTATTGTGAAGAAGTATGAACCTCTGCTTCTTTTACCGATAGCTTTTGGTGTTTTGTTAGCAAACCTGCCGATTGCAGGATTAATGAACGAACCGGTGGGTTCTTCCGCCGGCGGTCTGCTTTATTACCTTTACAAAGGCGTTAAACTGGGTATTTATCCCTCATTAATATTTTTAGGTATAGGCGCGATGACCGATTTTGGTCCGCTTATCGCACGTCCCTCAAGTTTACTTATGGGTGCCGGCGCACAGTTTGGTATAATTACCGCGCTTATAATTGCTACCGCATTAGGTTTTACACCCCAAGAAGTAGCATCTATTTCTATTATCGGAGGTGCCGACGGTCCTACCGCCATCTTCCTAACCTCACAATTGGCGCCGTCCCTGCTCCCCGCTATTGCTATTGCGGCATATTCATACATGGCATTGATTCCTATGATTCAGCCGCCACTTATGAAGCTTTTAACAACAAAAAAAGAGCGCGAAATCAAAATGGTTCAATTGCGAAAGGTTTCGAAACTTGAGAAGATTTGTTTTCCTATTACAGTCACCTTGTTCTGCGTTTTGCTTTTACCCGATGTTGCTCCGCTTATCGGTATGCTGATGTTGGGAAATCTGTTCAAAGAATCAGGGGTTGTTGAACGCTTGTCTGACACCGTTCAAAACGCTCTTATGAACATTGTTACCGTATTTCTCGGCGTCACTGTCGGTGCAACAGCGGTTGGTGAAAACTTCCTGCGGCTTGAAACTATCGGAATCATTTGTCTGGGTCTTATCGCTTTTTCTTTCAGCACTGTCGGGGGATTATTAACCGGCAAGCTTATGTGCTTTTTGTCCGGCGGAAAAATCAATCCGCTTATCGGTTCTGCCGGTGTTTCTGCAGTGCCGATGGCAGCAAGGGTGTCACAGATTGAAGGGCAAAAGGCCAATCCGTCTAACTTTTTACTTATGCATGCAATGGGGCCGAATGTAGCGGGTGTTATCGGTTCAGCAGTTGCTGCCGGTGTTCTGCTATCGTTGTTTGGTTAAGAATATGAAGAAAAAGAAAATTGATTACAACAATGCTCCTTTGTGGGCGGCACCGTTGGGTGCGGCGGTCTTAATCGTGCTTCTTTTGCTCTTGATTCTTGGGCTTGTCTTGCTAGTTTTTAAACTGCTTTAAATCACAAACCTTAAAAGTTAATACTATTAAAAAACCACCGTTTGTTGAAGTCTGCTTTTTTAAAAAACAGTTTTTCATCAAACGATGGTTTTTCTTTTTTTATCTTATATTTCCGTCACCGTGGATTATATATTTCATACTGGTTAACTGGGAAATTCCCATCGGACCTCTTGCATGGAGTTTTTGCGTTGATATTCCGATTTCTGCCCCGAAACCAAACTCATTTCCATCGGTAAACCGTGTCGATGCGTTAACATAAACTGCCGCAGAGTCAACCCTGTGTAAAAAGTTCTCAGCATTCTCTTTGTTTTGAGTAATTATACACTCGCTGTGGCCGCTTGAATATCTTTGGATGTGGTCTAGTGCCTCGTTAATATCCTTAACGACCTTTATTGCCAAAACGTAATCCAAAAACTCGGTTTCATACTCTTTTTCGGTTGCAGGTTCTACCTCTTGACCCAAAATTGATCTTGTTGTCTCGCAACCGAAAATCTTCACCTTTTTCTGTCTGAGTTTTTCAGCCACAACCGGAAGTGCTTTTTCTGCCGCCTTCTCATGAACCAGTAAGGTTTCCAACGCGTTGCAGACCGACGGTCGCGAACATTTGGCATTGTAAATAATCTCGGCTGCCATTTGAACGTCTGCTGTTTCATCAATAAACGCATGACAGTTACCTGTGCCGGTCTCAATTATGGGAACCTTTGAGTTTTCAACAACAGATTTTATCAATCCTGCTCCGCCACGCGGAATCAACACATCAAGATGGTTGCTTAACTGCATAAGTTCTATTGCGCAACGGCGGGACGTGTCGGTTATAAGCTGAATACAATTACAGTCAAAACCAACATCGCAAATTGCTTTACGCATAATATCAGAAAGTGTTATGTTGGAATTGATTGCCTCTTTTCCGCCGCGGAGTATAACCGCATTTCCTGACTTCAGACACAATGCCGCTGCATCGACCGTAACGTTGGGTCTGGCTTCATAGATAATTCCTATAACACCCAGCGGCACCCGAACACGTTTAATATCTATTCCTGCAGGATTTGTGTATTTGTAATCAACAACACCCAACGGGTCCAAAAGCCCGGCGACCTCTTCGCAACCTGAGGCCATTCCCTCAATTCGTGACTCGTTTAATGCCAGCCGGTCTAAAAGCCCAGCGCTAAGCCCTGCCGCTTTTCCGTTTTCAAGATCTATCTCATTTGCAGCGATAATTGCGTCTTTGTTTGCGCGCAACGCCTCAGCGATTGCCTTTAGTGCCGCATTTCTCTGCTCACTACGGGTAACCGCCAGCATCCTTGATGCTTCACGCGCCGCCCTTCCTATATCGTCAAGCATTATTCTTTCCCCCAGACATAAAGTATGTACCTACGCTTCTGCCCTCAAGCAAATCGTATATTTTCTGCGGTCGTTGACCGGACATGATGACAACATCAATTCCGTTCTCACAAGCATACTTCGCCGCCTCAAGTTTTGAACGCATCCCTCCGGTCCCTCTGTTAGAACCGTTAGCGGTGGCATTTTGCATCATTTCGTCGGTGATTTTTTCCACCTTTGCAATAAGTCTCGCGTTTTCGTTTTCTCTGGGATCGCTATCGTAAAGCCCGTCGATATCGGTAAGAATAACCAATCCGTCAGCGGCTGCCAGCTGCGCCACTATCGCAGAAAGCGTATCGTTGTCCCCAAAAACCAACTCCTCAACCGAAACCGAATCGTTTTCGTTGATAATCGGAACCACGTCCATTGAAAGCAGTGTTTGTATCGTGTTGACAACATTCATTCTGCGGTTTTCGTGCTCTACAATGTCCCTGTTTATGAGTATTTGTGCGGTAACATATCCGAATTCCGAAAAGAACCTGTCATAATAACTCATTAAATCACATTGGCCAACCGCCGCCATTGCCTGTTTGACCTTTGTTTCGGTCGGACGGGTCTTAAGACCAAGCCTTCCCATCCCCACAGCAATAGCCCCCGAAGAGACTAAAACAACCTCTTTGCCGCTGTTTTTCATATCACAAATTACCTGTGCCAGTTTTTCCATTCGGCGAAGATTAGGTCTGCCGTTGTCATAAGTAAGGCTCGACGAGCCCACCTTAATAACTATTCTTTTAAAATTTTCAAAACTCATCTTTCTTCTCCAAAGCTATAATTCTTCTGCGTTTGTACGCCGATTAAAACCCCTGTTTTTAACCGTTTTTTCGGTTCTGTGCCCACACAACCTTTAAATTACCGTTTAGTATACCATTTTTTCACATAACAGACAATAGTTTTCAATAATTTCTTTGTACCTGTCCTCCTTTAGAGGTGTACCCACAACGCTTAAGGCAATTTTTTTCGGATCGGTCGTTTTCCTTGAAACCCGTAAAATCTCCTCTTTTGTAACGCTGTCAATCTTATCAATAATTCCGTTCACATCAACATATTCGCCATTATATAAAAGTTGTCTGCCCATTGACGCCGAAATGCCCACAACACTCTCTGTGCTCATGACAAGACTCGACTTGTATTGCTCTTTTGTGCGGTATATTTCATCGTCGGTTATGTCCCGACGCATTGCGCCCAATATCTCAAGACTTTCCTGCAGAAATTTGTGCTGATTTTCGGGTGCAAGCGCGGCTGACACAGAAAAACTCCCGCAGTTTCTGTAGTTTGAGTTGTACGAAAAAACATTATACGCCAAACCCAATTCCTCTCTGATGCGTAAGTAAAGTCTAGAAGATTGACTTCCTCCTGCAATTGTTGAAAAAATCAACGCAGCATATCTGTCTTCTGCAGTTATTGAATCCCCTTCAAAGCAAAACGATACATGTGTTTGCTCTGTCGGTCTGTCAAGAAGGGAAATTCCTCCCGAAAAAACCGGCTTTTTGATATGGATCGGGTTTTTACTGTTTGGCTGTTGTGAAAAATACTTCTCTATCACCGCTAAAACTTCTCGGCGGTCAAAACTTCCGCAAACCGAAATAACCGTTCTTTCGGGAACATAATATTTTTTTAAAAACTCCCGCAACTGCTCAGATTTGAAGTTGTTTACAGTTTCACGAGTACCTAAAATGTTATAGGCTAAATGACTTTTTTCCCAACACACCTCATTTAATTTATCAATGCACAACTCCTCCGGGGTGTCCTCATACATGCGGATTTCCTCTAAAACCACCCCTTTTTCTACCTCGATATCCTGCTCTGACAGCAACGGATAACAAATCATATCGCATATAATATCAAGCATTTTCGGAACGTGATAATCAAGTGTTCGCGCATAAAAACAGGTGTGCTCTTTTGCAGTAAACGCATTAATGCCGCCGCCCATCAAGTCGGTTTTTTGCAAAATATCCCTTGACGATTGTGTTTGCGTTCCCTTAAAAACCATATGTTCTATAAAATGTGACATTCCCACATTTTGCTCGTCTTCGTTCGAGTTGCCGCACCCGACAAACACATGAATTGCTGCACTTCTGACAAAATCAAGTTTCTCAAGCGCAACGGTTAATCCGTTTTTTAGAACAATTTTTTCCATATCTTCAGTGGTTCCTTTCTGATACACCATAAAGCATAACGTCAAAACAAGGCTACGGGCTTTTCTGCTTTTTTGTTAATTTACAATTTTGAAACCGTCTTTACTATGCCGATTAGACTCGGCAAAAATTTCATATGTATTATATTATATCCCGGTTTAAAAGTAAATTAATAAATAGTCTTTATTTTCCGGGAAATTCTTGTTATAATAGTTTATGAATTTATATCTTTGATGTCAACTTTTGCCACCGGCAAGGAGAATTTTGAAATGAGTATTATTAAAAAACTTTTTGGAAACTACAGTTTAAAAGAGATAAAACGTATTACGCCGATTCAAAAGGCTGTGTTGGATTTAGAACCAAAATATGCACAATTAAGTGACTCTGAACTTTGCGGCATGACCGCCGTCTTAAAAGACAGGCTTGCTGCCGGCCAAACTCTTGATGATATTTTGCCCGACGCTTTTGCCGTCTGTCGCGAGGCGTCCTGGCGAGTGCTGGGTATGAAGCATTTTCCGGTTCAAATACTCGGAGGTATTATTCTTCACCAGGGAAGAATCAGCGAAATGAAAACCGGCGAGGGTAAAACACTGGTTGCAACCCTTCCGGCATATCTGAATGCACTCAGCGGCAACGGTGTGCATATTGTTACGGTTAACGATTATCTTGCTACCCGTGATAGCGAATGGATGGGCAAGGTTTACCGATTTTTAGGTCTTACGGTAGGTCTTATCGTTCCCGGAATGGATAACGATAAAAAAAAGGCTGCCTATGCAGCGGACATAACCTACTGCACCAACAACGAACTGGGTTTTGACTATCTGCGTGACAACATGGTGATTTACAAAGAAAACCGAGTCCAACGCGGACATAACTTCGCCATCGTGGATGAGGTTGACTCTATCTTGATTGACGAAGCAAGAACTCCGCTTATTATTTCGGGTCAGGGTGACAAATCAACCGAGCTTTATTCTCTGGCAAACCGTTTTGCAAAAGGGCTTAAGAAAATCACGGTAAAAGAAACCGATATGAAAAAATCGGATGAAGATCAAAACTTTGACGCTGATTACGTTGTTGATGAGAAGGCAAAGACCTGCACCCTCACTCCCGAGGGCGTAAAAAAGGCAGAACAGTATTTTAAACTTGATAACCTTAACGATATGGAAAATATCACTATTGCGCATCACATAAACCAGGCAATAAAGGCGCACGGTATTATGAAACGCGATGTGGATTATGTGGTCAAGGACGGTGAGGTTATAATTGTTGATGAGTTTACGGGCCGTCTCATGATAGGCAGAAGATACAACGAGGGTCTTCACCAAGCTATCGAAGCAAAAGAGGGGGTCAAGGTTGCTCACGAATCCAAAACCCTTGCAACTATCACATTTCAAAACTTCTTTCGTCTGTACACAAAACTTTCGGGAATGACCGGAACCGCAATGACAGAGGAACTTGAATTTCGGGAGATATATAAGTTAGATGTAATCGAAATCCCCACAAACCGCGAAATGATAAGATTGGATTGCAGTGATGTTATTTATAAAACCACAAAAGCAAAGTTTGAAGCGGTTGTCAACGATATTGAAAAAAGAAACCAAACCGGTCAACCGGTTTTGGTCGGCACAATTACAATTGAAATTTCTGAACTTTTAAGTTCTATGCTTAAAAAGCGCGGCATCAAACACAATGTTCTCAACGCAAAACACCACGAAAAAGAAGCTGAAATAATTGCTCAGGCAGGCAAACCGGGTGCCGTCACCATTGCCACAAACATGGCGGGCCGCGGTACCGACATTATGTTGGGTGGAAACTCTGAATATCTTGCAAAGTCCGAACTTCGCAAACTCGGATACAGTGAAGAGCTCATCTCTGAGGCAACCGGTTTCTCAGACACCGATTCGCCTGAAATTCTTGAGGCAAGAGATGTTTACAAACAACTCGAAGCAAAATACAGAAAAGAAATTGAACCCGAAGCCGAAAAGGTCAGGCAGGCCGGCGGTCTGTATATAATCGGTACCGAACGCCACGAATCAAGACGAATTGACAATCAGCTGCGCGGTCGTGCCGGACGTCAGGGGGATCCCGGCGAAAGCAGGTTCTTTATTTCACTGGAAGACGATCTCATGCGCCTGTTCGGCGGAGAAAGAATCTTTAAAATTATGAGCACCCTTAATGTCGATGAAAACACTCCGCTTGAAACCGGATTGCTCTCAAAATCCATAGAGGGCGCTCAGCAAAAGATTGAAAGCAGAAACTTCGGAATCCGTAAAAATGTTTTGGAATACGACGATGTTATGAATAAGCAACGTGAGCTTATTTACAAACAGCGTAACGATATCCTTGACGGTGTTGATATCAAATCGGCAGTATTACGTATGATAGACGAAACTATTGATATCAACTGTGACCTTTTCTTGTCAGACAAGGTTGTTCATGATAACTGGAATTTAGACGGACTTCGAAACTATTTTCTTGGGTGGCTTGCCCGACCCGACGACTTTATTTTCGATCCGATTACTCTGGGCAACACCTCGGTCGAGGATATTGCGGGCCAACTCAAAGCGCGGGTTGAAGAAATTTATTCAAACAAAGAGGCCGAATACGGCGACGAACTGATGCGGGAAATTGAAAGAATTATGCTTTTGCGCAGTATAGATACTCATTGGATGGACCACATCGATGCAATGGACGAACTCAGAAGAGGTATCGGCCTTCGTTCGTACGGACAGCATAATCCTCTTGTTGAATACCGCAACGAAAGTTATGATATGTTCAACGCTATGGTCAGCGCAATCAGAGAGCAAACCGCAAAAACCGTGCTTTGCGCCAGAGTTGAGAAAAAAGAGGATGTTAAACGCGAAAAGGTTGCGGAAGAAACCGGCACCGGCAACCAAACAAAAACAGTCAAAGGAGCCGGCGCTGTCAGCAAAAACTCACTTTGTCCCTGCGGAAGCGGAAAAAAATATAAACGCTGCTGCGGAAAAGAATAATTCTACCTTAATGTTAAAATGTTTTTAGGAGATAAAAAATGAACAACTTTATTAAACTCTGTGCATTTGTTTTAACAGCTGTAGTTATATTGTGTTGCTTTTGCGGCTGTCAAAAAGAAGAACCCGCCAAGATTTTAAAAACTTACGCGATTGCGGTAGACACCGAGCTTCCCTTTTCTGCCGCCTCTCAATTTGAGGGCATACAAGGTGTTGAACTTAACTTGCTCGACGCTATAGCACGAGACCAAAACTTAAGTTACAGTCCTCTAAACATTAACGAATCTGCTGCCGCCGACCTTAAAAACAAAACGGTTGACGCAGCAATGGCTATGCTTGAAATCAACGAAACAAACAAAAAATCTTTTGATTTTTCAGATGCTTATTTTGAAGACGGCTACATTTTTTGTGTTTCCAAAAATTCTGCTGCACAGACCGCCGAAGAACTTTTAAAAGGAAAAATCGGAATTGTAGCAAACTCAAAAGCAGAAGCGTTTTTATACACACTTACAAGCAATCCGAATACCGTTGTTTTTGATAATAAAGCCGATATGTATTCTGCCATTCAAAAAAACGAAATTCCTGCAGGATTTTACGAATATATGGGTGTTAAGTACGATATAAAGGCCGGCGTCGCCTTGAAAACCGTGGGTGAAAAAACGGGAAGTATCCCATACGGCCTCGCAGTGCTTAAAGGAAAGAACAAAAAATTGATTACTCTTTTTAATCAGGGACTCGAAAACATTAAATCATCCGGCAAATATGATGAAATCATAGATGTTTACTTCAAATAACCCTTTATTTTGGAGGTCTTTTTTTGAAATCAATCTTGATTAAATGCATTGTTTGGGTTTCGGTTGTGTTTTGTATGGCTTTGATTTTTCATTTGTCACATGAACCGGCAGAGAAATCTAACGAAACGAGCGCAAATGTTATTTCAACCACACTGAAAACCATCTCACCAAGATATAACAGAATGACAGCAGATGAGCAAGAGTCTCTTGTTAATACGCTTCAGTCAAGCGTTCGGACCTTTTCTCATTTTTCGCTTTTCTGTATGCTCGGTTTTACTCTCTCGCTCGCGTTGTCGCTACACGCTCTGAAAACCCCGCTGCGTATTTTCATAACCCTGTCCGGCTGTCTTTTGTATGCTGTTTTGGATGAGTTTCATCAATATTTTATACCCGGAAGGGCTCAACAGATTGTCGATGTGTTGGTCGACTTCACCGGAAGCATTACCGGCATGCTGTTGGTCTTTGTGCTTTTTGTTATTATTCGCTCGGTCTCGGCAAAGAAAAAAAGAACCGCTTAAAACATCTTTTTACCGCACGGTACCGAACTAATGTTGTTTTTCGAATGACAGTTTGGGTTTCTGTAAATAAGTAAGCCGTTGAAAATCCCTTTTCAACGGCTTTTAATTTGCTTTTGTTAAACACTAATTTTTTGTTCTCAGCTTTTTAAAAAAAGTTTCCAGAAGTTG
>JAUMXX010000117.1 GCA_030535285.1 bacterium | reverse complement strand
TTTTTATTAGCTTCTTTGTTATTTATTTAACAAACACTTCGAATTCTAACAAAAGAGAATATCTCGCGCCATCCGACAAGGTGTAAAAAACAAGTAAAGCGTGTGATAACATAGAACGGATATCACGTATATTGTTTGCTATCTTGTATGGCACGGGGAAGGGAATGTGATTTTCATGAAAGAATATGAAATAATTGATAGCGTGCAAAAACTTGAAACCGCTATTAAGGAGGTCCGTAAGGCACAAAACGAATTTGCGAAATTTACGCAGGAACAGGTGGATGCAATCTTTGTTGCATGTGCTACTGCCGCAAACAAGGCACGTATTTCACTGGCAAAGGCCGCGGTCGAAGAAACCGGTATGGGTATTGTTGAAGATAAGGTTATTAAAAACCACTTTGCCGCTGAATATATTTACAACGCATACAAAAACACAAAAACCTGCGGTATAATTGAAGAGGATAAGATTTACGGCACAAAAAGGATTGCAGAGCCTATAGGCGTTATTGCCGCCGTTATACCGACTACTAATCCAACTTCAACTGCCATATTTAAAACTCTTCTTGCCCTAAAAACACGCAACGGAATGATAATCAGTCCTCATCCACGAGCAAAAAACAGTACTATTGCTGCGGCTAAACTTATTTTAGAAGCTGCGGTTGCTGCAGGTGCTCCTGAGGGCATTATAAGGTGGATAGATGTTCCCAGTCTTGAAATGACTAACCTTGTTATGAAAGAATCTGATACTATCCTCGCAACCGGTGGTCCCGGAATGGTTAAGGCGGCTTATTCAAGCGGAAAACCTGCCTTAGGCGTAGGTGCCGGAAACACACCCGCCTTAATTGATGAGTCCGCTGATATATTACTTGCCGTCAACTCAATCATTCATTCGAAAACATTTGATAACGGAATGATTTGTGCATCTGAGCAGTCAGTTATAGTTTTAGAGAGTATCTACAATCAGGTTAGGGATGAATTTGCTAAACGCGGATGTTACTTCCTTAAAAATGACGAGATTGATAAGGTTAGAAAAACAATTATAATCAACGGAGCGCTTAATGCAAAAATCGTGGGACAATCTGCATTTAAGATTGCCGAGCTGTCCGGTGTTAAGGTTCCCGAGGAAACAAAAATATTAATAGGCGAAGTTGAAAGTGTTGAATTGTCTGAAGAATTCGCACATGAAAAACTTTCACCTGTGCTGGCTATGTATAAGGCAAAGAATTTTGATGAGGCTATGGATAAAGCTGCGCAGCTAATTGAAGACGGCGGATTAGGTCATACATCTTCTATATATATTAATGTTCAAGAGCAGTCTGAAAAATTAAACGCTTTCTCTAACCGTATGAAGACTTGCAGAATTGTTGTTAACACCCCATCATCGCATGGCGGCTTAGGTGACCTGTATAACTTTGATTTGACTCCTTCGCTTACCTTAGGTTGCGGTTCGTGGGGCGGTAACTCGGTTAGCGAAAATGTTGGTGTTAAGCATCTGCTTAACATTAAAACTGTTGCAGAAAGAAGGGAAAACATGCTTTGGTTTAGAAGTCCGGACAAAATTTACATGAAAAAAGGTTGTCTGCCTGTTGCGCTTGACGAACTGGGTAATGTTCTTAACAGAAAGCGTGCATTTATTGTGACCGATACCTTTCTTTATGAAAACGGCTACACCAAGCCGATTACCGACAAACTTGATAATATGGGAATTGTCCACTCAACCTTCTTCAATGTTGCGCCGGATCCAACCCTTGCCTGTGCAAAGGAGGGTGCGCAACAGATGTGCTCTTTTAAACCAGATTGCATTATTGCATTAGGCGGTGGTTCTGCAATGGATGCTGCAAAAATCATGTGGGTAATGTATGAACATCCAGAGGCAGACTTCATGGATATGGCAATGCGATTTGTTGATATTCGCAAGCGCATATATACTTTCCCGAAAATGGGTGAGAAGGCTTATTTTATCGCTGTTCCGACATCAGCCGGTACCGGTTCTGAGGTAACGCCCTTTGCTGTTATCACTGATGAAAACACCGGCGTAAAATATCCGTTAGCTGATTACGAATTGATGCCGAATATGGCCATTATTGATGCCGATTTCCACATGAATGCTCCGAAGGGACTTACTGCTGCTTCGGGTATAGATGCAGTAACACACGCATTAGAAGCCTATGCAGCTATGCTGGCAACCGATTATACAGACAGTCTTGCTTTGCAATCATTAAAGATTATTTTCAAATATTTACCCCGCGCTTATGAAAACGGAGCAAATGACATTGAAGCCCGCGAAAAAATGGCAAATGCGGCCACAATGGCAGGTATGGCATTTGCGAATGCATTTTTGGGTATATGTCACTCAATGGCACACAAGCTCGGTGCTTTCTATCATC
>JAUMXX010000116.1 GCA_030535285.1 bacterium | reverse complement strand
TATGTATACCGCCGGAATTCCGGATCCTGATTTTATAATTCGTCCAAGCGGGGAATTTCGTTTGTCGAATTTTCTTGTTTGGCAGTCGGCATATTCTGAGTTTTGGTTTTCTAATGTTCTGTGGCCTGATTTTAAACCGAAACATCTGGATCGTGCTATTGAGGAATTTAGTCACAGAAATCGTCGCTTTGGCGGTGTTTAAGGGGGGATACAATGAAAACTCGTATGATTTCTGCGTTTGCAGGTTTGTTGCTTTTCATTGGCATACTGATTGGGCAGTCATATTTTCCGATAATTTTTGATATCACGGTAATGTTATTATGCGCTGTTGCATTATGGGAGTTGCTTAATAATACCGGATTAATAAAGCAACGGTTTTTAACCATTGTAGCCATGTGTTACAGCACGGTGTTTATGGTTTCCGGTTTACTCAATGTCTCAATGGTTTATGCAGTAGCAATATTCGCTTTGGTGCTTATTTTTTATACTGTATTTTTCCACGCAAAAACAACCGTGAATGAATTCACAAGTGCGTTTTGTTTGCCGGTTTTGATTTCATATGCATTTTATTCGCTGATTGTATTAATGCGCAACAATGCGGAAAACGGACTGCTTTATCTTTTCCTGGTCCTTTGTTTTGCATGGGCAAGTGACACCGGCGCATATTTCGTGGGCGTTTTCTTTGGTAAACATAAATTAGCACCGTCATTAAGTCCAAAAAAGACGATTGAAGGTTGCTTTGGCGGAATAATAGGTAGCGGTGTTGTTTCATTAATAATAGGTTTAATATTTAACAGTTTTAGTAATGAATACAGAATTAATTTTGTTTTGTTAATAATTTTCGCTATGATTTTTTCAGTTGTTGGAATGATAGGAGATTTGTTCGCTTCATATATTAAGAGAAGTTGCGGAATAAAAGATTATGGAAATATTATGCCGGGCCACGGCGGTGTGCTTGACCGATTTGACAGTATACTGTTTATTGCACCGTTGTTTACGTTGGTTATTAGTGTTATTCCGATTGTTAAGACAATATAAATAATTGAGGCCGTGATAAAAATGGGGAAAACTATTACAGTATTAGGCTGCACCGGTTCAATCGGTGTTCAGAGTCTTGATGTTGCAAGGCGTTTGAATTATAAGGTTGCTGCAATGGCAGCGGGTGGTGCAAATCTATCACTTTTTGAACAACAAATCAGGGAGTTTAAACCCGAGATTGTTGCGGTATTTGATAAAAAAGCAGCAGATGATTTGAAGGTTGCGATTGCCGATACCCCGACGACTGTAGTTTCCGGTAACGAAGGGGTATGTGAAGTTGCAGGCTTTTATAAAAGCGATGTTGTTTTAAATTCTATTGTAGGTATTGCCGGGCTGTTACCTACATTAAGTGCTATCGAGGCAAATAAGAATATTGCGTTGGCAAATAAAGAGACACTTGTTACAGGCGGAAGCATTGTTATGAATGCGGCACGAAAACACGGGGTTACGATTTATCCTGTTGATAGTGAACATTCTGCTATTTTTCAGTGTTTGCAGGGGGTCCCCGACCACGCAGTAAAAGGCATTATCTTAACTGCATCGGGCGGACCGTTTTTCAATTTCAAAAGGTCAGAACTTAAAAATGTAACGCCTGCTCAGGCTCTCAAACATCCTAACTGGTCGATGGGAAGAAAGATTACAATTGATTCTGCGACGCTTATGAATAAAGGTCTGGAGGTTATCGAGGCGGTCCATTTATTCGGAGTGTCTGCTGCTGATATTGATGTTGTGGTTCATAGGCAAAGCATTATTCATTCGGCTGTTGAACTTGTTGACGGGGGCATTATTGCGCAGTTAGGTCTTCCCGATATGCACCTTCCGATACAGTATGCCTTAACCTATCCAAATCGTTTTAAATGTGAAGAAAAGAGGTTAAGCCTTACCGAAATTGGTAAATTAACATTTGAAAAACCCGATATTAAAACCTTCGTTTGTTTAAAAACTTGTATAGATGCAATAACTCGCGGTGGTTTGAAGCCTGCCGCAGCTAACGGTGCGAATGAAGCAGCTGTTGCATTGTTTTTAGACGGGAAAATCGGATTTCTGGATATAGGGGAACTTGTTGCTCAGGCAACTGAAAATCAGAAAGTATGTGAGGGTCATTCGGTTGACGATATTCTTGCTGCAGATCTGTCGGCAAGAGAGTTTGTGTATTCAAAAGCTAAATTAAACTAGGTGATTAAATTGTTATTAATTATTTCAAATATTTGGGATAAGGCTTGGCCGATACTTATTGCTGTTTTAATGTTTCTATTTATGATAGCGATCCATGAATTTGGGCACTTTTTACCAGCACGGATTGTCGGAATAAAGGTCAATGAATTTGAAATTGGATTCGGACCTGCAATTTTCAAGAAACAGGGAAAAAAGACTAAATATTC
>JAUMXX010000040.1:6294-10678 GCA_030535285.1 bacterium | reverse complement strand
TGAACGGCTGCGCCTTTCAAGGCTTACGCCTTGATTTTATGTTATAATAACCTCAAACTGTCGGTGATTTCACACCGACAAAATGCAAAGCATTTGAAAATTAAAGATTTTCGTTTGAGAACATTGAATCATAAACCTGTCGCACTGATAGTGCGACAACGCTAACGCTTTACAAAGGCTAACGCCTTTTGGTTTATGTTAGAATAACCTCACGGTGTAACCAAAATCAAAGATTTTGACACCTGAGAGAACATTGAAACATAAACCCATCGCACTATGAGCCTGCCACTGCGGCACATTGTAAAAATCTTGCCTTGCTTTTATATTACGACTTCCACATTTATATAAATAGAATCGGCATTAAGGAGAATACTGATGCAAAAAATTTTAAGCAGTACAAGAGCTGCAATCGACCACTATGGTATGATTGAAACCGATGACCGTATTGCCGTAGGAGTGTCCGGCGGCAAGGATTCCGTTGCCCTGCTTTACTGCCTTGCCCAACTGCGAAGATTTTATCCCAAAAAATTTGACATCCACGCTATAATACTTGATCCACAGTTTAACAACAAACCATACGATTACAGTGAGATTGAAAAATTATGCCTTGAACTCAAGGTTGATATTACAATAAAAAGAACTCATTTTTGGGAGATAATTTTCAATATAAGAAAAGAAAGTAACCCTTGTAGCTTATGTGCAAGGATGAGGAGGGGACTTTTACACGATACCGCTAAAGAACTGTCTTGCAATAAAGTGGCGCTGGGACACCACCTTGACGATGCCACCGAAACCTTTTATATGAATCTGTTTGAGGGCGGAAATATTGGCTGCTTCCAACCAATCAGCTATCTTTCCCGAAAAGACCTCCATCTAATCCGCCCGCTGATTTTTACAAGAGAAAAAGCTATTTCCGATGCTGTGAAAAGGGTCGGACTACCAATTATAAAAAGTAAATGTCCTGTCGATGGTGACACAAGGCGCGAAAAAACAAAACAACTTTTAACCTCACTGGAAGCGCACTGCCCCGATATACACACAAAAACGATTGGCGCTTTACAACGCGGAAATATATCAAACTGGTAAATTTACTTTTTAATGGATAGCAGTTTTTTGCTCTGTCTTTTTAAATAGAAGTTTTATCTTATTTACAAACTAAATGTTAAATGTTATACTTTTTTAGGAGAAAAATAAACACTTTTCGACTGTTTATTATAAAATCGGAGGAAATATGGGGTATTGTTTAAATCCAAATGAATTATCGAACTTCTTCGCTGTTCCATGTGGCGTTGTTGATAAATACTTAACCCTTGCAAGTGCAACCAATCTCAAAGTTCTTTTATGGATGCTTCGCAACTGTAATACCGGATTTGATACAAACAAGGCTGCACAAGCGCTTAATATACCCGAATATGATGTTCGTGACGCCCTAAAATATTGGGAAGATAAAGGAATAATATATAATCCCGACGATACACCAAAAAGCAACACGGCAGAGCGCAACAACAATCTACATGTAGCTGTCAGAGCTCAGACCGTTAAACCAAGTCGTGAAGAGGTTGCCAAGCGGGGTAACGAGTGTCCCGAGATTGCCTTCATTTTAAGGGAGGCTGAGCTTAAATTTGGCCGATCATTAAGGCAAAACGAGGCATCGACACTCGTTTGGCTTTACGACGATGAAGGGCTTAGTGCCGCAATTTTACTTATGCTTATTCAATACGCAGCCTCTCAAGGCAAAGCATATATAGGGTTTATCGAAAAAACTGCAATTGAGTGGATTAATGACGGCATAACCGATATACAAGAGGCTGAAAAACGTCTGCAGGAAATTCACGCTAAGAAAACCGCGTGGGGCATTGTGCGTTCTGTAATGGGAATCGAACACCACAGTCCCTCTAAAAAGGAACTTAACTATTCTTATAAATGGATAGAAGAATGGAAATATCCACGCGAGTTGTTGCGTTTGGCATATGAAAAATGTATTGACCAAAATTCAAAGTTTTCATTTGCATACACTGCATCAATCCTTGAAAACTGGCATAAGGCAGGCATCAACTCGGTCCAACAGGTCGAAGAATTAGATGCTAAACCGTCTAATACACAAAAAGGTAAACGTTCAAATGAACCTGCTACATACAATCTTTCGGTTGCTGAAAAAATGATGCTATCAGATTGAGGTGATTTTTCAAATGGCATTTTCAACACAAACATTAAATAGGGCGCTGGATATCGTAAACCGGCATAAAACTCGTAATATTTCCGATCTAGACAGAAGAACCGCTGAAATTTACGAAAAGAAACCCGAACTTAAAGAACTTGACGCCCGCATATCCGAATTAGGCTGTAAACTTGTTAGAGTATCAATGTCGCAAAACACCGGTGACTTCGAGCAAACCCAAGCCGAACTTGAAAGCCTAAACTCAACAAGAGCAAATATTATCAAGAGCACAAAGATTTCAACCGAACTTAACTACCATTGTAAACGATGCAAAGACACAGGATATGTTAACGGGAACCTTTGTGACTGTGTTATTTCGATTGCAAAACAACTTGTGTTTGAAGACATGAAACAGGTAATGCCCATTGAAAACTCAACATTTTCAAACTTTAACATTGACTATTATCCTGATGAAGAAGACGAAAACGGCAATAATCCGAAAAAAGTTGCTGTATCGACCCTCAAAATCTGCAAAGAATTTGCCGATAACTTCCCTTCGGGACAAAATTTGCTGTTGTGCGGAGGTTGTGGTTTGGGCAAAACCCATCTCTCTCTCGCTATCGCAAATACGGTTATAGAAAAAGGTTATTCTGTAATCTATAATTCAGCACAAAGTTTGATTTCAAAGATAACAAAAGAACAGTTTGACTTCTCGAGTGATACCGACATTACCGACACGGTTTTAGATTGTGACCTGCTGATTCTTGATGATCTGGGGACCGAATTTAATACACAAATAAGCGCAAGCATTGTTTACAATATAATCAATTCAAGAATTTTAAAGGGATTATCAACTATAATCAGCACTAATCTGACACTAAAAGAGTTAGAGAAAAACTATACTTCGAGAATTGTATCACGAATAATCGGCAACTACACAATGCGTTTGCTTTTAGGCAACGATATCAGACAATTAAAACTTTTAAAATAGTTTATCACCTATTTTTAGAAATGTATAAAATACATAAAACCGTATCCTTGCTTAAGGATACGGTTTTTAATTTTACTTTCATAAATCCCAGTTAATTTAAGTCTAAACAGCCGGAACTTTCGAATCGTGCTCAAATTCTGTAATCTGCGGCTCGGACAAACTTTCCATATTACAGTTCACATCATCAGGGTCACAGTATGTAGGAACAACCTGTTTGAAAGACCGTTTAATTGCATCGTCGCCTTGCAATATGCTTTCTTTTAAAATCTCAATTTTTTCAGCAACTGCCTGTCGTGTAAAATCCAAATCGCGTTCAATAAATATCAGATTATTGGGTGTCCGTCTGCAGTTTTCATGCCTAATAAGCAATTCCTCATACAACTTTTCTCCCGGTCTTAATCCAACCTCAACGATATCTATATCTTTATACGGAGTAAATCCCGAAAGTTTTATCATATTTTCAGCTAGATCCAAAATTTTTACCGGTTTTCCCATATCAAGTACATAAATTTCACCTTTATTCGCCATTACACCGGCTTCGATAACGAGCTGAACCGCCTCTTTTATTGTCATAAAATACCGTATAATACGCTTATCGGTGATTGTGATCGGCCCGCCGGACTCAATCTGTTTCTTAAACAGCGGAATAACCGAACCGTTTGAACCCAAAACATTTCCGAAACGCACCGCACAAAACTCGGTTTGACTGTCAATCCGACTTCTGATAATCATCTCGCAAACTCGCTTAGATGCTCCCATAACATTCGTAGGATTAACTGCTTTATCGGTTGAAATTAATATGAATTTCTTTACACCGTGCTTTTCGGCTACATCAGCGGTATTGAGTGTACCCAAAACATTATTTTTAATTGCTTCACCGGAATTTTTTTCCATAAGCGGAACATGTTTATGCGCTGCGGCATGAAAAACAACATCAGGCTTGTGCTTTTCGAAAACAGCATCCAACCGCTGTTTATCCCTTACCGAACAAATCTCAACCTGTAAATTCAAGCCATCTTTAAACTTTTGCAACAGATACTGCTCAATATCATATGCATTATTTTCATATATATCAACAATAACAAGTTTTTTGGGATTAAACCGGGCAATCTGCCTGCAAAGTTCACTGCCTATCGAACCGCCGCCGCCGGTCACGAGAACCGTTTTATCGGTATACTGTTCCTCTACGAACTTAGTATTAATCGAAATGGTTTTTCTGAAAAACATTTCTTCGG
>JAUMXX010000040.1:3636-6255 GCA_030535285.1 bacterium | reverse complement strand
CTGAAAAGAAGATCTTCAATGTTAACCTCACGTAATGTACGCTTTTCCCCAAGATTAGATGAGGTTTCATCCAAAGGTCCGCTTTCCAAAGGATAATCATATAGTTTTAATTTGCATCCGGTTTGTTTGTAACGGTCAAATATCTCTTGTTTTTTATCACCTGTAAGATTACCGATAGCAATAACAATCTCTTCAACCGGCATTACACTTAATTTCTTGCAAATCTCATCATCCTCAGCAATAACCTTAATACCACAGATCCGGCTCCCCACCTTTCTTTTATCATTATCGATAAAACAATACGGTCTGTAGTGTGATTTTTTGCTTTCAAGTAACTCATCAGCCAAAAACGCCCCGAGCTCACCGGCACCGACGATTGCAATATTAATAACATTTGCCCCATTAGGTTCACGATATAAAAAATACCTAAACTGTTGATAAAACAACCTTGATATTATAGTTGCAAGAATTGAGACCGAAATCAAGGCAAAGCTCATTATGATTCCAATATAATATCTCGCGAAAAAGCCTGTGATAACCACAAAAGAAGCAGTACCAAGAATATCACAAAGTATAATATTCAAATATACACGAGCACTTGAATATCTCCAAATGTTTTTGTAGAAATTCATCGAAAAACGGGAGATAAAAACCGCAAGTATAAGCAAGCACATACCTAAAAGTTGATTTGTACTTTGCTGCGTGTTGCCAAACCTAAAATCGAAAACAAAAAAGGCTGTTGAAAAAAATGATACGGATACTATGACAACATCGATTAAAAATAATAAAAGTCTCTTCAAAATAATCATCCCACCAAATTTATAAATCGCCAACCACTCTATTTTACAAATACCATCAATTATAAATATTATAATTTAGTACAGATATTATGTCAAGCATCGACTGTAACTCTTTGAAAACGTAAAAAGTGCATTACTATGCGGTTTCTTGACACATTTCTCGTTATAACCAACACATTGGAAAAATTTTTCAACTCGATATTATCACTAATTTTTGACAAACATTAAAAACTTTGTTTTGTCTTAAACATTCTTAATACCCTTATTAAAGGAACAGCCAATATACCTGCAGCAAAATTCCCCAAAGCATGCATACAATCAAAAGGAATACCGGCTATAACCCAAGAGGTAACAGCTTGAAATGACATTGAATAAATAATGGCTTGAGCCGGCGCATATAAAATCCCGAAAAACAATCCGTGCAATCCACAAACGAACATATACACCACAACCGCCACTCTGCCCGCCATTTTCACAGGCAGAAGCATCGTAACCCCCCAAAGTACAGTCCAGATATACAAATACGGGATCCACCACGGTGAAAAACCCCCGTAAATTCCACACAAAAAGACAAATATGTAAATGGGAATCAAGGCTTTCTTCCGATACACAACAGTGAAAACTATTATAAAAACACCTAAAAGATGAATATTGGGTGCCCACTCCATCAATAGTTTAGAACAAAACATTATTGCGCCCAGAACAGAAAAAACAACCATTTCCCCCGTTGTAAGTTTACCGCTTTTACTTTTATCTGAGGTAGTCATAACAACTACCTCTCAACCTTTAACATATACTTGCAACCCTCGTCTATCTCGGTTGAATCAACCCCTTGGCTTGCATATTGTCCATCTACATAAAACGCCCAATATGCTCCATCCTTGTCATAATCAACCGTTATCCCGTCAACCGTTTTGACATACAAACCATATTGCCCGTTGTCGCCCTTGATTACTCCCAGGTCAAGCAGAGCCTCACCAACCGTATTTTTATCGGTATGTACGGTGAATTTTGAGATTAGAGTATCGTCATTTACAACCTCAAGCACAAAACTCTTGTCACCCTCGCCAATACTCTCAACAGTAACCGCACCGTTGCCGGTTTCGATCTCGGTAGCATTCCTACAACCACCACACGAAAGTGCTGTAGCCGCAATAAGCACGAATAACGCAAAATGTAAAAAAAACAGTTTACTTCTCTTCATTTTTTCAAAACTCCTTAATTTTTATTAACATAAGCGGCTACACTGCTCTTAAAAAAGACGCCGGTCTTCGCGGCTGACACTGTAACATAAGGCAAGTCTTCCGGCTTACGAGTAATAACACTGTCCCACACCTTCTCAACCCGTAAGGTCAATGGTTAACCGTGATTTGCGGCATCACTTCAGGGGACACTCTCCTCATTTACGGCGACGGACTCGCACAGGATTTACACCTGTTTCCTTATTAAGTAAAACACACCTTGTTCGCTTATATTTTGACAATTTTATTCAATTTACAAATGATAAAATATATTTAACATCCTCCTGCAGTAATCAATGTGTCTGACGGCAAACAGCACTTACGCCTTTTCCTTTTCCTTTTCTTTTTTCTTCTTCTTCTTTTCCGCCGGCTCATCCGAATTTTTCTTTTCCGACTTCACAGGCTTTTGCTCAACATCATCCTTACCAATCAACTTCCCTGTGAAAAGTTTGAAAATATCGGTATAATTGGCAATTTCAATAGGTTCCCTTCCTATGAAATTCTCAAAATCAATACATATCATCTTTTTTACGAATATATCTTTCATTACACTTTCACGTTGACTAACAAAACTGCTA
>JAUMXX010000040.1:0-3626 GCA_030535285.1 bacterium | reverse complement strand
TACAAATACTTGACCCTGTCTTCTTCAATTCCGTAGGGAATAATCTGTCTGATTTGTGAAATTTCAAAAGACTTTTTAAGAGTACAAATGATAATCAAATACGCAAGATGCACCCTTGAATACTTTTTCTTGACAGGAGCAGGTATAACCTTCATTTTTACGTAATTGTTTATCATTGCAGGTGTTACGGTGTTTTCATTATCAGAAATTATATCGAATTTTCCGAGATAATCAAGAATCAAAATCATAATCTGATCCATATAAAGACCTATGTTCGGAAGGTCATCCCACTGTGGCAGATGATAACCCTCTATGTATTTAAGCCATTCGTTATAGACAGCATCTTTGTCATGTTGTTTCTGCAACATCGTGTAATTCACCCCTTAAGATTTTAACCTCTTTTTACTCAATAGCCCACACAATATAGCACTGCATATATATACTAACACATTTATACCAAAAAAGCCAGTACCTAATTTAAAGTATTACTACATTCTTGAAAAAAACTCTTGACATAATTATGTTTGTTGTTTAATATAGTATTAAAGACTAGATGTTTTGGTTTGTCTTTCTGCTTTACATACTAGTAAACTACAGTACAGGAGTTTTCGTAAATGAAAAGTTACTATTCTCAAACAATTGGAGAGGAAATTGCAAACGCTGTTTCGCACGGCACCGGCGCACTGCTCGCACTTGTAGGTTCAGCAGTATTAATTCCTTACGCAGCCCACAAAAGCACTACACTTGCAACCGTCAGTGTTTCGGTGTTTTGCCTGAGCATGCTTATTTTATATTTGTTCTCTACACTATACCACTCACTACCCAATAATAAGGCAAAATCTGTTTTCAGAATATTCGACCATTGTTCAATTTTTATACTGATTTTCGGCACATACACACCCGTCAGCCTGTGCATATTAAAAGGTGTTGTAGGCTATTCGCTATTGATTTTCAACCTGACTCTTGGTACAATTGGAATAGTATTGAATTCGATAAATTTAAATAAATGGAATAAAATTTCACAGATTATGTATGCATTAATGGGCTGGTCGGTGGCCGCCGTAGCACCGCTTGTCATAAAAATAATCGGACTGAGAGATTTAATCTTGCTGTTTACCGGCGGTGTTTTCTACACAGTGGGAATAATCTTCTACCGAGCAAAAAAACCGCGTTATATGCATTTTATCTGGCACTTGTTCGTACTTGTAGGTAGTTTGTTACACTACTTTTTTATTATGTTCCACTGTGTCTAACCAAATATTAAGGAGGGTTACATTATGTTTATTATTTCGACAGATTCCGGTTGCGATTTGCCGATTGAACTTTGTAAAGAAAAATCAATTTACGCCATAAATATGAAATACACAATAGACTCAGAAACATTCGTTGATAAAATGGAAGCTGCAGACACGCTTGAATTTTACCAAAAAATGCGTAATGGTGCCGTTCCTAAAACAAGTCAGATAAATGTTGGCGAATATCTTGATTTTTGGACTGAACTGCTTGAGCAAAAACTTCCGATTTTGCATGTTACTTTAGGCGCAAAGATTTCTGGAAGTTATGCAAATGCGCTCGCCGCAAAAGATATCATGTGCGAGAAATATCCCGATTGTAATATTATTGTTATAAACTCAACCTCTGCCTCGTTTGCTTACGGACTTCTGCTTTTAAGGGTTGCCGATATGCGTGAAAACGGCGCGTCAATTGAGGAATGTGAACAGTGGCTCATTGACAACCGATTAAAAGTAAATACCTATTACACGACCGACGAATTGAAATATTTATGCCGTGGCGGCCGTGTCAGCCGTACAAGTGCTGTTTTCGGCTCTGCACTTAATATCAACCCGATTTTACACCTCGACTTAGAAGGAAGCTTAAAAATCTGGCAGAAAGCACGCGGCAGCAAAGCAACCTTTGAAAAAATTGTCTCGGCCGTGGGAGATGTGGTTGAAAATCCCGAGAGTCAAACCCTGTATGTATGCCACTGCGACTGCATCGACCGTGCAAAAAAATACGGCGAAGCATTGGTTGAAAAATACGGTTTTAAGGATGTTTCCTATACACTTATCGGACCCACAATCGGTTCACATGCCGGTCCGGGTCTTGTGGCAATGTTTTTCTTGGGTAAAGAAAGAACTCCTTCAAAATAAAAATTAACAAACAAATAAAAGAATATCCCGACGGTCAAAAGGTTATATACCCTGTGACTATCGGGATATTTTTATACCGATTCAGTAAAACATCTAAACATTTATTTCAACCGAAAAATCGTCCTCAGCATTTTTAGTGATAGGATAGATGTAATTTTCTAAAAACTGTTCAACCTGACTTACAGATCTGCCTATAAAATTCTCGGGTCTCAAAATATCTAAAATTTCTTCCTTGGTCATACCGAATAATTTATCAGCCGCAATTCGATCAACCAAATCATTTTCTAATCCCTGCTCCTTGACGACCTTGGCAGCAGCCATGGAATGAACACGGATAGCTTCATGCAACTCCTGTCTGTCTCCGCCTTTCTTAACAGCCTGCATCATTATATTTTCGGTTGCCATAAAGGGCAATTCCTTCAAAAGTCTTTGATTAATAACTTTTGGATAAACCACTAATCCGTCAACAACGTTTATATACAGATTTAATATTGAATCAATAGCGAGGAATGCTTCGGGAACACTTATTCGTTTGTTGGCCGAATCATCAAGGGTCCTCTCAAACCACTGCGTAGCGGCAGTAATTGCCGGATTGATGGTATCCGCAATAACATATCTTGCAAGTGAAGAAATTCGTTCGCTTCGCATAGGATTGCGTTTATATGCCATGGCAGATGAACCGATTTGATTTTTTTCGAAAGGCTCCTCAATCTCTTTGAGATGTTGTAATAAACGAAGGTCGTTTGAAAATTTCATTGCGCTTTGGGCGATTCCCGAAAGTGTATTCAAAACCAAAGAATCGGTCTTTCGTGAATAGGTTTGACCCGACACAGGCTGTACACCCTCAAACCCGATCTTCTCGGCAATCAGATTATCAAGTTGACAAACCTTTTGCTCGTCACCTTCAAACAATTCCATAAAACTTGCCTGCGTACCGGTTGTGCCCTTACAACCCAACAATCTCATCTTTGAAATTCGAACCTCAAGTTCCTCGAAATCCATATATAAATCCCACAACCAAAGTGATGCCCGTTTGCCCACTGTTGTAGGCTGAGCAGGTTGAAAATGGGTGAAGCCGAGTGTAGGCAACGCCTTGTATTCATCAGCAAATTTGGCAAGTTGTTTCATCAAAACCAATAATTTACCCTTAACAAGTTTTAACGCCTCGGTCATAATTATAATATCGGTGTTGTCACCGACATAACATGAGGTGGCACCTAAATGAATTATTCCTTTTGCATCAGGACACTTTGTGCCGTATTCATACACATGTGCCATGACATCATGCCTGACCTTCTTTTCTCTTTCGGCAGCAACCGCATAATCAATATTGTTAACATTTGCACGCATCTGTTCAATTTGTTGCTGTGTAATATTCAGTCCCAACTCTTTCTCTGCCTCAGCCAATGCAACCCAAAGTTTTCTCCAGGTTGAAAATTTCTTGTCGGCCGAAAAAATATACTGCATTTCTTTGCT
>JAUMXX010000115.1 GCA_030535285.1 bacterium | reverse complement strand
ATTTTAGCAATTGAATACCTGTCTGCAATCGAAAAGTTCAATAGGGTGATTAATCCGGTCTGTATTAAACGCTTCGGTGTCGGACATGACTCACCTGAAGTGGATAACGTATCGGGCGTTGCAAGTGCCTCGACACTTCGACAGCTAATCTCCAACAATCAGTTTGATTCTGTATTTAGGTATATGCCTCCCGCCAGCTATTCTGTTATTCGGCAAGCATATGAAAACGGTGAGTTCGCAGATATAAACCGTATATCCACTGCAATAATCAGCAAGCTACGAACAATGAATACCCAAAACTATTCACAACTGCCCGACATAAGCGAGGGACTTGAGCACCGAATCAAAAAAGCCGTCGAACAATCCTGCGATTTACAAAGTCTATATACAAACATTAAAACCAAAAGATACACTTTGGCACGCATCAAAAGGATAATAATGTCGGCATTTCTGGATATTGATAATACGGTTAACAAGCAACCGCTGGAATATATCAGAATTTTAGGATGCAATCAAAACGGTATAGAACTTATTAAGCAAAATATGCAGAAATCCCCTGTGCCGATTGCACTCAGAACAACCAACATAACCGACACTAAGCAGTTTAAATTGGAATGTCGCGCTACCGACTTATACAATCTGGCACTTATAAGACCAAAACGTATGAATATAGAGTTGACTTCCGGTCTTATTACTGATATACTCTAGTTGATTTCTAATTTTTTAAGGAGAATGTTTTATGAAAAAGTTTATGGGGAACCTTTGTGTTTTTTTCAAAAATAATCTTGCTTGGATTTTGCCTGTGGTTTCTGTCATTGTGGTCGCAGCACTTGTTCTTGTGATTTTCAACTTCGCTAACGGCATTCCGGTTAACAGCAAAACCTCTTATATCTATGACGAAAACGGTAATATTATCGGTGTTGAAACTACAGAAACCAGCGGCGGTAGATCAGATACTGAAGATTCTTATGAGAATGATACACAATCTAGCACTTCATACCTTAATTCTGCATCTGAATCTGAGCCGATCAAATCAAATGATATTAATTCTGACGCACTTGTTTTGAATTTACCGAGTGACAATTCTTCTTCAAGCACACCGAGTGTTACTCCCCCAACCTCAACGCCAGTACAACCCCCTGCTCCCTCTTTCATTTCACAATACAAAAAAGGATCGACATACCCGAAATTCTCTACCTCAAACAATATTGTCGCTAACGAAACAATTACATATAAAACTGTCGGTACAACTCCTCTTAAAATGAATGTATACTATCCTTCAGACGGTTTAAAAAATAAAAACATTGCAATTATTTGTTTCGAGGGTAGTGCTTGGGTGCATGATACTGCCAATTGGGATGGCGGAAAACTTGCCCAAACCGCTAAATATTATGCAAACCGCGGTTTCGTTGCCATAACTGTTTGCCACCGCTCAATCACCTACAGTTCTGACACCGATGTGTATGATCTATTAGAAGATTGTGCCGATGCATATAAATACATTGAAGATAATCTCGATTATGTTAATGACGATTATATGATGTTGCTTGGTGAATCTGCAGGCGGACATCTTGCATTACAGTTAAGTCTTGATTCCCGTTACGGCGTGAATCCGCACACTGTTGTTGCAATGAATCCGGTTATTGATTTAAATGATAAAAACGGCGGAAGTTATTATCTCTGGGAGACAACAGCAAGTTCAGAGGCTTTGAGAGGCACCGCCTCACCGGTTAACTCGATTCGTAAAAATAACACTAAATACCTTATCGTCCACGGAAAATCAGACGAACTTATTAAGTATAAGACAATTACCGATTTTGTTAGCAGTATGACCTCTGCCGGTAATACCTGTGAATTATATGCAGTTAGCGGAATGAAGCACGCCTTCTTGGTATTCGGTTATATCTCAAGTGACGATGTAATCATTGGTCACATGCAAAGCATGGATACCACCATCGATAACTTCTTAGGAATTAGTTAAATTGTTTTTGTTTTAAATCAATTCAGACCTCCGAAAAATTCGGGGGTCTGAATTTTTTATATTATCAAGCATCCGATCCTAAAGACAACAAATGACATAACCCAAGCGACAAATAACTGAAAAAACAACAACAAAGCAGTAGTTTTAACAGATTTTAATTCACGTGAAATAGTATAAATCGAAGCAACGCACGGAATATACAGACAAACAAACGAAACAAATGCCAATGCAGACACCGGTGTAAACAATTCTTGGATCCCTGCAGTTGTGCACATTATTCCTAATGTGCTCACAATTGACTCCTTCGCTATTATCCCCGACAGTAAACCCACAGACGCTTGCCAGAATCCGAAACCGCAAGGTACAAAAATCGGCGCGATTTTTCTACCTATGACTGCCATTATACTCTGTGAATTATCGGTATTAACATGAAGTGATATGTCGAACGATTGTAATATCCATACAACAATACTG
>JAUMXX010000039.1 GCA_030535285.1 bacterium | reverse complement strand
ATTCGCAAGCATCCTCATTAATCAGGACGTGCCTCTGCTAAACGTGTCTGCCTTCCTTGGTCACTCCGACCTTGCGACAACGGCAAATATTTATGCCCATCTTGATAAGTCCAAAAAGCAAGAAAGCGCTGACATTATCAGCAATATCTTTAATAAAGCAAAGGGATGATGCACCTCGGACTGAGGTGCATTTTTGCTAACTGAAAGGATGATTTAATATATGGCTGAAAAGAAATATATGAGCGGGTGCCAGCTCCGTCAATACCTGCACATCTCTACACGGAAAATGAAGTATCTGATGGATCATAATTATATCCCGCACGAAAACACCGGACATACAACCCATAAGTACCGTGTGCTGATAGAGGATGCGGAAATGTTCAAAATTCGTATGGATACCGAGGTAGGTTTCCTATCCGAGCTGAACGGTCTGTTCTCAAACAGAACCGAATGGCATCCGCGCCCGATGTTCGAAGCCACCGAAGAAAACTGCGAAGCCTTTAGGCTATGGTTGGAGGTGCTGTGGGCAGAGCTACCCGAAGCTCTGCCCACGCAGACGGCGGCGGAACTTGTCGGACATAACCCACAGCGTATACACGAACTGATAAGAGAACAAACCTTGCACGGTGTAAAGATCGGCAGCACCCAATACTGCGTGAAGGAAGAATTTATATGCTATATGGCATCACCGCAAAAATTATCCAATCCACGAACCGAACGATATAAAGAACTCATCCGAGAATTTAAATACATACAACGCAGAGAGCGTGAAAACGAACAGCGCCGATGCAAAAGAAGAATGAAGAATGTTGATGCATAACCTAAGCCCCACCGAAAAATCGGTGGGGCAGCATTTTTTGTTTTCTGCCGTGTTTGAATCCCGCCCCCCGACAGAACATAAAAGATTTTTAATCAAGTATGCTTCAACCGGTACTTTTAAAAATGCCGAAATCCTTTACCGACAAAAATAATTCTAACGACCTAAAATGCACCGCCTTGAAAAAAGCCTTATTTTATGCGGCTTCGAAGGACTTTTTGTTCTATTTTCGAGCAAGATTTTTAAGCGTAAAACACGCCAAAAAATGCAGTAAAAGTTATAAAAAACACCGTGAAGAAAAATCTTGAAGATAGAGAAAACCCTTGAAAACACTGGGTTTTCAAGGGTTCCATTGGCGGAGACGGCGAGATTCGAACTCGCGGGGGATTGCTCCCTAACTGATTTCGAGTCAGCCCCGTTATGACCACTTCGATACGTCTCCGTATATGTTAAACTCCCGAAGGAGTATTAACGCAAATATTCAGTTGTATTAGAATTCCCGTTAGAACTCTGTGTGATGCGGTGATAGGCAGATGCCCGAAAACCGCACGGTTAAAGGCTTTTTGGAAGATTGACTTCCGTTTGACGAAGAAGATTTCGAGTCAGCCCCGTTATGACCACTTCGATACGTCTCCGTTTATGTTAAACTCAATTTAGAGTATAACGAACTATTCAATTTTTACCGAACGGGGCGCCCCGTTATGTCCTGCCCGGGTGCCCGAAATTTTTCAACACTGCCGTGTAAAAATTTCGACCGCGGCTGCTCCGTAGCCTTCGCTTCATCTGCCACCGGCAGCGCTCGGCAACGTCCCCACTTCGATACGTCTTTGTATAAAATTATTTGCGTGGTGAGACACATGACAACATATAAACTAATGGTTATTATAAATACTTTTTAATAGGTTGTCAAGGGTAATAAATATACCTTTTTGTAATAGTGCAATATGTATTTGTATTTAAAATTTTTACAACAATAAAATTGATAATGTAGAATCACTTTAATATCATGCTTTGAATGAAAATTATGTTTTAGTTGATAAAGCAACGGACTCGATATAATAAAATCAAATCGGGAACAAAATATGGGAATGAAAGTATTTCGTTGTTTTTATATTGACCCAACAACTTTGCATAAGCAGGCGTTGAAAAAGCGACTGATTACTTTTATATTTTGGGTTGTTATAATGTCTATTTATATTATTCGAAAACTTTGTCATACTTGATTTTTTGTGGTTAGAATGGTATACTTTGCTCGTACTTTAACTATGGGTGATTACTTATGAGTTTTAAAAAAGATTTTGTGTGGGGCGTTGCTACCGCTTCTTATCAGATTGAGGGTGCTTGGGATAAGGATGGAAAAGGCCTTAACATATGGGATGTTTTTTGTCATGAACCCGGTCATATAACTGAAAATCATAACGGTGACATTGCCTGTGATCACTATAATAGGTATAAAGAAGACGTACAGTTAATGAAGGAACTTGGTATAAAAGCATATAGATTTTCGATAAGTTGGTCACGGATTTTTCCGAACGGAACAGGGCAGATAAACGAGAAAGGTGTTAAGTTTTACTCTGACTTAATTGACGAACTTTTAGCCAACGGGATTGAACCTTATATTACTCTTTTTCATTGGGACTATCCGTATCAGTTACATAAAAAAGGTGGATGGCTTAATGATGACAGTGTTGAGTGGTTTAGCAACTATGCTGCTAAGGTTGTTGAATTGTTTTCTGACAGAGCAGTAAACTATATAACTTTTAACGAACCACAATGTTTTATAGGTCTTGCATATTTTAACGGTGCCCACGCTCCCGGATTGAAGGTTGGATATAAAGATATATTTCAAATGTGCCACAATGTTTTAAAGGCTCACGGGGCAGCCGTTAAAGCTATGCGTGCAAACGCAAAACAGAAAATAAAAATAGGGTTTTCTCCGGCTGTTGAAGCTAATTATCCGGCAACCGAAACATTCAAAGATATTGAAGCTACACGCAGGGCGATTTTCAATTGCGCACCTCTTGGTTGGGGCATAATGTGGAGTATTGCTTGGTGGTGTGATCCAATAGTTTTAGGTTGTTATCCAAAAGATGGTCTGGAAATGTATAAGGAATATTTGCCTGAAATCACGAGTGAAGATATGGAACTTATCAGTCAACCTATTGATTTCTTTGGTATGAATGTATACAACGGAAAAGAAATTGCCGCAGGTGATAGCGACAACCCTGAGTTTGTTAAGCGTAAACCGGGGTCACCTAAGACAGCAATTCAATGGTCGGTCACACCGAAATGTTTACAATGGGGACCGAGATTTATGGCTGAAAGATATAAATTGCCGATAATTATTACCGAAAACGGCATGTCAGCGCACGACACGGTATCTATTGACGGCAAGGTGCATGACCCCAACCGCATTGATTTTCTGAACCGTTATTTACTCGAACTCGAAAAGGCGGTAGATGCCGGTGTAGATGTTTTAGGGTATTTCTTATGGTCGTTTATGGATAATTTTGAATGGGCTTATGGGTATACAGAACGGTTTGGTATCGTTTATGTTGATTATGATACACAGGTTCGAATACCAAAAGATTCAGCCTACTGGTATAAAGAATGGATAGAATCTCATAACGGGTAGATGGTTATTGAGTTATTAAATGCTTTTTTAAAAAAATTTTTCGAAATAGGCTAGATTAACAGTAGAAAGGGATCAGATACGATGCAGGAACTCAAATGTCCCAACTGCGGTGAAGTGTTTCAGGTAGACGAGTCGGGCTATGCTCAAATAGTAAGTCAGATTCGTGACAAAGAATTTGAGGCAGAACTTAGACGCCGTGAAACTCAACTTAATGAAAAAAAGAATAGCGATTTAGAAATTATTCGTCTTAATCAAGAGAAAAAACAGGAAGAAGCCCTTGCAAAAAACGCGGCCGAAATGTTTAAAAAGGAACAGGAAATTGCTCAACTGAAAGCGAAACTTGATTCGGTTAATTCGGAAAAGAAGATTGCTGTAATGGAAGCTGTCGGTGAAAAAGAAAAGCAATTACAAGAAAAAACAGCCGAAATTACGATGCTAAAAAGTAAACTTGATGTTAAGGATACCGAGAGCGAATTGAGCATCAAATCTTTACGTGAGAGATATGAAGCAAAACTCAGAGATAAAGAAGAGCAGATAGAATATTATAAAGATTTCAAGGCTCGCCAATCAACTAAAATGGTGGGAGAGAGTCTTGAACAGCACTGTCTTAATGAATTCAATAATCTTCGAATGACCGCTTTTCCAAACGCCTATTTTGAAAAAGATAACGATGCAACAAGCGGTAGCAAGGGTGACTTTATATTTCGGGATTATGTTGATGGAATCGAATATATTTCGATTATGTTTGAAATGAAAAATGAGGCAGACGAAACCAAAACAAAACATAAAAATGAGGATTTTTTCAAGGAACTCGATAAGGACAGAAAAGAGAAAAAATGTGAATATGCGGTATTGGTGTCGTTGCTTGAGGGCGATAGTGATTATTATAATAATGGGATAGTTGATGTGTCGTATAGGTATGAAAAAATGTATGTGATTCGACCGCAGTTTTTTGTTCCGTTAATTTCACTGTTAAAAAATGCCGCACTTAATTCGTTAGAGTATAGGAAGCAGTTGGAGATTGTACGTAATCAGCAGTTGGATTTAGTGAATTTTGAAGACAATATGGAAACTTTTAAGACAGGCTTTGCGCGCAATTTTGAATTGGCGAGCCGAAAGTTTAAGGATGCAATTAATGAGATAGATAAATCAATTTCGCAACTTCAAAAGGTCAAAGATGCACTAACATCTTCTGAACGTAATTTGCGACTTGCAAACGATAAAGCACAGGAATTGAGTATAAAAAAACTGACAAAAAATGCGCCTTCAGTCAAGGAAATGTTTGATGAAATGAAGAAATAAAAGTTCAGAGATTTAAAGCGCAATCGCTTTTTGCATTAACACAAAAGTAAATCTTGCAAAGGCATAAAAAAACCCAACCCGGTTAATTAACCCGGTTGGGTATTTTTTGTGCAATTTACAATTCCCACCCTGCCGTAGACGGCCGTTGATAACCTGCAGCAAGCAGGTGGGTGCCTTCCCCATGGCTTTGCGCTCCCTTCTTCCGACATGGTCGGGAGGTCTGCAAGCCCACCACAGGAGTCAGGCTCCCATTAAAATAGTTGTAGGGTTATAATGGCTCGCGATTCGCGAACAGGGTAGGAAAAAATTATTCTTCTTCTATTTCAAATGTGTCTTGCAGTCTTGAAATAAATGCGTCTGCGATGGTATCATACTCATCGTCGTCTTCAATATTTTCTAAAAATTCTTCGCCTTTATCTTCAACAACCCGCAGGATAACCAATTCACCGCTGTCGTCAAGCATATCTTTTGGGTCATCATAAACCGGAAGTAAGGCAACATACCGAGACTCATCGGTTTCTATTCGGTCCAGAACTTCAAATGTATATTCTTTTCCTTCTTCATCGGTTAAAGTTATTATGTCCGGATTATATTCTTTTTCCATTTTAAATCTCCTGAAATTTTTTACAATTATATTTTAACCAATAGGCTTGAAATAGTCAACCGGAAAAATTTATTAAGCATACTGCTGTATTTTTTTAAAAAATGTTAAAAAAAACTATTGACATTTAACAATAAATATGTTATTGTCTAATTGAAAAAGAAATAAAGAGGATAGATAGATATACTCTGTAGGAGTAAATATATCGGATAAGGGGGTCGATACCAATGCAGCAGGAACTTGAGTCACAGCACAATAGTATCGGCCGTTGTTTTGTAAACGGTTGAAATAAGTTAAGGCGGTGATCAATAAAAGGATGTTTACTTTTATAAAACTGCTTAGGACGGTCAATCAAAACAAAATCCTCAAGAAAAAGGTGGGTCCAATGTACTAATAAGTTCGGCGTGACAATCTCTCAATTGAAAATTTAATAATAATTAAGTATTAAAAGCAGAATTTTTATTGGAGGATGAGTCTTTTCAAATAATTAAAGTAGTTCTTATAAAAATTTTAGCCGGGAGATAGTCCGATGTTTAATTAATTCAATGCCCGTCAGAATAATTCTGACGGGCATTTTTTATTCTCCCTTATATTTACGTCTGGTTGCCATTCCGCCGCGGATGTGTCTCTCGCTTTTGTTTTTGTCGAGAACGCATTTAACCTGAGCATATAGTTGAGGGTTGCTGACTTTTAGACGTTCGGTTACATCTTTATGTACGGTGCTTTTGCTTATTTCAAAAACCTTTGCTGCAGCTCTTACTGTAGCACTTGATTCCACAATATATTCCCCGAGCGTAACGGCTCTGTCTTTGGTCATTTCTCTCATACAATCAACTCCTAAGAAGGCTAATAAATTGTATGATTTTTGTAAATAATTTATACCTGTTTAAACAGCAAAAAACAAACACACTCAGCCTTTGTATTGGCTAGGTGTGTTTGTTTGACAATATATTTATTTTACCTTGTAAAACTCGCAATCGTAGACCGATACACCCGAATCTTCAAAGACGTTGTGCAACCTATCTCTCAATTGCTGCTTGGTAACATGTTTTTTAAGAACGACCTGAAGGAATCCTCCTCCACCTGCACCGCAAATCATTTTGCCATCAATCAGATCATCAACCGAATGGAAGATCTGGTCGATACAGGTATTAGTACAGCCTTTATCCAGACGTAGAGATTGTTCCCAGTGCTCATTAAGACAGCGACAAAAACCATCAATATTACCGTGTTCCAGTTCAAAGCGCATTAGAACGGCTATGCGTTGGATTTGGTATAAAACATCTAAAGCCGCTTTGTTGGCACCGATATATTTACCAACTACTTCCCTTAACAAATTACGGGCAAGCCTTCTTTGGCCGGTATATATTAAACAGTAACGGTTTTGAAGGTCTGCAAGCGTTTCGTCCGGTATATTAACAGTTTCGCAAGAAACCTGCTGTACCATGCCGGCAGGCGCAGAAACCATTTTTATTCCGGGCGCAAGTCCTCCAACTTGGTCCTGCCAGCCGCCTCCGGTGGACATAATCTGTTCCATACAAAGTACACGGTTATACAGTTCGTTTGCTGTAATATCGGTTCCTAAAAATTCAAATAAACCTTTTACACATGCACCTGCCAAAATTGAACTTGTACCAAGTCCGCTACCTTTTGGAATATTAAGCACCTCAGTATTAAGGCTGAAGCCACCGCCTAAGCGTTTACAAATCTGTTCGACCGAGACACAGTCTTTATACGGGATAACGCCACAAGCGATAAGCGCCGCTTTGTGCAAAGCGAAAGCATCGTGGGGGTCGTGACAATTTTGAAGCGTCTTTATATCGGTAAATTCGGCGTATGAGCCGTTATCAGTGCTTGAGAGAATTATCTTAAAGTCATCTAATTTCTTAATGGTTATAACGATGGGTAATTGACCGTTTAAGGTGACTGCTGCATTTAAAACCATACCCCCGTGTTCGAGGCAGTACGGCGGAGTATCTGTCCAGCCGCCGCCCCAGTTTACGCGGACCGGTAGTTTTGTTATGACACTCTCTTTTGTGATGCGAAAATTGGGATTATAATCGGTGCTCTGCATGGCAGATTCCATAACGCAACTACAGATTGTATCAAAGCAACGTTGTAATAGTTCATCATCTGACAAGAGTTTACCGAGATAGTAGTAGATGCGAATTTTCTGACTGAAATCGGACAATTCGGCACGCCTTTTTAAAATAGTAACAACGCGTGTGCTAAGCTCTGTGGCATCCATGTTCTCGACAGGATAGAGGTTGTTTATATTATTCAAAAAACGTTCAGCTGATATTTTATCATGAAGTTTATCACCCCAAGATAAAATCTGTGAAGAATCGGCCAGATTAAAGCTGCTTTTAAGGGAATACTGACCGCGCTTTCCGGAAAGGGTTGCTGTGGCTGATTCTTCCGCAGTATCATATTCTTCAAACAATGGCATATCCCAAAGTGACTGTTCCAGTGAATTGCCCAGCCACATATTCTCTTTAGGATTATCGTGCAGACCGAGAATTCGGGTAACGAACTTTCCGTTGCACAATTTTAGCGTGTGTAAAACAATGCCGTCGGGAACGGTAATGTTTTTGAGTGTAGAACCTGAAATGATACAATTATTTCCTATCACTACATCCGCTCCGATATCGCTGTTTTCTATGTAGCTTTTGTCACCGACAATTGCGTTTTCGTCGATAAAACTGTTGTAGCAAGCAAAATTCCCCTTATTATTGCTAGATGATATTTTGCGTTTCCAGTCAAGAAATTTATAGTCATCAATATTTTTGACTACTAAATCAAGAAGTTCTGAAGAAGTGCCAAAATGAAGAAAAGCAGCAGGTGACATAGAAATCAATTTCATTTGGTATTTCTCAAGGGTATGCCACAAAACTTTACGCGCAGCCAGCAATTCACTATTCAATTCACCCTCGGGCTTTTCTTTATAGAATTGTTCAAGTGTCGAGTTTGCGGCTAAAGGATAAACAAAATCAGCATAAAAAGACAGTCTTACGGTATCATTTACATACTTTCTGAATTTTTCATCGGTGTCTACAATGTGGTATAAATCTTCAAGTATGTCGCTACTTAAAATAACGGCACCGGTGTCAATATTAACTTTTCCGGAATGGTCTACCGCACCGGCAGCAGCAAGATCGTTCGGTGACTGTTTGTGCAGGAATTTGCTCACATTTCCATTGTTATCACGTAAGAATACGCCGTGATTTTTTCCGGTTTCTACACTCTCTTTGATCGAAAGTGCCGCCGCTCCTTTACCGTAAAAATCAATTTGCAGTGGGTTGAACAGCAGTAAAACATCACCGGAAAGCACCAACATTCCGGATTCCAGACGTGCAGGGACGCCATTCATAGCAATAATAAATTCGTCAAACAGTGTAGACCGTCTGCCGTCGGGTAATTCCCGGGGCACCGGTGAAAAAAGTTTTCCGCAAGCTGAATATTGCGGCACACGTTTAGAGTCACCGCCCGAATGAATCACCAAAATACGAAGTCCTGAAAAAGACAACTCGCGTTCCCAAATGTAGCGAAGTACACCGAGTGTAGCACCGCCCGAGCCCACACGTTTACCCTCAAAATCAGGCAAAACAGCATAGTGAGTCGACTGTGGCAAGATGTTGCGCTGCAGACGGTAGTCAAGCTGTTGACGGTAAGCGGTTGCCTGACTCTCATTAGATGCGGTAAGAATGACATAGTCCCATTGTACGCCATAGCCTGTCTCTTTAAGTGATGAACTGTATGTGTCATAGCAATCGAAATATGATTGTCTTAAAAAAAGGTTTTTGTAGTTCATAAGACCATTCTCCAGGATAAATTTTATTCTTTAAAATTGAAATCCAAACCTACAAGATTTAACTCGGAGTGATACATATCAATCTTTTGTTTGTTTAAAGTTTTAGCTACAGTGGCTTGTATTTTAACGTTTTCTTGCCTTAAAAATAATGCAGTACCCCAACGCCAAATCCACAAAAAAGGTAATAAAAAGGGCAAGTTATTTAATATTGGATACTTCTTTTTCATTACAGACGAAGACGGAAAGAGCATTATAATAATCTTCTTGAGAATTGCATTTTTGACAGAACCTGTAGTTTTTGTGTTTTTCAGCGCGGACGAGAGAACACGAGCCTCAGATGTTCCGTAAGCACCCCCGGCAAAAATGCGATTTGTAATTGTATCGGTTATTTTATCAGCTTCTTTCTTCTCAAACCAAACCTGAAGAGTGTTTTGCACATTGCGGTGAAAATCAAACAACTGTAATTTTTTCAATTCGTTTTCAACATATTCTATATTGCCGATATACTTTTTCAAAAGGTACAAATCAATGATATGTTTAAGACCCACACCGGCATCACGGTAGTGTTTTGCAAAATGAGTAAAAATGAAAATATAATTATCTTCGGCACTCAGTTGGTAGCCGTGAGCTTTGCCGCTGATTTTTTTTGCGTGGTTCCATCCGTCACCGTAATAGGCATAGAAATCCTTATTATAAGAGGGAATAAGCATTTTATGTAGTTCTATACTTAACGTGTCGGATTTAGACCAAACAATTTCGTGATTACTGTCATATTTATATACAAATCCAAGTTTATCCATAACCTGTGTGATAGTTTCAGTTTGCTTTGTTCTTATAAGTATATCAACATCGCCCATTTGGCGCATTTCGGGTTTTGGATAAATTTCCTTCAAAAGTGTACCTTTGAGCAACATATGATCAATGTGGTTTTTTTCGAAAGCAGCGGAAATACGCTCGGCTTCAAAAATTTGGTTACAACTTGTTGCAATACTTATAAACGCATCATTTTGAAATTTATCCAGTATCTTTTGAGGTACAAAAATTTTTGAATTTAACAAACCAAAATATATCAGTACAGATATTTGTTGCTTTTTCGAAAAGGAATACAATTCTGCCCAGTCGATATCTTGTGTTATTTCATCACCACAGTCAAAAAGGGCAAAGGAAATAAGGTTAATTATAATTTTATTCATTTTTAAGTTACCGTTATTTCTTTAATTTATTTTTTATGTCAGAAGATGAAACGCCTTGTGTGTAAGGTAAATATTCGATTGATACTCCTAAAGGTGCAAACTGTTTTTCTGTTTTGTTATACCTTTCGGTTCCTCGCCAGTCATCCCCGGAAAAAAGAACATCAAACCCAAATTTTTCAAGAGCTAACATTTTATCATTAGTTGTTTCTATGTCTATAACAACTGCTTGATCAACGCATTTTAGTGCTTGCAAAATTCTTGCACGGTCGTTTTCTTTTTTTACCGGTTCTTTATTTTTAATTTTTGGGACAAAATCGTCATTAAACACCCCGACGATTAAAAATTAACATAG
>JAUMXX010000006.1:31998-33341 GCA_030535285.1 bacterium | reverse complement strand
AGGTGACGGTTCTCTGATTAGTTAAAATTAACCGAAAGGGCGGAGGTAAAATCTCCGCCCTTTACTATATCTACACCTTTGTCTATGACGGGTTCGGAAAACAAGGATATGGTTGTTCAATTGACAAAAAGACTCAGCGAGGTTAAGATTAAGGCGGTGGACAGTTCTATTAATAAGTTATAATAAGGCGTGGTGGTTATCTATGGTATTGAATCAATATGAGAAAAAAGCGCGGGAATTATTTTTGAACGGATGCAATTGTTCGCAGGCGGTGTTTTGTGCGTTCTGTGATGTTACCGGTATTGATGAGAAGGTGGCACTAAAGATATCTTCATCTTTCGGTGGCGGAATGGGCAGACTCAGAGAGGTTTGCGGTGCTGTCAGTGGGATGTTTATGGTTTTGGGAGCACTTTATGGATACGACGATGTCGGTGACGGTGCAGCGAAAAGTAAACACTACAAAAGAATACAGAAAGTTGCAGAAGAATTTAAAAAAGAAAACGGATCAATTGTTTGCCGGGAACTTTTAGGTGATGGCGGAAAAGACTGCAGCCCTGTTGCTTCGGCGCGGACAGATGAATACTATAAAAAACGTCCGTGTGTAGAGTTAGTGGCTCTTGCGGCAAGGATAACAGCGCAATATATTGAACAAAACAAGATTGAAAAGCAGTAAAAACGGTTTATGCGGTCAACGACATTTGTTTTCTTATATTAAAATTTTGTATAAAATAGTAAAATAATTAAAAAATTTATACTAAATTTACCTTTGATATTATTTTGTCCGATTGAAACAATAGTAATACAAACGCAAAATAATTGAACAAGAGGTGGAAAAAATGTCAGTAGTACCTGGAGCACAGGAAGCACTTAACCGTTTTAAGATGGAGGCTGCTAACGAAGTCGGCGTTAATCTTAAGCAGGGTTATAACGGTGATTTAACATCTCGTCAGGCTGGTTCTATCGGTGGACAGATGGTTAAGAAAATGATCGAGTCTTATGAAAGCAGCATGAAATAAGTGATTTATAAAAATGGGGCATATGTTGTCCAAAAAAGCAGGTTTGCTTTAAAAAAATAATAATCACAGGATATGCCGAAAATGACCGATTGGCTTTATTGCCACGGTCATTTTTGTTTTTTATGTTATACTTTTCGCCTACGCAACGGTCTGTAGGCATTGAATTTTTTAAAAATTGTTGTATAATAAAAATTGAAACCATATATTCGGCAGGCTGTTTTTCTACCCGTAAAGGCAACCTGAAATATCTGTGAAAATTCGGGGTTGTCGTTTATGCTTGTGAGTATACAGAAAGGGATGGGTGGAGTTTGAAATTTATTTCAAACT
>JAUMXX010000006.1:0-31988 GCA_030535285.1 bacterium | reverse complement strand
ACTTGCATATTTATGAGAATAGGATTATATAACGATTCTTTTCCTCCGCTTATAGACGGAGTTGCAAATACCATATATAATTATGCGAAATATATAAATAAAAATCACGGTCAGGCGGTAGTGGTTACTCCCAAGTACCGCAATGTGACCGATGACTATGATTTTGATGTTTACAGATATTCATCAATTTCTTCGTTTGGTATGTTGCCGTACCGGGTCGGAAATTCGTTTTCTCCGGCCACAATTGTTGACCTTAATCGAAAAGAACTTGATTTGTTGCATGTTCATTGTCCCTTTTCTTCGGCAGTTTTGGCTTATCAACAGAATAAAATGCGGCGCAAAAAAATTCCCGTGGTTTTTACATACCACACCAAGTTTGATGTTGATATTGATAAATTTGTGCGGTTTAAAAAATTTAATAGTGTCGCAAAAAAATTTGTTTTGAACAACATAAAAAAGGCTGATGAAGTATGGGTTGTCAGTGAGGGAGCAGGACGTTGGCTTGAGACCACCGGATATAACGGTCGATATGTAATTATGCCTAACGGTACAGATTTTAAAAAGGGCAAAGCTTCTGCCGAACAACTTTCTGAATTAGAACGTATCTTTAGACTTGACGGGTCTGACCTTGTGTTTTTGTTTGTCGGCCGTATGATGTGGTATAAAAACATAAAGTTAATCATTGATTCTTTGGATGAAGTCAGGAAAGCAGGGATAAAATTTAAAATGTTTTTTGTCGGTGAAGGCAGAGACAGATCTGCCATTGAAGACTATGTTAAAAAAATGAGTCTATCCGACAGTGTAATCTTTACCGGTGCGATATGTGACAGAGAACAGCTGCGTGTCTATTTTAGCAGGGCAGATTTATTCATATTTCCTTCAACATATGACACATCGGGACTTGTAGTTAAGGAGGCAGCAGCATGTTATTGTCCGTCTTTGCTTGTAAAAAATAGCTGTGCCGCTGAATCTGCTGTCGACGGCATCTCGGGCTTCATAACCGAAGAAAGTGTTAATGATTGTGCCAGAAAGATCATTGATGTTTGTCGCCAGCCTCAAAAACTAAAAGAGGTCGGGATTACTGCATCTGAGAAAATATATTTATCGTGGGAGGATGCGGTTGCCAGAGCATATAACCGTTATGAAGTTGTAAAAGAATCCTTCATACGCAACAAAAAAAGAAGTTTGTTTTAGATAAGTTGTTAGATCAATTGCAACGAATTCTCTTTTTTTATAAACATTAATAAACGTCCGGTATATATTACCGGACGTTTATAACTTTTTGAATTATTTTAGAAAACTAAGCCAATAAATCTTCTACCGGGATCTTATTTGCCTCAGCAAATTTAATCAAATTCTGCTTGTAGGTATCAAACAGCTCGGGATGACGATTTTTTAAAATAACAATGGGTTCGACTCGGGTTCTCAAAGCGATAACAATCTTTTCAGATTCAACAACCTTGAAAAACTTTTGTATTTCATGTTTGTCGAAAAAAATCTTACGAATTTGACTTGCGTTGACAAAGATTTGACTATAACTCACCTTGTTACGACCGTCAAAGATTTCTTCAACTATTGCCAATTCCTTTTTTTCAAAACAAATACATTCTTTTTCTGCCATCTTAATGCTCCTCTCAATAGGTTAAATTGCATATTACAGTAAACTACACATACAAATATATAATATTTTACCTATATTGTCAACGAAAAAAGTTATAAAAATGATTCAAAACCGTTTAAATAAACACAAAAGTGTGTTATAATTAAAGAAATATACTCTAAAGGGGGTTGGGGGTTATGATTAAAAAGACTTTCGCAGTTGGTTTTTGCCTTGCGATGTGTTTACTATTTTGCGGTTGCTCAAGATTTAGTTTGAGTATAAGCGATATGATGGCGCCCCCTAAAATGACCGGACAATATTACGAAATCCAGACTCTGCTTGAGGAGCATACGGGAGCCGAGGTAATACCGGTGTATCCGGGTGAGGGCGACTATCGTTCGGCGTATATTATAGATGATTTTGATAGGGATGGCAGTGAAGAGGCGGTAGTCTTTTACGGTACTCCTACGGATGATAATTCTCTTGTTATGCATGTTGCTCTTACCTGTATGAAAAAGGGAAAATGGACCGTTAAGGGCGATGTTCAGGTCAAGGCAAGCGAAATTGAACGTGTTTTGGTTGAAAATGTTGATGACAATAAAGCACAGGAAGTTTTAATATATTGGAACACCTTTAACTCAAGCGATAAACTTCTGACCGTCTTTGGAATGAAAGATGGCGGTCTTGTTCAGCGGATGCAGGAAACCTGCACATATTTTGCCCTTTGCGATTTAGTCGGGGAGGGGAAAAATAATATTTTCACCGTCTGTCTTAACACGGTTGACAAAAGTTCAACTGCGTCATTGTTTTCCCTTACAAACGAAAAAACAGAGGTAATCGGCACCTGTATGCTTGACGGAAACATACAAAGATATCTAGAGCCTAAAATTTCCAAACTTGCAAACGGGAAACCCGCGGTCTATTTGGATGCTGTGAAAACGGCTTCGTCTATGATTACCGAGATAATTTATTATGACCAAAACACTCTTAAGGCGCCGTCTTATGATATCCTCAGCGGAGAAAACAACATAACACTCAGACAATCGCTTACCGAAGCGACCGACTTTAATAATGACGGAATCTACGAGATTCCTCACCTTGAGAGAATTCCCGTTTCAAAGCAATACAGCAACAGTCAGGAGTTTTTTGTGACCGAGTGGAGAGTTTTTGACACTTCCGGATTCAAGACGGCGGCAACCGCAATAATGAATTATACAGACGGATACTATTTGACCGTTCCGTCCGATTGGGTGGGCCGGTTCACAATTGTTAAACGCTCAGACAGTAATCAGAGGATTTTTTATAATTGGGATCAGGAAAATGAGATTTCAACAAATGAATTTATGCGAATTCAGGTTGTTTCGCTCGAAGAATATGAAAAGAACCGTATACAGTATACAGGTTTTGTCGAAATAGCGAGAGATTCAAGTCAGAATATATACATCGCAAAGGTCGGTGAGGGCACAACCGACGCTCGTGTTCTGAGTGTTTCGGTTGAGCAACTTCGGGATATGTTTAGTGTTATATCAAGTTCTGAAAAAGGGGAGTAACGCATGAAGAGAATTTTGGTTGTTGAAGACGAGGTAGATATCCGCAGTTTTGAGGTTATTAATCTTCGCCGTGTAGGCTATGAAACCGTCGAGGCGGGGACAGGTGAAGAGGCTTTAGAGATTTATGATAGCGATCCGGCGGGGTTTGATATTGTTTTGCTGGATGTTTCGATGCCCGGAATGGACGGATTTGAGGTATGCAGGGAACTTCGCAAACGTTCGGGTGAAATAGGCATAATCATGCTTACTGCACGCACACAGGAGATGGATAAGGTCAGCGGTCTTATGTATGGCGCTGATGATTACATTACAAAACCGTTTAGCCTTACCGAGTTAAACGCAAGGGTGGATTCGCTCTATCGTAGAGTAGAAATTAATCAAAACAAGAACAGGGTCGGGGTTGTTGATGAAATAACGCTGGGTGAATTTAAGCTTAATTTGAGAAAAAGGGTTTTAGAGAAAAACGGAACTGCTATCGAATTAACCCAGGTGGAGTTTAAAATTGTTGAGTTTTTCTTAACTAATCCCGATAAACCCATAGATCGAACAGAGATTCTCACACAGGTCTGGGGAGATTCATATGTCGGTGAGGAAAAAATTGTCGATGTCAACATCAGACGTTTGCGTATGAAGATTGAGCAAGACCCTTCAAATCCTAAAAATCTGGTTACGGTTTGGGGAATGGGCTATAAGTGGTGTAGTAATTAGAAAAATATGGCTGCAAACACACCCGGAAATTTATTCGATTTTTATTAATTGTGATACAATCTTTCGGAATAAGGGTGTTAGCGGAAATCAAATATATTAATAACTGTATAGTTTTGGGAGGTGCATATATGAGTGACGAAATCAAGGTCGGAAGCATAACAAAGCGTTGGATTTTCAATGTTTTGTCAATTGCGGTTGCTTCGGTTTTATTATTTGAGGTTGTGTTTGGAATTATTATCTATCAATTCATAATTACCGAAATAGAAGATCAGGCGTCGGTATATGCACAGTCGTTTAGAAGTCTTTCGTCTTATTCTGGCGAGTCGTTTGATGAGGCGGCAAAGAGTTTAACAGAGGCATTTAAGTATGCCGATAAAATAGAGGTTCAGGTTCTGGATGAAAACGGAATACTGGTTGCGTCAACCGGAAAATTTATGATTCTGCGTCCTAACGACATGAAGGACTATATTGCGGCACGTGACTCAAAATCCGGCATGGCAACCTGGCGCGGCAGACTCGAATCGGGTGAAATGGTTGCGGCAGGAACGGTTATTCTAGATGATTTCGGAAATGGGGTAAACGGGGCATACAGATGGATGGTTTCGTTGCAGGATGCACTGAAATATATTTATTTTTTGATTGGTGCGGCAATATTGTTCGGTCTGTTTATTATTGCTTCCACGGTATTTTCCGGAATATATTTTATAAAATCCATTGTTATTCCGGTACGCGAGGTTTCTGCCATTACCCGTAAGATTGCCTGCGGAAGTTTTGATGTAAACATGAGTGTCAGAAGAAATGACGAAATCGGTGAGTTGTGTGACTCTATAAATTATATGGCAAATGAACTTTCGCACGTTGAAAATTTAAAAAATGACTTCGTTTCTTCTGTTTCACATGAACTTCGTACGCCGTTGACTGCAATACGTGGTTGGGGTGAAACGGTTAAGATGTCAATCGGCAGTGACGATCAGGCGGTACGGCGGGGAATTGAGATAATTCTGGGAGAATCAGAGAGACTTTCTCAGTTGGTTGAGGAACTGTTAGACTTCTCAAGAATGCAGTCGGGCAATCTTGTAGTAGAGATGACGATGGTTGATATCTCAGAGGTTGTCGGTGAGGTTGTTGAAATGTATCACGAACTCGCTGCTCGGCAAAAAATTGATCTGACCTTTATATCTCCTAACAAAACGATTCTGGTAAAAGCAGACAAAAACCGTATAAAGCAGGTTTTTATAAATATTATTGATAATGCCGTTAAGTATTCACAACCGGGCGGTTTCGTGTTGGTCACCACTGTGGTCGAGCAGGAATGTATACGCGTTATAGTTTCAGACACCGGAGTGGGAATTGCTGCGCAGGATTTAGATCACGTTAAGGAACGCTTTTTCCGGTCGAACAAGACCGTCAGCGGCAACGGAATAGGTTTGGCGGTTGCAGATGAAATTCTCAAACAGCACAACGGACTGTTGTTTCTTGAAAGCACTCAGGGTGTCGGAACAAAGGTGACGGTTGTTTTACCTACAGTTAAGGAGGAAGACACCGAACCCACGGCTATTTATTTTCCGCCTCAGGATGAAGACGGGGAGCAGGTTACCGAATCGGTAAACTCATTGGAAGACATTGAAAATATAAGCAATAGTTCACAAGAAGGAGAAGGTTGAAATGGGTTGCAAAAAAACGACAATCGGGGGTCAAGCACTTATTGAGGGAATCATGATGAAGGGTCCTTCAAAAACAGTGATCGCCATAAGGACCCCCGATAAAAGCATAGAGACGGTGGATATGCAGTTTTCACAGTTAAAGGATAAAAGCAAATTTTTCAGAATCCCGATAATTCGTGGCATTGTTGGTTTTATTGAGTCTATGGTTTCGGGCTATAAGGCGCTTATGATTTCTGCCGAGAAATCGGGTTTTGCCGACATATCCGAAGAACAAGAAGATTCCGGCGCGCAGGGCCCAACCGAACAGTCTTTGCCCGAACAGGATAAAAACGGTGAGAAAAAGCAATCGGTATTTTTGACAGTTGTATCAGCGGTTTCGGGGGTTTTAGGTGTTATAATTGCGGTTGTGCTTTTTATGTGGATACCCACAACATTGTTTAATTTGTTTAATCAGTATATCGCTAATGGCACCGCCGATGATTTCAAGGTGTTGTTTGAGGGACTTTTGAAACTCGCAATATTTGTAGGCTATATTTCGGCAGTTTCTCGCATGAAGGACATAAAAAGGGTATTTATGTACCACGGGGCAGAGCATAAAACAATCTTCTGCTATGAAAAGGGTAATGAACTGACGGTTGAAAACGTCAGAAACAACAGTAGATTTCATCCGAGGTGCGGAACATCATTTCTGATTTTGATGCTGTTTGTCGGGTTCATAGTCAACTTAATTCTTGATATTGTTTTACCCGACGCCTTTACCTCAATTACTGCACTATGGGTGGCGATTAAAATCGTGATGCTTCCGCTCATTTGCGGCATCGGTTACGAACTTATAAAAATCTGCGGCAGATATGAAAACACTGTAACAAAGATAATTTCTGCACCTGGAATGTGGATGCAAAGGTTGACTACGAAAGAGCCGGATGATGATATGATAGAGGTTGCAATAGTGGCTTTGACAGCGGTTAAACCCGATAATCCGGATGAGGATTGTTGGAGATGATCAGCGAGTGTGACCTTAAGAAAAAAGCAAAACAGATTTTACAATCAGGCTCAATAGAGTGCGCTGAGTTTGAGGCGGCACAAATCTCAAGGTTTGTTCTGAAAAACAGCGCAGCACAAAACGTTATTGAGCAACTTGAGAAAATCTGCAAAATGCGGTGCCGGGGCTTTCCGCTACAATATATTTTCGGAGAGTGGGAGTTTTTTTCGCTTGATTTTGCAGTGGGACCGGGTGTATTGATCCCACGTGCAGACACCGAGATTTTGGTTGAAAGGGCATTGGAGTTTTTAAAAACTCAAAAGGCATATACGGTTGTGGATTTATGCTCGGGCAGCGGGTGCATAGCGGTTGCGATAAAGAAAAACTGTCAACAGGCAACCGTTCTGGCGGTAGAAAAGTCAAAAAAAGCATATGAATATCTTGTAAAAAACATAAAAAAGAACAATGTCGGTGTCGAAGCAATTTTGTTTGATGCTTTAAAGTTTAAAAAGAATTGCGACTTAATTGTTTGCAATCCACCATATATTGAATCTTATAAAATAGACAGTTTACAGCGCGAGGTAAGTCATGAACCCCAAATGGCACTTGACGGAGGTCCGGACGGTTTGAAATTTTACCGGAATATAACTAAAAATGCCGCGCAGATGTTAAACTCGGGCGGCAAATTAATGTTTGAAGTTGGATATAATCAGGCAGCATCGGTGACAAAACTTTTGCTTGACAGCGGGTTTTGCGATGTTGAAGTGTATAAAGACTATGGCGGAAACGATCGGGTAGTGTCCGGTATGAAAAAACAGCATTAATTTATCTCGGGGTTGCAATTGCCCCGGGTTATTAAGTATAATTGACTTGTATAAATGAAACGGAGGATAAAAAATGTCGGGAGATAGGGAAAAAGCATTACAAACTGCACTGTCACAGATTGAGAAACAATTCGGCAAAGGTGCCGTAATGAAACTTGGAGAAAACCAGAATATGAGTGTTGACCATATTCCGACCGGATCGATAACATTAGATATGGCGCTTGGAATTGGTGGTGTGCCCAGGGGCAGAATTATCGAAATTTACGGACCGGAGTCTTCGGGTAAAACAACGGTTGCACTGCATATTGCCGCAGAGGCTCAAAAGGCGGGCGGGGAGGTTGCTTTTATTGATGTTGAGCATGCCCTTGATCCCGTATATGCAGGCAATCTGGGTGTCGACATAAATTCATTATTGGTTTCGCAACCGGATACGGGAGAACAGGCACTTGAAATTACGGAAGCACTTGTTCGTTCGGGCGCTTTAGATGTTGTGGTAATTGATTCGGTTGCAGCGTTGGTACCGCGTGCTGAAATTGAGGGTGACATGGGCGACAGTCATATGGGTCTGCATGCCAGACTTATGTCACAGGCGTTACGTAAATTAGCGGGTGCAATTTCCAAATCGAACTGTGTGGCTATATTTATAAATCAACTTCGTGACAAGGTCGGCGTGGTTTACGGTAGCAGTGAAACAACTACCGGTGGTCGCGCATTGAAGTTTTATGCTTCGGTCAGAATAGATATCAGAAGGACAGAAACCCTTAAAAGCGGCGGTGAAATGATCGGTTCAAGAACAAGGGCCAAAATCGTTAAAAATAAGGTAGCCCCTCCGTTTAAAGAGGCAGAGTTTGATATTATGTACGGCAAGGGTGTATCCCGTGTTGGTGAAATTATTGATATCGGATTAAAGTTTGATATCCTACGTCGTTCGGGCGCATGGTTTTATTACGGAGAGATGCGTCTGGGTCAGGGAAGAGATAACACAAAAACTTTGTTGGTTGAGAATCCGCAACTTATGGCAGAAATTGAAGGCAAGGTTATTGCGGCAATGAAGGGGAATGTTGATTCCGCTGAGGCTACATCAAAGACTAAAGTTAAAACTGAAGAACAGGTATTGTCGGGTGTTGAAAAAAGCATACCCAAAATTAATATTGATGTTGCGGTTGATGATTAATGACGGTTGCGTTAATTCATAAAAGAAGAAAAAATCTTGTTGGAATTGAATTTTGTGAGGAATTCAGTCCTGTACAGTTGGGTTTGAAAACCGATGCGGCAGGTCTTTGGGCAATTGATTTTAAATACTGTTGCGAAATCGGATTAAAATCGGGCTGTGTTTTAGACCAAGAGCAGATAATACAAATTTCACAAGAGTCGGAGTTTCGTCGGGCGTATTCAAGGGCACTGTGGTATTTAGAACACGGTGACTGTTCCAAAAAGCAACTTGAAGAGAAACTTCAGCGAAGTTTTGATGCACAAACCAGCCTTCGTGCCGCACAAAAGGCGGTTGACAGCGGCTTTGTTGACGATGAAAAATACGCAAGGCGATTGGCGGAGTCACTTATAAACGGCAAAAAGGTTGCTCCAAAAAAAGCAGTATATATGTTGTGTATGAAGGGAATTGATCGTGACGTTGCAAAGGCGGCGGTCGAAGGAATTGAGGTTGATGAAGTACACAATATTTTATTGCTGATAGAGGCAAAATATAAAAACCGGGTTCAAAAACCCGACGATATTCAAAAAACCGTTGTGGCACTTGCCCGGCGTGGATTCTCTTTTGGTGACATACGTGCCGCGCTCTCAGAGTATAACAGTGATATAGAAATGTATGAGGATTAAGTATGGTTTACAAGGTTGGGATGGTGTCACTAGGCTGTCCTAAAAATCAAATTGATGCCGAAGCGATGCTCAAGAAGTTATGTGATGCAGGTTTTGAAATTACCCCGTATGAAGCCGAGGCCGATGTTATTATTGTCAACACTTGCGGCTTTATTGAGGAGGCAAAACGCGAGGCAATTGATAACATTTTGGATGTGTGTCGATATAAAGCAGAGGGGAATTTGAAGGCTATAGTTGTCACCGGATGCCTGGCGGAAAGATACAAACAAGAGGTGCTCGACGAATTACCCGAGGTTGATGCCGTTGTGGGAATAGGCAAAAACGGTGACATTGTGCAGATTATAAATCGTGCGCTCTCGGGTGAGAAGTTTTGTACTTTTGCCGAAAAAACGCAACTTGATATAAATTCACCCAGAATGCTTTCAACTCCGTTTTATACGGCATATTTAAAGATAGCGGAGGGTTGCGATAACTGTTGTACCTATTGTGCCATTCCGATGATCAGAGGAAGGTTTCGCAGCCGCAAAACAGGGGAAATTGTAAAGGAAGCAAAGCAACTTGTTGACTTGGGTGTTAAGGAGATTGTTTTGGTTGCGCAGGACACTACCCGTTATGGAGAGGACCTGTATAATCGCAAAATGTTGCCGCAATTGCTTGATGAACTTTGCAAGATCGAAGGGTTAAAATGGATTAGAATGCTTTATACATATCCCGACCGAATAACCGATGAATTGCTTGATACCATGGCAAAACAGCAAAAGGTTGTTAATTATCTTGATATTCCGATCCAGCATTGCAACCGCAATATTTTGAAGAGGATGAACCGTACAGGCGACAGACAGGGGCTGATAGATTTATTAAAGAAGATCAGAACAAAACTGCCGGATGTTACGATAAGGACAACATTAATCACAGGTTTTCCGGGTGAGGATTTAGCGGAGTTTGAGGAACTTTGCGAATTTGTAAAAGAGGCTGAATTTGACCGTTTGGGATGTTTTGCATATTCTGAGGAAGAGGGAACAATTGCTGCAGAATTTGAACCGAAGGTTGATAAACAGATCAGATTTGATCGTGCCGAGACTGTTATGAACGATCAATATACTATTGTTACCAAAAAGAACCGTTTAAAAATCGGAACAAGCCAAGAAGTGTTGGTTGAGGGTTATGATAAATACATAAAAATGTATTTCGGGCGAACAAAACATGATGCCCCTGATATAGACGGAAAGGTATTCTTTAAAAGTGATTGTTCTTTGCAGACCGGTGAGTTTGCAGAGGTTAAAATAACTGATATATTGGAATATGATTTATTAGGTGAGAGGATTTAGAAATGAATTTACCGAACAGACTTACAATTTTAAGATTGATACTGACCCCGATTTTTCTGGCGCTAATTGTAATGGATTTAAAATACAGTTATTTGGCTGCGCTTATCGTTTTTGTGATCGCATCACTTACCGATATGGTCGATGGCATGGTGGCAAGAAAGAACAATTTAATAACCGATTTCGGAAAATTTTTAGATCCGCTTGCCGATAAAATGTTGACCACGGCTGCTTTTTTGGCGTTTATAAAGATGAATTTGGGCGTTGGTATTGTTTGGATAACCTTTATTGTTTTGATTCGTGAGTTTCTTATTACGTCACTGAGGTTGATTTCTGCCGGAAAAGGCAAGGTTATTGCTGCAAATGCTTGGGGCAAGGCAAAAACAATCAGTCAGATGGTTGCAATCATTTCGGTTATATTTTTTGAGCAGATTATTAAACTTTTCGAGTTGCCGCAGATGTTTAAGACTGTCGTTATGTGGGGTCAGTCGATAGTGCTTTGGGTTTCAGCGGTGTTGACGGTGATTTCGGGGATTATTTATGTTATTGACAACAGAAAGTTCATTGATCCGTCAAAATAGTTTTAAGATTTTTCGGGTGGTAAAAGCCACCTTTCACACAAATGATTTTTTGGGGTGAAACGTATATGTTTGAGAGAATAAAAGAGGATATACAGGCTGTTAAGGAGAGGGATCCTGCCGCTAAAAGCAGTCTGGAAATATTTTTTCTCTATCCCGGAGTTAAGGCTTTGCGTATGTATCGCAGGGCGCACTGGTTTTACAATCGAGGACATTTTTTTATTGCGAGATGGATTTCACAAAGAGCAGCGCGTAAAACCGGAATAGAAATTCATCCGGCCGCAAAGATAGGGCGTCGGCTTGTTATTGACCATGGCAACGGAATTGTTATAGGTGAAACAACCGAAATCGGAAATGATGTTCTGATTTATCAGGGCGTTACTCTTGGCGGAACCGGTAAAGATGAGGGAAAACGACATCCGACTATCGGGAACAATGTAATGATAAGTTCCGGTGCCAAGGTTTTAGGACCGTTCAAGGTGGGTGACAATTCAAGAATCGCTGCAGGTGCAGTCGTGCTGGATGAAGTGCCCGCCAACTGCACTGTTGTAGGCGTTCCGGCAAGGGTTGTCAGGATGCATGGGGAGAGGGTTGACCGTCCGCTTGATCAGATCCATATACCCGATCCCGTTTCACAACAGTTATGTTCACTCGAACATCAGGTAAATGAACTGAAAAAACAAATTCAAGAGATTAAGGGATGCAGTGATGAAGATATATAATACGCTAACCAGAACGAAACAGGAGTTTGTCCCGTTGGACGACAAGCAGGTAAAAATTTATGCTTGCGGACCTACGGTTTACAATTATATTCATATAGGAAATGCAAGACCGCTTTGCGTGTTTGACGTTTTGCGCCGCTATTTAGAGTGGCGCGGATATACGGTAAACTTTGTGCAGAATTTTACCGATATTGATGACAAACTGATCAACAAAGCGATTCAAGAGGAAACAACAGTAGCCTCGGTTGCTGAGCGTTTTATTGAGGAGTTTTGGGTCGATTCAAACGGCTTGAATATAAAAAAAGCCACCCAACATCCGAAAGCTACCGAAAATATAGATGCAATTATTGAGATAATCTCAAAACTGTGTGAGAGTGGATTTGCCTACCAGGTTGAAAAGGATGTATATTTCCGTGCAAAGAAGTTTAAGGAATATGGCAAACTTTCACATCAACCGCTTGAGGAACTTGAGGCGGGCGCTCGCATAAGTGTTGCCGATATTAAGGAAGATGCAATGGACTTCTGTTTGTGGAAAGGGGCAAAACCGGGCGAGCCTTTCTGGGAGTCACCTTGGGGCGAGGGAAGACCGGGTTGGCATATTGAGTGTTCTGCTATGGCGGGAAGATTTCTCGGCAAAACCATTGATATTCATTGTGGAGGTCAAGATCTCATTTTCCCGCACCACGAAAACGAAATTGCCCAGTCTGAGTGCGCAAACGGTTGTGACTTTGCACGGTATTGGATGCATAACGGTTATATAAATGTTGACAATCGCAAGATGTCAAAATCTTTGAACAATTTCTTTACAGTCCGTGAGGTTGCCGAAAAGTACGGCTATGAGCCGATTCGTTATATAATGATTGCTTCGCATTACCGCAGTCCTATAAACTACAGCGTTGATATTGTAGAGCAGGCGCAAAACGCCCTTGAAAGACTTTATAACTGTCGAGAAGGTCTCGTGTTTGCTGCTTCTCATGCACAAGGCGGCGGAGAGATACCGCAGTTTTTAGAGGTTCGTAAAAACGAATTTATCGGGGCTATGGAAGATGATCTGAACACAGCCGATGCAATGGCGGCAATATTCAACCTCGTTAAAGATATAAACAAGACAATAGCCGAAAACAATTTTAAAGACACCTTGGATGCCTGTTTGGCAACGTTTGATGAACTGTGCTCGGTGTTGGGTATCTGCTATGCTCGTAAAGAGGATACGCTTGATAGTGTTGTCGAGAAAATGATTGCCGAGAGAACGCAGGCAAGGAAGAATAAAGATTTTAAAACCGCTGACAGAATCCGTGACGAATTAAAGGAAATGGGTATTATTCTGGAGGATACTGCACTTGGGGTTAAGTGGAGCAGGGGATAATGGAGCGACTTGAACCTATCGGTAATAAAATGTCGATTTTTGTGAATGATGAGCATATTTTCGGAACAGACGCAATTTTGCTTGCTGATTTTGCTGCTTGTTCTAAGGTTAACAAGGCCTGCGATCTGGGTACCGGTTGCGGAATAATCCCTATGGTATGGTTAAGGGATAACCGTGTTAATTTCGCGTACGGTGTTGAGATTCAACAGCAGGCTGCAAACCTTGCCGAAAAAACCGCAAGGTTAAACGGTATACAGGACAGGTTTACCGTTTTAAACCGTGATTTAAAAGAACTTAAGGGGGCGGTTGAATTCGGCAGTTTTGATTTGGTTTGCTGTAATCCGCCATATAAAGCGTCGGGCGCCGGGATCCTGAATGCGAGTTCAAGTGCTTGCATTGCAAGACATGAAACACTGTGCACATTTGAGGATATAACTGCAACGGCGGCTAAACTCCTTAAATATTCAGGTAGGTTTTGCGTGTGCCATCGTCCCGAGCGATTAACCGATGTGTTTTGTACTATGCGTCAGTATAAAATCGAGCCCAAACGCCTGAGAAATGTTATACAGCGTCAAGGGCAAAAACCCTGGCTTGTGCTTGTCGAGGGGAGATTGGGCGGAAAACCGGGCCTTGATATACAGACTCCGCTTTATATAGAGGAAAATCAGGAACCTTCGGCTGAAATGCAGTCGATTTGCAAAGAGTACAGAAGTAAAAGTGGGATATCAAAATGATCGGAAAACTTTTTGTTGTCGGGACACCCATCGGTAATCTGGGAGATTTTTCCGAAAGGGCTAAAAAGGTTCTTTGTGAAGTCGATTTCATCGCCGCAGAGGATACGAGAGTTACAATTAAATTATTAAACAAGTTTGAGATTAAAACTCCGATGCTTAGTTATCATGAGCATAATAAGGAGTTTAAAAATCAAGAAATAGTAAACAGAATTATGTCGGGTGAAAATGCTGCACTGGTCAGTGATGCGGGAATGCCTGCGATTTCAGATCCCGGGGAACAGTTGGTCCGCATTTGTCTGGACAACGGGATAAAGGTTGAGTCGGTTCCGGGTCCCAGCGCGCTTGTAACCGCACTTGCAATTTCAGGCATGCCCTCGGGACGCTTTTGTTTCGAAGGTTTTTTATCTGTGAACAGGCAGAGCCGTTCACAGCATCTGGAAGAATTGAAAGATGAAACCCGTACAATGATTTTCTATGAGGCACCGCATAAATTAGTTGCAACATTAAAAGATATGATCGAGGTTTTCGGAAACAGAGAAATCGCGCTTGTCCGTGAATTGACAAAATTGCATGAAACAACCGAGCGGACAACCCTATCTGCTGCGGTTGAGAAGTTTACCGAGAAAAATCCTAAAGGTGAGTATGTTTTGATAGTTGCGGGAGCGCAAAAAAAGAAGGATGTTACAGAGTTTACTTTACAACAGGCGGTTGAATTTGCACGCAAATTTGTCTGTGATGGGATGTCTCCTGCTGCGGCGGCTAAGCAGGCGGCACTTGACACGGGATTTAGAAAAAACGAAATATATAAAATGCTTGTTTTATAGAGAATTTTAATATATAATTATCATAGTTTTTTAGAATATAAAAAACAATTAAATATCTGCAAATCGTAAAAGAAAAAGCAGTAGGGTAAAAAAGCAGTATGGAGATAGTTTATGAGTGTTAGTTTATCTTCTTTTGTATCTCAGATGTTAACAAATCCGGTGTTGTTAGTTACTACATTATTAGTTCTTGGTGTAATTTTTGTTAACGGGTGGACCGATGCGCCCAACGCGATTGCGACCTGTGTTTCAACCAGGGCGATTTCGCCCAAGAAGGCCATTATAATGGCGGCTGTTTTTAATTTTTTGGGCGTACTTGTAATGACAAGTATAAACACAACCGTAGCAATGACAATTTACAACATCGCCGATTTTGGCGGGGATACTCATGAGGCGTTGGTTGCGTTGTGCGCGGCAATGGTTGCCATTGTGGTCTGGGCGGTTGCAGCATGGTGGTTTGGAATTCCAACAAGTGAAAGTCATGCGCTGATTGCCGGTGTGTCCGGTGCGGCGGTTGCCTTGCAAGGTGGTTTTTCAGGGATCAACGGCAGTGAGTGGATCAAGGTTATTTACGGTTTGTTACTGTCAACATTTTTAGGTTTTTTTGTCGGATTCGTTGTGGTCAAACTGATTGAAATATGTTTCAAGTCTGTCAACAGAAGAAAAACAAACAAGTTTTTTTCAGCCGCTCAGGTTACCTCAGGTGCTGCAATGGCGTTTATGCACGGCGCACAGGACGGGCAGAAATTTATAGGGATATTCCTGTTAGGGCTGTGTTTAGCAAACGGTGAACAGTCGAGTGATTTCGCTATTCCGATTTGGTTGATGGTTTTGTGCTCGCTTGTTATGGGTATCGGAACTTCAATCGGTGGATATAAAATAATAAAAGCAGTTGGCATGGATATGGTTAATCTTGAAAAATATCAAGGTTTTGCCGCCGATTCGGCAGCTTCAATTTGTCTGCTTTTGTCCTCCGTTACAGGAATACCGGTCAGTACAACACATACAAAAACTACCTCTATAATGGGTGTTGGAGTTTCAAGGGGTATTTCAAAGGTTAACTGGTTGGTTGTAAAAGACATGGTGTTGACCTGGGTGCTTACATTTCCCGGTTGCGGAATAATTGCATATTTAACCGCAAGGGTATTTATATTAATTTTTTAAGGAGAAAAGAAATGGCAAAGAATACATATGATTACTTTGACGCTTTTATAAAGACTGCGGAGTTTGCTTGTGAGGCATCGCAATTTTTATCCTCTTTTTTCAGTGGGTTTAAAAAAGACGAGGTTCAGGGGTATGTTGGGAAAATACACGACATTGAGCAGAAGGCTGATGAAACAAAGCATGAGTTTATAAATAACATTTCTAAAGAGTTTATAACTCCGTTTGACCGTGAAGATATGATAAGCATAGCGGATGAGATTGATAATGTTATTGATGCGGTTGATGACGTTATGGGCAGAGTGCACATTTATAACGTTGACAGCATTTCAGAGGATGCAATTGTTTTCGTCGATCTTGTAAATAAATGTTGCTTAACTCTTTGTGAGGCAATAAAGGAATTTAAAAATTACAAGAAGTCCAAAACGATTGAGGATTTGCTTATAGAGGTTGATCATATTGAGGAAAAGGGCGACAGGATGTATTTTGAAGCCACTCGCAGACTTTATACTGAATCAACCGATCCGGTGCATATATTAAAATGGACCTTTATTATTAACGGTCTTGAAAAGTGTTGCGATGCGTGTGAGCATGTTTCAAATGTTATGCGCAGCGTACTAATAAAAAATAAGTAATTTTATGTAAACAGCAAATTTTTCAGAGCTCCTTAACAAAGGGGTTCTGATATTTTGTAGTTGTATGGGTGGAAAAATGTTAAAAGATAAAATCAAAACCATAATAAGATTTTTATCAAAAAAGATAGCAGCAGCTTATGTCTGGGTACACAAGAAACCTTTTATCGAGTGTGGGATAATTGCTTGTCTGGTAAACCTGATTGTAAGTATCTTCTGTCTTCGCTCGATATGGCAGGCAATGGTTTATATTGTTATACGCCCGCACTTGTTTATTTATAATGCATTAATAATTTTTGCTTGCCTTTCGGTTTCTATGTTTTTTAAGAAGAAATACTTCTTTATTGCGCTCATATCGGTCGTTTGGATAGGACTCGGTGTGTCGAATTTTGTGCTACAGTGTATGCGGGTTACTCCGCTTGAGGCGGTGGATTTTCAAATTCTCAAAACGGGACTTGATATAATAGATATATACGTCTCGCCTTTACAATTAACCTTAATTATAATCGCAATTGTTCTCGTTGTTGCGGCGCTGGTTTTCTTTTGGTTTATTGTAAAAAAACAAGCCGTAAATTTTTTAAAAAGCATAATCTGCTCGGTATCAAGCGTAGTAATAATCGTCTTGCTGACGACAATGTTTTTGGCCACAAATATTTTACCCGGCCGATTTGTCAGCCTTACAAAAGCTTATAGAGAATACGGATTCGTATATTGTTTTTTAAGCAGTGTTTTTGATCGGGGGATTTCTAAGCCGGACAATTATAGCGAGGAAACGGTTGAAAACATTGTTCAAGAGATTTCATCCGATAAATCTTCGGGTGTTAAAAAGAAACCCAATATTATCATGATTCAGCTTGAGTCGTTTTTTGATCCCAACAGGCTTGAAGGTGTAACCTATTCGCAGGATCCCACCCCGAATTTTACGAGGTTAAAAAAGGATTGCGCTTCAGGGTATGTTTACGTTCCGTCGATTGGTGCAGGAACCGCCAATACCGAGTTTGAAGTGTTGTGCGGGATGAGTTTAGAATATTTCGGTAACGGTGAATATCCTTATAAAACGGTTCTTCAAACCTCAACCTGTGAAAGTATGGCATATAATCTAAAAGAACTTGATTATAATACACACGCCATACACAATCACACGGGCACGTTTTACGATAGGAATTTAATATACTCAAACCTGGGATTTGACACCTTTACATCGGTGGAATATATGGATAATATTGAGCGCACCGAGAAGGGTTGGGCAAAGGATTATGTGCTTACAGATGAAATATTCAAGGTGCTCAACTCTACAAAAGAACAGGATTTTGTCTTTACCGTAACGGTTCAGGGACACGGAAAATACCCTGAAGAGCAGGCCGAAACGCCACCGAAGGTTTTGATAACAGGCGGAGTAGAAGAAGAAAAAGAACTCAACCAATTACAGTATTATGTAAACCAACTTCATGAAACCGATGAATTTATTGCGCAACTGCTTGAGAGGATAAAAAAGTTTGAAGAGGACACGGTTGTTGTAATGTACGGCGATCATTTTCCGAGCTTCAATTGGACCGATGACGATCTCAACTCAGGCAATCTTTTTCAAACAGATTATATCGTTTGGAGTAATTATAAAACAAGCTATGCCGAGAAGGATATTACTACCTATCAGTTGTCTGCTCAGGTGTTAGACCTGGTTGGCATGGATAACGGAATAATTACAAAACTGCATCAAAATTATTCAAAGCACCAAAAATATTTAGAAGCACTTGAAACTTTGCAATATGATATGCTGTATGGTGATAAGACGGTTTATAAGGGAGTTTCACCCTATGAGAAAACCGACATTAAAATGGGAACAAGGGATATTGTTATCGAAGATATCCGCGTCATTGGGGACTTTGCATATATAATCGGCGACGGATTTACAACCTACAGTCGAGTTGTGCTTAACGATAAAGAGTGCGATGTTACGTTTATAAGTAAGAATACGTTGCAGATTGAAAGCAGTGAACTTAACGGCGAGGCAAATTCAATCTATATCAGACAGGAAACCGGCGGCGGTACGCTGTTAAGCCGGACAGATCCGTATAATTTTTAAAAAATAACCGATGCTTTCGAAGTTTTTCGTTAAAGCATCGGCTGTTTTAATTATGATATTTATTTTTGAAAATTCAGTTGATAAGTCCCGTTTTGTAGTCGGTTCGGCTGTTAAAACGTTCACCTTTTCTAAGCCTTGCGCTTGGAAAATGGGGAATGTTCGGACTGTTAGGAAAACTTTGGGTTTCAAGACAAAGAGCATAATGGGGTGTGTAATTTATTCCGCCCTTTCCGTTTTTTGAATTAAGTCCGTTTGAGGTATAAAACTGTATCCCCGGAAGTGTTGTTAAGCAGGAGAGAGATATTCCGCTGGTTTTACATTCAACAACTGCCGCAAGAGTAAGGGGATTAGTTGGATTTTTTGATAGAACAAAATTGAAATCATATCCTGAAAACCGATTGATTTCAGGAAAGTCCCCGTCAAGTGTATCGGCAAGCAACGTTGGATTTCTCAAATCAAGGGCAGTATGTTTAACATCGCAGAGTTGACCTGTTGCTATCAAACTGTCATTTAGTTCACAGTATTGGTCTGCGCAGATTTTGACGGTGTGGTTTTTTATGTTTTTATTACTTGTTGCGCCGTTGAGGTTAAAGTAGGAGTGATTTGTGAAATTGACCACCGTATCTTTATCACAGACAGCTGAATATTCGATTGAGAGGTTTCCGTCATTGCTGAGTGAAAAGGTTACACAAAGCTTCAGGTTGCCGGGAAACCCTTCTTCTCCGTCTGCGCTGTGATAGGACATAATTATTTTATCGTCGGCAATTTCGGTATTAAACATTTGATAACTGAATCCTTTTGCTCCGCCGTGCAGTTGGTTAGGACCTTCGTTTGCCGTAATGTTGTAAACGGTATTATCGAGTGTAAATTTTGCCCCGCCGAGCCGATTTGCAAAACGGCCTACCGTTGCACCGAGATATCCGTCTTCGGTGGAGTAAAGTTCAGCCGAGTCAAAACCCAGAACGATATCTGTCGGATTTGAATATTTATCCGGACAGACAAGTGAAACAATTGTCGCACCGAAGTCGGTAATGCTGACCTTGTAATCAGCGTGGTCAATTGTGTAAAGTGAGCAGATTTGTCCGCTTCGGAGCCGTCCGAATGGCTTTTTTGTTATCATAATAGTAAACGTTTCCTTTCTTAGATGTATTTGTCTAAAAATCACCAATATCATTAATAGGCAACTGCAAATTTAATTTTATATTTTGATTGAGTGACGGGTTGTTTTTATAAAAACTTCTATATAAAGATGCGGGATTTGACCTCATAAAACACTATTTAATTTTACGATATGGCGTTTGCTAAGTCAATAGAGTAAACTTTAGTTGAAGACTTTACATTTTTAAATTAATGTGATATACTTCCATTGTTAAGATTCGATAAGGAATAAAGAATATGTTTGACCGAAAGAAAAAAATGTTAACCTTTAGTTATGATGACGGTGTAAAACAAGATGTTCGCCTTATTGAATTGTTTGATAAATACGGTTTGAAAGCTACCTTTAATCTTAACTCTGAACGAACCCATCTTGAGAACATGGTTTCATCTGAAGAAATTGCGAAGGTGTATAAAAACCATGAAGTCGCCGTGCATACATTGACGCATCCGTATTTAAATAAGATTGATAGCGATGAAGAGATAATTCGTGAGGTTGAGCAGGATAGAATCAATTTAGAAAAAATTGTGGGATACAAGGTTTCGGGCATGGCATATCCATACGGCAACGGGGCAATTGATGACCGTGTAGTTGAACTTGTAAGAAACCATACCGGCATAAAGTATTCAAGAACCACCGAGTCTTCATATAATTTTGAGTTGCAGGATGATTTGCTTATGTTTAAGCCCACAATACATCATGCAGAGTTTGATAAATTGATGGATCTCGGTCGCAGGTTTGTTGAATTAAACCCCGACACCCCAAAATTGTTTTATGTTTGGGGGCATAGTTATGAATTTGATTATGATGACGGGATTTATTGGGATAAAATGGAGGAGTTTTGTAAACTGGTTTCGGGACATTCGGATATTTTTTACGGAACCAATGCGCAGGTCTTGCTTTCCCAAGGAAAATAAATCACTTTAAATTTTTTTGGGATTGTATATTAAAAATTAATAACAAAAATGCAGTGATGAAGAAAAGTAGATTACACGTAATTTCTCAGAGAGGGTTCTGGTTGCTGAAATGGACCTGTAATTGCGGTTTTTGAAGTTCACTTCGGAGCTGGGGCGCTGAAAGTAAATAATTAGTAGGCACCTTCGGTTGAGCACCGTTATATGTTCAATAGAGTGTTTGTCCTTCGGGACAAAAATACGGGTGGTAACGCGGAGTTTATTATTGGCTTCGTCCCTTTTGGGACGAAGCCTGTTTTAATAGTGGGCAACAAATAAAAGTGTCGGGGTTATAATGCAATCCGGGACTTTACAAAGACAGGCAAAAAACACAGTGCACTGTACAACCGATTTTTTAGTCATATAGTGCGTTCTGGTATTCGAATTTAGAAAGGAATGGGTATAAGTATGAAAACTAAACTGGAGGAAATTCGTTGCACAGCAAAAAAACTACTCTCAGAAGCGGAAAGTATCCGTGAAATTGAAGATTTAAGGGTACGATTCCTCGGAAAAAAAGGTGAGCTGACGGCAATATTAAAACAGATGGGCGGTCTTTCATCTGAGGAAAGGCCTGTTGTCGGGCAACTTGCTAACGAGATAAGAGGGGATATTGAAGAAACCATAGAATCGGTTAAAAAGACTGTCACCGAGAAGGAACTTCAACTAAAGTTGGAGGCGGAAAAACTTGATGTTACCATGCCCGGCAAAAAGCACGAGGTAGGAGGATTGCATCCGCTGAACAGGGTTTTAGAGGATATGATTGATATTTTCAGGTCGATGGGATTTGACGTTGTAGACGGTCCGGAAGTTGAAACCGATTATTATAATTTTGAGGCGCTGAATGTGCCGTTTGATCATCCGGCAAGGGATATGCAAGACACATTTTATCTTGCGGACAATTTGTTATTGAGGACTCAAACCTCTGCAGCACAGATAAGGGTAATGGAAAACCGCACACTGCCGATAAGGATTATTTGTCCGGGCAGGGTGTTCAGGGCCGATGAGGTTGACGCAACCCATTCACCCGTTTTTCACCAAATTGAAGGGCTTGTTATTGACAAAGGAATTACAATGTGTGATTTAAAAGGTACATTAGAGCAATTTGCCCGTGAGATTTACGGGGATGACACAAAGATCAAATTCCGCCCCTCGTTTTTCCCGTTTACAGAGCCGAGTGTAGAGGTAGATGTAAGTTGTTCGGAATGTGGCGGCAAGGGCTGTAGGGTATGCAAAGGTTCCGGATGGATAGAGATTTTGGGTGCAGGAATGGTTCATCCGAAGGTCTTAAAAGGTTGTGGCATAGATCCTGATGAATATTCGGGATTTGCTTTCGGAATAGGACTTGACAGGTTGACCACTACAAGATATAAAATCAGTGATATTCGTATGTTGTTTGAGAACGATCTTCGTTTTCTTAAACAATTCAATTAGAGGTAAAAACTATTACTTTTAGCATTTAAAAATGTGAGCACAGGTGTGCTTATGATTATATTTTAATTTGGTCACCGCCTTACAGTATATAGAAAGGAATGGGCATAAGGATGAAAGTTTCTTTAAATTGGCTTAAAAACTATGTAGATATTGATGTTGAAATAAATGTGCTTTGCGACAAAATGATAATGGCAGGGTTTGAGGTTGAAAGTATTGAAGATTTATCAGAAAAGATGAAAAATGTCGTTGTCGGCAGGGTTGTCAGCATGGCCCATCATGAAGATTCAGATCACTTATGGGTTTGTCAGATTGATGTCGGAGACAAGGCGAATCTACAGATAATAACCGGTGCGCAGAATGTTAACGAGGGGGATCTGGTTCCGGTGGCACTGCACGATTCATATCTTCCGAACGGGGCGCACATCAAGAGAGGTAAACTCCGCGGAAAGTCAAGCGAGGGTATGCTTTGCTCGGGCGATGAACTTTGTTTGAAAGATTGCGATTATCCCGGTGCAGAGGTTGATGGAATAATGATTTTAAAAGCGGATGCCGGTGCTGTGGGTACAGATATGCGTGAAGTACTTGGTATGTTTGATTTTATAATAGATTTTAAAATCACGGCTAACCGTCCTGATTGCCAGAGTGTGCTGGGTATTGCACGTGAAGCCTCTGTAGTGCTTGAAAAGGAGTTTAAAATGCCGGCACCCGAATATAACAGCGTGGGTGGGGATATCGGTTCGCACATCTCGGTTCGGGTTGATAACACCGATATGTGTCCGAGATACTACGGAAGGACCGTTAAGAATGTAAGGGTGAAAGAGTCTCCCAAGTGGCTTAAAAACTGCATTTCATCTGCCGGAATGAGACCTATAAATAATATTGTTGATATAACAAATTTTGTAATGCTTGAGACCGGTCAACCGATGCACGCGTTTGATATGCGTTATGTCAAGGGAAACAGGATTATTGTGCGTAATGCTGCAGACGGTGAAACTATGACCACTCTTGACGGTAAGGCACATACACTCAGCAGCGATATGTTGGTAATCGCAGACGGAGAGAGTCCCTCTTGTCTTGCAGGAATTATGGGGGGACTTGAAAGTGAAATTCGCGAAGACACTACCGAGATATTTTTTGAGAGTGCTAAATTCCGCAGAGATTCTGTTCGCCGTACTGCAAGAAAATTAGGAATCAGAACCGAGTCGAGTGCAAGATTTGAGCACGGAGTGGATATATTAAATGTAGAGTATGCGATGAACCGTGCTTTGCAGTTGATATATGATCTCGATGCAGGTGATATTGTTGACGGTGTGGTTGACATTGCAACAACGCTTCCTAAAGAGAGGGAGTTGGATGTTGAGGTCTCAAAGGTTAACGAATTGCTGGGAATAGATATACCCGGTGAGACGATGGTTAGAATTTTAAATAGTTTGAGCATTAAAACCTGTGAGGAAAACGGTGTGTTGCACTGTTTGATTCCTTCGTTTAGGGATGACATTGAGTCACGTGCAGATATTGCCGAGGAAGTAATGAGGATTTACGGTTATGATCATATAGTAGGTACCGATATGACCGGAACTGTCATTCGTGGCAAAAAGTTACCCGAACGCATAAAAACCGATGCAGTAAAACAACTTTTAGTTGCTAACGGAATGTTTGAAATCACCACATATTCTTTTATAAGCGGCAAGGCGGTTGATACACTGCAACTTTCCGATAACGATACCAGAAGGCAATGTGTTGAAATTTTAAATCCGCTGGGTGAAGAATATTCGGTTATGCGAACCCAGTTGGTTTCGAGCATGCTATCGGTTTTGACAACCAATTATAACCGAAAAAATAAGGATGCAAGATTTTTTGAGGTCAGCAAGGTGTTTGTGCCTAAAAATCTGCCGATTACGCAGCAGCCGATTGAAAGTCCGCGCCTATGCATAGGAATGTATGGAAAGGATGAAGATTTCTTCACCCTTAAGGGTGTAGTTGAGGAACTTATCGGGCTGTTTTCCAAGGATGTTGAGTTTGCTTTTGCAGACGAGCCGTATCTTCATCCGGGAAGGCAGGCAATGGCAACCGTTAATAGAAATACCGTTGCCGTTTTTGGTGAAATACATCCAAAGGTTGCAACTCAATACGGACTTGACACCCGTGTTTATGTTGCTGAAATTTCACTTGATGTGTTATTTGCTATTGAAAGTCCGCAGCTTATATGCAAACCGCTGCCAAAATTTCCTGCTGTCGAGCGCGATTTTGCACTCATTTGCGATGTTGAGATACCGGTTGCGGCACTTGAGTCGGCAATCCGTGCGGGTGCCGGTAAAATCTGTGAAAAAATTGAATTGTTCGACGTTTACACAGGTGATCAAATTGAAAAAGGCAAAAAGAGTGTTGCCTACAGAGTGACCTTGCGTTCGGGAGCGTCAACCCTTACCGATGAAGATATTGAAAGGGCGGTTGACAAGATATTTAAAAAGTTAGAGGCTGCAGGCGCGGTTTTGAGAAGTTAAAACATACTTGCAATTATTGGTATTTGGGTGTAATATATAGAAAAAATGATAAAGGAGTGCAACGTATATGAGTAATGACAGAACGATTACCTTTTCTTTGGGAGATGAGCGCGAACAAGAAATCAGAAGAATTATGCAGATAGTATACGATGCATTAAAAGAAAAAGGGTATAGTCCCATAAATCAAATAGTTGGGTATATTCTTTCGGAAGACCCGACCTATATAACAACCCTTAATAATGCAAGAAGTTTGATCAGAAAAATTGACCGTGATACTCTGCTTCAAACTTTGGTTAAATACTATTTAACTAATTAAGCAAAAACAAATTAAGCCTGAACTGATTTGATCAGTTCAGGCTTTTATAATTATTAATTATTCAAGTTCAAAATCACCGCTGTACAGACGGTAATATTTTCCCTTTTGTGTAAGCAGATCATCATGAGTTCCGCGTTCAATAATTCTGCCGTCTTCCAGCACAATAATAACATTGGAATTTTTAACCGTCATCAGACGGTGTGCAATAACAAAAACCGTACGGCCGTGCATAAGGGAGTCCATTCCTTTTTGAACCAGTGTTTCGGTCCTTGTATCTATGCTTGAGGTGGCCTCGTCGAGAATCATAACCGGAGGATCGGCAACCGCTGCACGAGAGATAGAAATGAGTTGTCTTTGTCCTTGAGAAAGCCCTGAACCGTTACCCGAGAGGACAGTATTGTAGCCTTGCGGAAGCCTTGAGATAAAATCGTGTGCGTTGGCTAACTTTGCGGCTTCAATGCACTCTTGGTCGGTGGCAGTCGGATTTCCGTAGCGGATATTTTCTAAAACAGTGCCGGTAAAAAGATTAACATCCTGCAAGACAATGCCGAGCGAACGCCGAAGGTCGCTCTTTTTTATTTTATTAATGTTGATGCCGTCATAACGTATTTTTCCGTCCGCCAGATCATAAAAGCGGTTTATCAGGTTTGTGATAGTGGTTTTTCCTGCTCCTGTTGCACCGACAAAGGCAACTTTTTGCCCCGCTTTAGCATAAATACTGATGTTATGCAGTACGAGTTTGTCTTTTAAATAGCCAAAATCGACATCAAAGAATCGCACGTCTCCGCAAAGTGGTGTATATGTTACTTTTCCGTCGGCGTGGGGGTGTTTCCATGCCCAAACCCCTGTGTGCTTTTCAGATTCAATGATTTTTCCGTCTTCATGTTTTACATTCACAAGGGTGACATATCCGTCATCAACTTCGGGTTGTTCGTCAAGCATCTCAAAGATACGGCTTGCACCTGCAAGCGCAATAATTATAGCATTAATCTGGGTTGATATCATGTTAATCGGCTGTGAAAAATGTTTTGAAAAGGACAGAAAGGATACTACATTTGCCAGTGTGAGAGTCCCGTAAATACCGCCGATAAAGGCATCGCCTAAACCGGAAGACGCTAAAATATTGTTACCTACAGCAACCGAAACAACAACACCGACAACTGCAATCAACACATATTGCAGGTGTGCGAGATTTCCCATTATCGGCATAAGGATGTTTGCAAAGGTATTTGCTTTAGAGGCGTTATTGCACAACTCTTCATTTTTCTCAAAAAAGTCTTGCTTTGCCTTCTCTTCATGGCAAAACACCTTAATTACCTTTTGTCCGCTGACCATTTCTTCAATATATCCGTTGACATCACCTATTGATTTTTGTTGTCTGATAAAGTAGAGTGAGCTCTTGCTTCCGATTTTTTTAACAAACATTGACATAATGAAAAGGGAAGCAAAGACAACCAAGGTTAAAAGCGGGCTATAACAGACCATAGCAATAAATACCGTAACAATGGTAATTGCTGATGAGAAAAATTGCGGTATGCTCTGTGAAATCATTTGTCTAAGCGTATCGGTATCGTTAGTATAACGGCTCATAACATCACCGTGCGAATGGGTGTCAAAATAGCAGATGGGTAGTTTTTGCATGTGTTCAAAGGTTTCATTACGGATTTTTTTGAGTATTGATTGTGCAATCACAAGCATTAAGCGGTTGTAGGTGAATACCGAAACAATCCCGAGCGCATATATTAAACCCATAACACAAAGTGGTTTTATAAGATTTGAGAGGTTGCCTGATTCAATAATACCTATTAAGTATGTGCCCAAGAAAATGGAACCGGATACCGTAACTAATGAGTTAACAACAATACATAAGAATACGATAAAAAACCTCAATTTATATTCAGAAAAATAAGACAGTACGCGCTTGGCAGTTTTAGCATCGAATTTTTTACCGTATGCCGCACCCATATTGTTGCGGCGTAAAGGTGCTTTTCCCATCATAATTATAAAGCACCTCCTTTGACCTGAGATTCATAAACCTCACGGTATATTGTGTTGCTTGCGAGCAGGTTTTCGTGAGTATCAAAGCCCGAGACCCTGCCGCCGTCCATAACTATAATCCTGTCGGCATTTTCAACCGAAGAAATTCTTTGGGCAATAATGATTTTTGTTGTGTTTGGTATCTCGTTTGAAAAGGATTTTTGGATGAGTGCATCAGTGGCGGTATCAACAGCACTTGTTGAGTCGTCCAATATTAAAATTTTGGGCTTCTTTAAAAGTGCGCGTGCAATACAAAGCCTCTGTTTTTGACCGCCCGAAACATTTTTTCCTCCCTGTTCAATATAGGTGTTATACTTATTGGGAAATTTGTTTATAAACTCATCTGCCTGCGCAAGTTTGCAGACCCGAATAACTTCCTCATCGGTGGCGTTTTGGTCGCCCCAACGGACATTTTCGTTTATGGTTCCCGAAAACAACACATTTTTTTGAAGCACCATGGCAACTTGATTGCGCAAGGACTCGATATCATAATCTTTAACATTTATTCCGCCTACCAATACTTCGCCTTTTGTTGTATCGTAGAGTCGGGGAATCAATTGAACGAGTGAGGATTTTGAACTTCCCGTCGAGCCGATTATTCCGACAGTTTCACCCGATTTTATGTTAAGGTCAACATCCATAAGACAGCAGTTATCGGGATCGTTTGAGTAACTGAAGGAAACGTTTTTAAACGTAATATCGCCTGATTTAACCTCGAAAACAGGATTGTCACAATTAGTGATAGTACTTTGTTCGTCAAGTACTTCAACAATGCGCTGCGCCGATGCTCTTGCCATTATAATCATAACAAAAACGGTTGAAATCATCATCATGCTCATTAAAATTTGCACAGCATATGTAATCAGACTTGTCAACTCGCCAATAGATAAACCGTTACTGCCTATTATCATTTTTGCACCCAGCCAGGAAACGAGAAGAATACTGGAATAAATACAAAATGACATGAGGGGTGCGTTTAGCGCGATGAGTTTTTCTGCACGCACCGAATATGAGTATATTTCGTTTGAAACGTTTTTGAATTTTTTTACTTCAAAATCTTCCCGCACAAAAGATTTTACAACACGGATACCATGCAGGTTTTCTTGTACGACATTATTAAGGTTATCATAGATTTTAAAAACCCGTTTAAAGAGTGGGTGCGCATAGCGAATAATAAAGAACAGTCCTACACCTAAAACCGGGATACTGCACAAAAATATTATTGCGAGGCGTGGGCTGAAATAGAATGACATAATAAGTGAAAACACAAGCATTATAGGTGATCTCACGGCAACGCGGATAATCATCTGATATGCGTTTTGCACATTAGTAACATCTGTAGTCATTCTGGTTATAATTCCCGAGGTTGAAAATTTGTCTATATTTGAAAACGAAAAGTTTTGTATGTTATCATACATATCGTTTCTTACGTTTTTTGCAAAGCCCGCTGAAGCAATTGCCGCAAATTTTCCCGACAATGCTCCGCTAATCAGAGAGACGGCACAAAACAGCATCAGCAACAAACCGTATTTGGCTATTGCGCCGATATTACCGTTATTGCCGTAAATTCCATAGTTTATAAGTCTTGCCATAAAGAGAGTAATTATACTCTCCATCAAGACCTCACCGATCATAAAAATCGGGGCTAAAATAGATTCCCGTTTATATTGTCTTACGCATTTTGCTAATCGTTTTAACATTTTTCCCTCCGCATCAAAGGTCTGGTGGATTAGGGTTATTATTCATAAATTATTAAATCAAACTGATACTTAATTATTATACAACTTAGCGTTTTGATGTCAATAATGCTTTTGTGAATAAAGTATTAAATAAATGCTGATTTTGTCAAAAAAACACATACTTTTTTGAAATAATTCAGAGGTTTTTCAATCAAGCGTTTTTTTGGTATTAATTTTATTGACAGTGTAGTTAAAAAATGGCATAATTTAGGTGTAGACAGGGAGTAATGGAGATAAAGATAATGAATGTTGTTGCGATTGTAGGCCGTCCTAATGTCGGCAAATCAACTCTTTTTAATAAATTAATAGGAAAGCGCGTTTCAATTGTTGACGACACACCGGGTGTAACAAGGGATAGAATTTACGGTTATTGTGAGTGGCGCTCCACCACGTTTATGTTAATTGATACCGGCGGAATTGAACCGGCGTCGGATGATTTAATCTTATCTAAAATGCGTGCACAGGCGGAGCTTGCGATGAGTGCCGCAGACAGTATTATTTTTGTGGTTGATTTAAAAAGCGGTGTTACTGCTGCAGACAGCGAGATTGCCGGAATGTTAATGAAAAGCGGAAAACCGGTGGTTTTATGTGTTAATAAGTGTGATACGATCGGAAACATTCCGATGGGCTTTTATGAGTTTTACAATCTTGGTCTGGGTGATCCGGTTGCGGTGTCGAGTGTTCACGGGCACGGTACAGGTGAGTTGCTCGATGAAGTGTTTAAATATCTGTCTGCAGATGTTGAACAGGCCGATGACCAAGAGGTTATTAATGTTGCGGTAATAGGCAAACCGAACGCCGGAAAGTCGAGCCTTATAAATAGGGTTTCGGGCGAGGAAAGGGTAATTGTTTCTGATGTTGCGGGGACAACACGCGATGCAATTGATACACTCGTTACAATCGACGGGGTAAAATTCAATTTCATTGACACTGCCGGCTTAAGACGCAAAAGCAAGGTCGATGATCAGATAGAAAAGTACAGTATAATAAGGGCGCAAATGGCGGTTGAGCGTGCCGATGTGTGTGTTATTATGATTGACGCAACCCAAGGGTTTACCGAGCAGGATTCCAAAGTTGCGGGACTTGCAATGGAGAGAGGAAAGGCTGCCATTATTGCGGTTAACAAGTGGGACGCAGTCGAAAAAAGCGGCGCAACGATGGATAAATACCGTAAGCGGTTGCTTGAAGATTTTTCATTTATGCCGTATGCACCTATAATTTTTATATCGGCTAAAACCGGGCAGAGAATTGATAGACTGTATGAGCTAATAAAATATGTTAATGTTCAAAATTCAATGCGAATCTCCACCGGAATGCTCAACGATGTTTTGGCGGATGCGACCGCAAGGGTTCAACCGCCGTCGGATAAAGGTAAAAGGTTGAAAATTTATTATATGACCCAGGCTTCAACCCGTCCGCCGACATTTGTGTGTTTTTGTAATCGGGCCGAACTTTTCCATTTCTCATATCAAAGGTATCTTGAAAATCAAATTCGTTCGACCTTTGGACTCGAGGGTACTCCGGTCAGGTTTGTAATTCGAGAGCGTGGGGACAAGAAGGCGTAATCATCAGTTTTAAGTTGTATTTTTTGGAGGACTGTTTAATGTCAACCGTAGCAGTGTCAAGTTATTTATTTGTTGCAGTGGTTATTTCATATTTAATCGGAAGTGTAAGTTTTGCGGTTATATTTTCAAAGATATTTGCTAACAAGGATGTCAGGAATTATGGCAGCGGAAATGCCGGTATGACAAATGTTGTCAGGGCTGTAGGGGTGTTGCCCGGAATACTTACGCTTGTTTTTGATTTTTTAAAGGGTTTTATTCCTTGTTACATTGTAGGTAATTATTTGTTTGAATCAATACTTTCCGAAACACAACTTTGGTGGGCACAACCTCAGATATTTGCTCAGGTTTGTGGGTTGGGTTGTATGCTCGGGCATATTTTCCCTGTGTTTTTTAAGTTCAAGGGAGGTAAGGCGGTTGCAACTATTGCGGGTGTTTATCTCGCTTGTAACTGGAAGGTGTTAGCGGTAGCAGTTGGAATTTTTGTAGTAGTATTTCTCATAACCAGAACAGTTTCAATGGGTTCTGTGTTAGCAGTAGGAGTTTGTCCGTTTTTAATGATGTTTCTCTACAATCCCGGTTATTCGGTAGTTTTGCAGGTGCTGTTGGTTACTGCTTCAGCGGCACTGGTTGTGGGCAAGCACAAGGATAATATTGTCAGAATTTTAAATCATACCGAAAAGCCGTTATCATTTAAAAAGAATAGGTGAAAGTTATGGCAAAAATAGTTGTTTTAGGTTCGGGTGGCTGGGGAACAGCCCTTGCAATAAACGCTTTTAACAATAAGCATGAAGTATGTATGTGGTCACCTTTTGAACAAGAGGTTGACACACTTAATCGTGAGCGTGAACATAAAAAATTGTTGCCGGGGATAAAAATACCCGAAGGTATTGACATAACTTTTGATTTTTCAAAATTGTTTCCTGCTGATGTTACGGTTATAGCAACTCCGTCTACGGCAGTCAGGAGTACCGCTGCCAAACTCAGAACGGTTAATTCCGGAATAATAGTTAATGTGGCAAAGGGTCTTGAAATTTCCAGTCAGCTCAGATTATCGCAGGTTATTTCGCAAGAGGTGGGTGATGACAGGAGGGTTGTTGTACTGTCGGGACCGTCGCATGCCGAAGAGGTTGCACGAAACATGCCAACCTCGGTGGTTGTTGCCTCAAATGATTTGCGTGCGGCACAGTTTATACAGCAATTAATGTCAAACAAGACTTTCAGAATATATACAAATAATGATGTCATCGGTGTTGAACTCGGCGGAGCACTGAAAAATATAATTGCAGTGGCTGCCGGAATTGTTGACGGACTCGGCTTAGGGGATAACACCAAGGCTGCACTTGTAACAAGGGGTATTGCAGAGATTTCGAGGTTTGGCAAGGCAATGGGTGCTAAGGAGAATACCTTTAACGGTCTGGCGGGAATCGGTGATTTGATTGTTACCTGCATGTCAAGACACAGCCGTAATCATAACTTCGGTGAAAAATTAGGTATGGGCGTTGAGGCTGAAGAAGCGAAACGGCTGGTTGGAACGGTTGAGGGGTATTATGCCTGTGAGGCGGTACACAAAATTGCTTTAGAAAAAGGAATTGATATGCCCATTTGTGAAGAGTGTTATAACACGATTTTTATGGGCGTTGAGCCTGAAAAAGCACTCAACAATCTTATGAGCAGACCGTGCACAGCAGAGGACAGCGGGAC
>JAUMXX010000038.1 GCA_030535285.1 bacterium | reverse complement strand
AAAAATGTTGATACCTTTCTTTTCGGAAGCAAGAGCCGTTTTAATAGCTTGTGCCAAGAAACAGTTACCAAATTAAAAGAAAAACACCCGCACATAAAACGAGTCTATGTACGGGCGGAATATCCATATATCAGTGAGCACTATAAAAATTATCTGCTTGAAAGCTACGAGGATACCTATTATCCTGAAAAGATACTGAACTCAGGCAGAGCCGCTTATGTCAAACGCAACTATGAAATGATAGATAACAGCCGTTTTTGCATAGTATATTACGATGCGTCCAACGCTCCAACCACACGCAAAAGCGGAACAAAGATCGCTCTTGACTATGCCATTAAAAAGCAAAAGCACGTTATTGTATTACCAACAGAAACAATAAATGTGTAAAAACACGAAAATTTTTCGATGAGATATCAATTGTGATTTAATAACAGAAAAACTTGAAAATTTATAAATTTATTCTATAATATTAATGGAATTATATTCGAACGGAGTGGGTAATATGATCACAGACGATATACGCTATATCGGTGTCAACGACCATAAAATAGACTTATTTGAGGGACAGTACGTTGTTCCTAACGGAATGTCATATAATTCATATGCAATCATTGATGAAAAAATTGCCATTCTGGACACGGTAGATGCTGCCTTTACTCATGAGTGGCTTGACAATATACAAAACGTGTTGCACAACAGAAAACCCGATTTTCTTATCATTCAACACATGGAACCGGATCACTCAGCGAATATTGCCAACTTTATGAAGGTATATCCCGAAACAACAGTAGTTGCTTCTGCCAAGGCTTTTACCATGATGAAGAATTTTTTCAACACCGAATTCTCCGACAGACGAATCGTCGTAAGAGAAGGAGATACGTTGTCTCTGGGTAACCACAACCTGACTTTTTTTACCGCGCCTATGGTACACTGGCCCGAAGTAATTGTCACCTATGACAGTACCGACAAGGTGTTGTTCTCGGCAGACGGATTCGGTAAATTCGGTGCATTAAACGCGCAAGAAGAATGGGTGCACGAGGCAAGGCGGTATTATATCGGTATCGTCGGGAAATACGGTATGCAGGTACAAAACCTGCTTAAAAAAGCGGCCGGATTGGATATTCAAATTATTTGTCCGCTCCACGGCCCCGTATTAACCGAAAACTTAGAATACTATCTTGGACTGTACCAAACCTGGTCAAGTTATCAACCTGAGGAAGAAGGAACCGTTATCGCCTTCACCTCGGTATACGGCAACACAAAAAACGCAGTGCTTAGGTTGGCTGAACAACTCAAAGCAAAAGGCTGTCCCAACGTGGTCGTGCACGATCTTGCCAGATGTGATATTGCATTAGCTGTGGCGGATTCCTTCCGTTACAACAAATTGGTGCTTGCTACCACTACATATAATGCAAATATATTTCCGTTCATGAGAAGGTTTATCGACCATTTAACCGAACGCAACTTCAGTAATCGAACCGTGGCTTTTATCGAAAACGGAACCTGGGCACCTATGGCGGCAAAAATTATGAAAGAGAGTCTCGACGGCTGCAAAAACCTGACCTTTGCCAATACCAGTGTCAAGATAATGTCTGCTATGAATGAAGAAAGTGCCACACAATTAAATGCCCTTTCTGACGAATTGTGCCATGAATACATGATACAGCAAGACGCTACCGCCAATAAGATTGACCCGGATGCCCTGTTTAGTATAGGATATGGTCTATATGTAGTCACATCTAATGATGGCAAAAAAGATAACGGCCTTATCGTTAATACCGTAACCCAGGTTACCAACACACCTAACAGAATTGCGGTCACCATAAATAAGGAAAATTATTCTCATCATACAATCAAGCAGACGTCAACTATGAACATTAATTGCCTGACCGTCGATGCCCCGTTTAAAGTCTTTGAAACATTTGGTTTCGCCAGCGGAAGAAATACAGATAAATTTGCAAATTGCAAACCTCTTCGCTCCCAAAACGGACTCATTTTTCTTCCACGCTACATAAACTCGTTTCTGTCTTTAAAGGTAGAGCAATACGTCGATCTGACAACCCACGGGATGTTTATTTGTTCTGTGACCGAGGCAAGAGTAATCTCCAACCGCGAAACCATTACCTATACGTATTACCATAATAATGTGAAACCGAAGCCTGAAACTACCGGTAAAAAAGGCTTTGTATGCAAAATCTGCGGATTTGTCTATGAAGGAGAAGAACTTCCCGCAGACTATATCTGCCCTTTATGTAAGCACGGTGCTGCTGATTTTGAACCCATTGAATAGAACCTTAAATTACATAGCAAAAATATACATGCCATTCATTTTATGTCAGCAGCTGTTGTGTTGGGTAGAGATGAAAGCGGCAACACACAACATTATAAAAACCATAATCAAATTGAGGCATCACTTTTAAAGTGATGCCTCTTGTCCTCATCAGGTTTTTAAATATCGTTCTCTACCTAATATTAAAACATTACTTTCGGTATATTAAATCAAATCCGCACTTGCTGACTGTTAACGCTTTGATAAAGTGCTTTTTGGTGAAATCCCAAACCTTGTTTTATATGATCTGAAAAAGGTGCAATAATCATTAAATCCACATTTAAGATACACCTTTGTCGGATGCTCTCCACCCTGTAATAATTCTTTCGCCAACAAAAGCCGTTTGGTTAATATATATTGCTTTACTGTTGTTCCGATTATCTTTTTAAATTTTCTATTAATATGTGACCTGCTGATATAAAACCGATTAGTTATCTTTTCAAGGCTGAGGTCGTCTTCCAAGTGACCGTTAATATATTCTAAGATATTCATTATATCCCCACCGGCAACCTGCTTACCGCAGATTTGAGAATAAGTATTGCGCAGTTCCAACAACAAAACCGTCAGATATGCCTTTTGCTCATACGGGTTTTCCAGAGTGCATATTTTATTAAGATAATGTGCCCAATTTGTATCTTTAAACAACGCTGCAGGATAACGATTATTTATGCCCAGCGGACGAGTATCCAGAAAACCTATAACTTCTTCCCTCACATCCTCTGCAATGGCTTCCGAATTGAAATTAATTACAATTCTTTCATAAGGAATATCACTGTTAATCAAAAGGCTGTGGGCCTCTGCTTTTTTCATTATGAGTATATCGCCCGCCCGCAACGTATATATATTGCCCTCTACAAAATACTTGGCGTTACCCGACAAGAAACAGAAAATTTCATAGTTATCATGGGTATGCATGGCGTATTTTGTGGGATTGGGTTTTTCTTCATGACTTTTTACTGCGTAAATTGAAGGAGTCATCCTTAAATTCACCTCCAAATACACAATACTATAAAATGAGCATTTTTGCAATATTCTTTCGATAATATTTGCAATAGATTTAAAATCTAAATATATATATAATATATGTATCAAAAGATCTTGGACAATTTTTGCAATCAAATTTATGGTATGAAGGTGATTAGTCTTGAACGAAACATATATGCTTAATAATGCAACCGCACAAGAACTATATGAGTATGCAAAATCGCTTCCCATAATCGATTATCACTGCCACCTGTCCCCAAAAGAAATTTATGAAGATAAACCATTTGATAATATAGGCGAAATCTGGCTTTCCGCCGACCATTACAAATGGCGATTAATGAGAACCGCAGGCGTAGATGAAAAATATATTACCGGCGAAACCTCTTTCAAAGAAAAGTTTTTGAAATATTGTTCGGTTATTGAATTTTCGGCAGGCAATCCGCTTTATCACTGGTCACAAATGGAACTTGCACAGTTTTTTGATATAGATCTTGATATAAATCAAGCTAATGCAGAGGAAATTTGGCAAAAAGCTAACAGTTACATTAAAAACACTTGCATGTCACCGAGAAAATTGATAGAAAAAGCAAATGTCGAGGTTATATGTACCACCGACGACATAACCGATGATCTGTCATGGCACAAAAAAATAGCGCAGGACAACGGTTTTAAGACACGGGTTCTGCCCTCTTTCAGAACTGATAATTTATTGCTTGTACGCAGAGAAGAATATCTTGAATACATTCGCAAACTAAGTGATGTTAGCGGTATTGAAATTCACAACCTCGAAACACTTAAAAAGGCAGTTTCAAACCGGCTTGAATTTTTCTTGAGTATGGGTTGCCGTTGTACAGATATCGGTATCCCGCTTTTCCCCAACACAGTAGCTGATGACGCCCAAGCAGATAACACCTTTAAAACCATTCTTTCGGGTAAAAAAATCAGTGATGAAGAGTATCTTGGATTTATTGGTAATATGTATTTATTCCTAAACGCCTTATACAAAGAAAATCTTCTCATATCACAATGGCATTTGGCGGTTGTGCGAAATACCAATTCCGAGCTGGCACAACAACTCGGCGCCGACTGCGGTGTTGACTGTGTCGGTAACGTTATAAACGGTAACGATATAATTATGATGCTTGATAAAATAAACCGAAATTCAGGCCTTCCTAAAATAATAATTTACTCGCTTAACGAAGCCAATATTGCTCAAATCGCATCTATTGCCGGGGCGTTCCCGAATGTAAAATGCGGTGCTGCATGGTGGTTTTGTGACCACAAACGCGGAATCGAAGATGAAATTAAGGTGATTTCCGAAAACGGTTGTCTGGGTGAGTTTTTCGGTATGCTAACCGATTCAAGAAGTTTTTTGTCTTATGCCCGTCACGATTATTTCAGACGTATCCTGTGTAACCTCATCGGTAACTGGGTAGAAACGGCTGAGTATGCGCAGGGTTCTGCCAAAAAACTTGTTGCTAAGATTTGCTACGAAAATATAAAGAAAGCGATTGGTGAATGATATGAAAATGTCATTTAGGTGGTATGGTGAAAGCGATCCTATTTCGCTTGAGTACATCAGGCAAATACCTAATATGCGCTCGATTGTTAGTGCCGTATATGATGTTAAACCCGGTGAAGTATGGCCCGAAGAAAGCCTTGAAAGAATGAAACAACAGGTAGAAGCCAACGGTATGCTTTTTGATATTGTTGAATCTGTACCGGTTCCGGAAGAAATTAAACTCGGTACCGACAAGGCCGACAAACTTACAGAAGTTTACTGTGAAAACATCCGTCGCTGCGCTAAATACGGTGTTAAATGCATAACATACAATTTTATGCCGGTATTTGACTGGACACGAACCCAGCTTGATAAAAAGGCGGCAGACGGTTCAACAAGCCTTGTAATGTATTGGGACCAAATGAAAGATCTTGATCCGCTAAAGGATGACATCCATCTTCCCGGCTGGGATTCAAGCTACACCCAAGCAGAAGTAAGAGATTTAATTTATGCATATGGAAAAATTGGTGAAGAAGGGCTTTGGAATAATCTTGAAAAGTTTCTTAAAAAAATAATTCCCGTTGCCGAGCAATGCGGAGTCAGAATGGCAATCCACCCAGATGATCCGCCCTATTCGATTTTCGGTATACCGAGAATTATTACAAATGAGCAAAATCTCGATAGACTACTGTCAATTGTAGACAGTCCTGCTAACAGCCTTTGTCTTTGTACGGGATCTCTGGGTTGCGCCAAGTTTAACGATATTCCGAAATTGGTACGCAAGTATAGCAAAATTGACAGAATTGCTTTCATGCATATCCGTCAGGTGACACTTATGGATGACGGTAGTTTTGAAGAAAGCGGACATTTATCAAAATGCGGTAGCCTTGATATGTATGAAATTGTGAAAGCTTTGGTTGATACAGACTTTGACGGTTATGTACGTCCCGACCATGGCAGAATGATTTGGGGTGAACAAGGTAAACCCGGTTACGGCCTTTATGACCGTGCGCTTGGTGCCGCGTATATAAACGGACTTTTTGAAGCTTGTCAAAAAGCAAGGGAGGCAAAAAAATGATAAAGAATGTAATTAATACCGATCTTTCCGATAAGGTCGCAGTAGTTACCGGTGCAGGCGGTGTGCTCTGTTCAGCCTTTGCAAAAACTCTTGCAAGGGCAGGAGCAAAGGTTGCACTGCTTGATCTTAACTATGAAGCCGCAAAAACATTTGCCGATGAAATAGTCACCGAAGGCGGTAAAGCAATAGCCTATAAATGTAATGTTTTGGACAGGGCAATTTGCGAAAGCGTTGCCGAACAGGTAAAAAAAGATTTCGGCGATTGCGATATTCTTGTGAACGGTGCAGGCGGAAACAGTCCTAAGGCCACTACAGATAAGGAATATTTTGAAATGGGTGACCTTGACGCCGAAATTAAAAGTTTCTTTAATCTCGATAGTGACGGGGTTGGTTTTGTATTCAATTTGAATTTCTTGGGCACCCTCATACCCACACAGGTGTTTGCACAACAAATGATCGGGAGACAAGGCTGCAACATACTGAACATTTCATCAATGAATGCCTACACCCCTCTCACCAAAATCCCCGCCTACTCAGGTGCTAAGGCAGCAATTTCAAACTTTACACAATGGCTGGCAGTACACTTTAGCAAGGTAGGTATACGGGTTAATGCAATTGCACCCGGATTTTTTTCAACAAAGCAAAACGCTAAGCTTCTTTTTAATGAAGACGGTACACCTACCGCCAGAACAGGTAAAATTTTAGCCGCAACACCTATGAACAGATTCGGTGAAGCAAATGAGTTGGAAGGCGGTCTGCTCTTCTTACTTAATAATGATGCCGCCAGTTTTATTACGGGTATTATATTGCCGATAGATGGCGGATTTTCCGCTTATTCGGGGGTTTAACAATGGAAAACATAAAAATTTTTGCCTTTGCGGATGAGGCTGACTCAAATATAGACGGTCAGATAAATCTGATGAAAAAAAACGGCCTTGACGGGCTTGAAATTCGTGGCGTTGACGGCGAGAATATATCTGACATAACGACCCAAAAAGCAAAAGAAGTTAAGACTAAATTAGACCAAAACGGTCTTGTCACCTGGTCAATCGGATCGCCCATCGGAAAAATAGGAATCAATGATGATTTTGACGCTCACCTTGAAAAGCTAAAACACACACTTGAAATAGCAAATATCTTAGAAGCGAAAAATATCAGAATATTTTCATTCTACATGCCTGACGGCCAAAACGCCGACGATTACAAATCCCGGGTAGTTGAAAGAATGTCAAAACTTCTTGAGATTTCTAAGAACAATGCCGTAAATCTTTGCCATGAAAACGAAAAAGGCGTTTTTGGTGATACACCCGAAAGGTGTCTTGAACTGTTTAAAAACCTTCCTGAACTTAAAGGAATATTTGATCCGGCTAACTTTGTACAATGCGGGATAAATACCATTAAAGCCTGGGAAGTATTAAAACCGTATATTTATTATATGCACATCAAGGATGCCGAAACTGCAGGTCCGATAGTTCCGGCAGGATATGGTGATGGAAATATAAAATATATCGCAAAGGATTTTGTCGCGTGCGGCGGCAGACATTTCACAATCGAGCCTCACCTCGCCGTTTTTGACGGTCTGGCGGGACTCGAAAGAGAAAACGAAAAAAGTATCGTTTCAAAATTTAACTACAGTGACAACTATGAAGCCTTTAATACTGCTTGTGATGCCTTTAAAAATATTATTATAAATATAGGAGAATAAAAATGGAAATAGGTGTTCAGTTTTATACATTGAGAGATTTTTGCACAAACCTTGATGATTTTTCCGAGACACTTAAAAAAGTAGCCGATATGGGTTACAAAAATGTTCAGATTTCAGGAACCTGCGATTATAAAGCCGAATGGTTGAAAAAGGAACTTGACAAAAACGGTCTGAAATGTGTAATAACCCATATACCACCAAAAAGGTTGCAGAATGATTTGTCTGAAGTTATAAAAGATCATTCTGTATTCGGATGCGAAAACATCGGCCTTGGATACTACCGTTTTGACGAAACGAACGAGGAAGAAAATTACGAAAACTTTTTAAAGGTTTATTCCGGTGTGGGCACAGCTATAAGCGAAAGCGGTAAATACTTTATGTATCACAACCACGATAACGAATTTCAAAAACACGGAGATAAGATAATTCTTGACCTGTTGGCTGAAAATTTCGCTCCCGAGCAAATGGGATTTACATTAGATACCTTTTGGATACAAGCCGGCGGCGGTGACCCTGCATATTGGCTTGAAAAACTCTCAGGTCGAGTTCCGTGTATACATCTTAAGGATTTTGCCTATGGCAGAAAAATGTCGGTTTTGGGCGAAGGGAACATAAACTTTGACCGCGTTTTTGAAAAAGCAGAAGCCGCGGGAACGAAATATATGTTAGTCGAGCAGGATGATTGCAACGGTGAAAATCCTTTTGACTGTCTAAAGAGAAGTTATAATTATTTGAAATCAAGAGGTTTTTAATTATGAATAAAAAAATCAGATTAGGTATTATCGGAATCGGAAATATGGGTTCGGGACATGCGTATAATATCAAAACCGGCGAGTGCCCCAATATTGAAATCAGCGCAATTGCGGATAATAATCCCGAGCGTCTCGAATGGTCAAAAGAGCAACAGTATGGTGAAAATATTTCGTATTATTCCGACGCTTTGGAAATGCTTGACAGCGGGAAAATTGATGCCTGCTTGATTGCAGTACCACACTATGACCATACCGTTTTTGCAATTGAGTGTTTTAAAAGAAACATTCACGTAATGGTTGAAAAACCTGCAGGTGTTTACACAAAACAGGTTAGAGAAATGAACGCACAGGCAGAAAAACATCCTGAGGTTGTTTTCGGTATGATGTTTAATCAGCGAACAAACTGTGTTTACCGCAAACTCAGAGAGTTAGTACAATCAGGTAATTACGGTGAGATACGCCGTACAAATTGGATAATTACCGATTGGTACCGCCCCCAAGCGTATTATAATTCGGGCGGTTGGCGTGCAACCTGGTCGGGCGAAGGCGGCGGAGTTCTGCTCAATCAATGTCCGCACCAGCTCGATTTATGGCAATGGATTTGCGGTATGCCTGTAAAAGTGCATGCTCATCTGCACTTTGGAAAATGGCATGATATTGAGGTTGAAGACGATGTTACGGCGTACGTCGAATATGCTAACGGGGCTACAGGTGTATTTGTGACCTCAACGGGTGATGCTCACGGTACAAACCGCTTCGAAATTCAGATGGACAGAGCAAAGTTCATTGTTGAAAATGATAAACTCTTCATGGAAGAATACGAGATGAGTGAACCCGAATTTTCTAAAATAAACACTATCCCCTTTAAAACGGTAAACAGCACCAAGTGCGAGGTTGAAACAGACGGAAAAAACCCGAATCATGTCGGTGTTCTCAACGCATGGGCTGATGCTATTTTAAATGGCGGAAAACTGGTAGCAGAAGGAAAAGAAGGTATAAACGGGCTAACCCTTTCAAACGCAATGCACCTATCTGCATTCTTAGGTCATGAAATAGAACTACCGTTTGATGAGGACCTTTATTATGAAGAATTAATGAAGCGCGTTGCCACCTCAAAAAAGAATGACAACACCAAGACCGTCTTTGCCGATACATCCAATACTTATGGGGGAACTAAATAATCAGACTATGAAATATTTACGGGTTGGAATAATCGGAGTAGGAAATATGGGTACCGCCCATGCACTGTGTATTAACCAGGGCGGCGTAGAAGGAATGACCTTGACCGCAGTTTGCGATATTGATGATCAACGGTTGAATTTCTTTAAACAAAATTATCCTAATCTGAAAACCTATACAAATTACATTGATTTGTTACACTCAAATGAAATAGATGCTGTAATTATTGCTGTGCCGCATCCGCTACATTCCGCAATTGCCATTGAAGCCTTCAAATGCGGTCTTCATGTTATGCTTGAAAAACCCGCTGATATTTCGGTTTCAAAGGTTAAGCTTCTAAATGAAACAGCAAAAAAATCGGGCAAGAAATTTGCCATTATGTTCAATCAGCGTACCAATCCGCTTTTCAAAAAAGTACGTGAAATAGTCAGCAACGGTCAACTTGGTCAACTTAAAAGAACAATATGGATAGTTACTAATTGGTATAGGACACAAAGCTATTATAACTCGGGAAGTTGGCGTGCTACCTGGGCAGGCGAAGGCGGCGGAGTGCTTATCAATCAAGCCCCGCACAATCTTGATTTATGGCAGTGGATCTGCGGTATGCCCGAAAGTGTAATCGCATTTTGTGATGTTGCCAAGTATCATAATATCGAGGTTGAAGACGATGTAACAATTATTACCCGATATAAAAACGGTGCGGTCGGCACATTTATTACCTCAACCGGTGAATACCCCGGTACAAATCGTTTGGAGATTTCGGGAACCTTAGGAAAAATTGTTGTTGAAAACGCAACTCTTAAATGGTGGAAGTTAAAAAACGATGAACGCGAGGTTTGTGAATCATCTTTAGAAAGTTTTGTGAAGATAGAATCGGAATACACCGAAATAACATCACAAACACCCGAAGCCGGACATAAAGGAATTTTACAAAACTTTGCAAACGCAGTGCTTTATAACGAGGAACTTTTGTCACCGGGTTCAGAGGGGATTTTTGAATTAATGCTTTCAAATGCAGCATATCTTTCAAGTTGGAAAGGAAACTGTGAAATAAAACTCCCTCTTGACAACGCGGAATTTGACAAATATCTTCACCGACTCGCCCAGAGCACAAAAAGCCGCGCAAAAACAAAGATATCGTCAACAACAGGTTATAGAGAACGCTGGAAGGTACAATGGTAAAGTATACTATTTAAATCTTAAAAGACCGTCAAGAATTTTCATTTGACGGTCTTTATATTTTTATATACAAAATACCGATGGGTCCCAAAAATAAAACACTTGTGGAATTATGCAATTAATGGTATAATTTATTGTCGTAAAAATTGTAAATTACCATTAAATATGAACAACTTTACAACGATTAAGGAGAAAATTATGAAACTTATTATTCAAATACCCTGCTATAATGAGGCC
>JAUMXX010000037.1:9347-10945 GCA_030535285.1 bacterium | reverse complement strand
AGTCCTAAATGGGCAACGTTGGTTTTTGTTATTACGGCAATTGTGAGTTTTTTTACTGCAGAGAACGAGGCAAAGGTAGTATATTGTTTGTTTTTTGGATATTATCCGATTTTAAAGGGTATTATTGAACGGTATATTAATAATAAGGTGTTAGAGTGGTTTATCAAGGTTGTTTTGCTTAATCTCGCAGCAGCGATTGTTTCATTGGTTCTTGTGTTTTTCTTCGGCTTTGGGATAGAGGGCCTTTTCGGAACACTTAAATATGCAATTTTAATTGCGGCAGTCGGTGTTAATTTAGTTTTTATTGTTTATGATATATGCGTTACGCGTCTTGTTTCGATGTATCTAAGAAGACTTCATCCGAGAGTTAAAAGGTTTCTCAAAAAATAGAGTATGCCCTGTCGAAAGATAGGGCAAAAATTATATCGTCTTGATTATTTCCTTAAAAGTGATTAATATATAAGTATGATAAGTAAGGGATAAGGAATAATGAAAAAAATTGTTGTTATCGGGGCGGGTGCAGCGGGACTCGTAGCGGCTGCGGAGGCTTCGAAAAGAGGTCTTGAGGTTATTATTTTAGAACATATGCCAAGACCTGCACGAAAGATATTGGTTACCGGCAAGGGCAGATGTAATGTAACGAATAATTGTAATATTGAAGAGTTTATTTCACAAATGACTAAGAACGGGCGTTTTATGTACTCCGCGTTTTCAAACTTTACTGCACAGGATACGATTTCTTTTTTTGAAGGCTGTGGTGTTCAGCTAAAGACCGAAAGGGGAAATCGCGTATTCCCGAAATCCGACAGGGCAATGGATATAGCGGATGCACTTGTAAAAAACGCAAAAAAAAGCGGTGCAGTTTTTAAAACCGGAAAAGCAGAAAAAATTTTGGTAGAGGATTCGGCTGTAAAAGGTGTTCTGCTTTGTGACGGAACAAGGATTGAATGTGACGGTGCGGTGTTGGCAACGGGCGGCTGTTCGTATCCTGCCACCGGGTCGGATGGTTCGGGCTATAAAATAGCGCGGGAGGCGGGCCATAATATAATTAAGCCGATTGCATCTTTGATTCCGGTTGTGGCGCGTGAGGGTTGGTGCGAACAACTTCAGGGGCTTTCGTTGAGGAATGTTGCACTTAATGTTTACCAATCACAGACCGGAAAGAAGGTCTTTTCAGGGTTCGGCGAGATGATGTTTACGCATTTTGGTATGACCGGACCGTTGGTTTTGAGTGCCAGTGCGCACACACGTGATTTGCCGGATGTTCCGTACAATTTTGAAATTGATCTTAAACCCGCACTGACGCATGAACAGTTGGATGCGAGGATTTTAAAGGATTTCTCTTTGTATTCAGGTAGGGATTTTTGTAATTGCCTTGGAGATTTGCTTCCAAAAAGTCTTATTCCGGTAATTGTCGGTTTAAGCGGTATTCCTAAAAATACAAAGGCTAATCAGATAACAAAGAAACAGCGTGAGGGACTAACAGCACTTATTAAGCGGTTGTGTTTAGAGGCAATTGATTTAAGACCCATTGAAGAGGCAATTGTCACCTCCGGTGGAATTGATGTGGGGCAGATAAACCCAAAAACAATGGAGTC